>CAZMCA010000081.1:0-14326 GCA_964564595.1 uncultured Caulobacteraceae bacterium
CTGCTCGGCAAACCAAGACGCGGCGATCAAAAACAGAAACTCAAACCCGCCCACGGCGTCGCCTGGGTGATCACGCTCATAGGCGCGCGCGGCAGCTTCCACTCTCTCCCAGTGCAGCGCCAACGCAGCATCGTCGATCGGATCGCCATCGATCGCGAAGCGCTCATGGATGGAGAACAGATGCGGCGAGGTGAAGACCCCAACATCCGGCTGCGCGGCGGCCAAGATCGCGCCCGTCATCGCTGCAACGCTGCCTTTGCCGTTCGATCCGGTGATGACGCACGCCCGCGCCGAAAACGCGGCGAGATCGACGCCGATTGCCGCCGCAATCGCGCCCACCCGATGGAGCCCGATGCCCGCGCCGAACTTTGGGAACGGCACGATCGGGTCGTTCATAGCAGCGCCGCCGCGAAATTGGCTTTCCAGATCGCCTCGATCAGATCGAGCCTGCCCTGCGATTCCAGCGTCTCTACCGCCGGGTTCGCATTCACCTCGATCACGACCAAGTCGGAAAAATCGCGCGCGGGCGAAACGTCGAACACATCAACGCCCGCAAGCCCCAGTCCGATGGCCGCCGCCGCGGCGCGCCCGATCGCCGCCAACGGCGCGGGCGGCTCATCAAGCACACGGTCTGCGTCTCCGCCCGCCGCGCGGTTGGCGCGCCCTTCCAGTGTCAAACGCGCGCCCACCTCGGGGACAGCGTCGTGCGGCGTGAGCGCGCCCGTCACGTCACGCGCCTGCACCGCATCGAGCGGTGTCGCTTGCGCGGCGGCTTTCCACCCCGCGCGCGCGCGTTCGAGCAATTGACGCACGCTTGCACGCCCATCGCCTTCGATCTGCGGTTTCACCTTCCTGTACGAGCAGAGCGGCGCGCCGTTGAGCACCAGCACGCGATGCTCTTCGCCGCGCAGAACGGGTTGCACCAGGATCACATCGTATGTCGGTCCGACGCGGTTGAGGTAGTCTTCAAACGCCGCCGCGCTCGTGACGATCTCCGCGAACTCGCCCTTCGATCCTTGGTTTGGCTTGCAGAACACCGGAAACGCCGCGCCCGCCGCCCAAGCGAGCGCGTCCTCGCGCTCCCGGCCCGGGCTGCGATAGGCCTGTTGGCGCGTATTCGCGAAGAAGAGCTGCGTGGGGATCGTCGCCACGCCCGCGCCATCGAGCACGCGCTGGCAAAAGCTCTTGTCGCGCGCGAGCGAGTAGGCGCGCGCCGTATTGATCGCATAGGGCGTGCCGTAGGCCGTGGAGAACGCGGCGGCGCGCGCGCCGTCCGAAACTTCGAACAAGTACGCGTCATCGCCATCGAGCGAGCGGAAGCGGTAGCCAAGCGCGCGAGCTGTGTGTGCGGCGAAGCGTGCGTGGCTATTCATGGTCAGCGCCGCTTGCGCTGGTACCGCCTCCCCGGCTCGAACGGGGGACCCTCGGTTCCACAAACCGATGCTCTAACCAACTGAGCTAAGGCGGCCTGACCAACGCGGTTCGTCAGGGGGCCGGAACCTAGCTTCCGCCCCCCCAAAGGGCAAGGGTGGGCCGGTTAGACCGGGCCCCAGCCCCGCATGTTGATGTGGTTGCGGATGTCAGCGATGCGCGAGGCCGGATCCGGGTGGGTCGAGAGGAACGGCGGCGGGCGCGAGCCCCCACGCGCCGACATCGCCTGCCAGAACGGGATGGCCTGACGCACGTCGTAACCGGCAGCGTGCATGAGATCGATGCCGATGCGGTCGGCCTCCGCCTCCTGCGAGCGCGAGTGCGGCAGGCCCACCCCCACTTGCAGGCCAAGACCAAGGACCTGTGCAAGCTGCGCGTTTGTCGCCGCCCCCGTCACAGCCACGGCGCCCTGTTGCGCCACTGCCTGACTGTACCGCTCTTCAACGTGCCGCCCGATAAGATGGCCCACCTCGTGAGACATCACCGTCGCGATCTGATCGTCGTTCTGCGCTAGCTCCATAATGCCGCGATAGAACCCGACCTTGCCGCCCGGCAGCACATACGCGTTGAGTTCAGCGCTATCGAACGCAACGAACTCCCACTGTGCATTCGGAACCTGCGCTTGCGCCGCGACGCGCTGCCCGATGCGCTGCAAGCGCTGTTGCTGCGCTGCGTTGTTCCAGACCGGCTTCGTTTGGCGCTCCTGCGCCCACGCTTGCAGACCCATCTGTTGAATCTGTGCGCTGTCTGCGAGACCAACGAGTTGATTACGGCCGGTGTACGGATTGGTTGCACACGCCGCGAGCGCCACGGCGGGCGCCGCCGCAAGCAAGGCGCGCCGGCTGAAGCGGAGAGGATTGTTCGCGCAAACCTGACACATGCAATCTACTCCCGATCAAAACACGCGGCGCAACTAACACTGCCGCTTCAGCACGCATAGCTTGCTTTGAAAGTTCCATCGGCTTGCGGCTCGACGGACGCGACCGTGCAGCCTTCCGGCGCCGCGGCCGCAGCTGCCTGTTCGGGTGTCGCCTCCGCCTCGCCGCCAGCATCCGACGTGCGGAACCGCACCTGGAGCAGCAACGCGTCCTCCCCCGGCACGCGCGTTACGCCAAAGCCAATGCCGCGCGCGTCGAGACCGCGCTGGATGCCCACCAGATCGAACCGGTCGCGCGCCGGTTGCGTCGCGCACGCAGCCAGCGTCAGCGCCAGCGCCAACAACGGAGCGAAGCGGCGGATCATGGCGTCCTCCGATGTGGAAAGTGGTGCCTGGGGCCGGAATCGAACCAGCGACACGCGGATTTTCAATCCGCTGCTCTACCGACTGAGCTACCCAGGCGCGCCTGACGGCGGGGTGGCTCTATAGCGGCGCCTCCGCCCGCCGTCCATCACGGCTTTGGCGCCCGCTTTCCGCCGGGCCACGCCCTTGACCCTCGCGTCACCCAGCCGCACCCTGGCGGCAACCAAAGAACACACAGGGAGGCCGCTTATGGAACGCGCCTATGACGTGGTGATCCGCGGCGGGACCGTCTTCGACGGGACCGGAAGCGAGGGCCGCGAAACCGATCTCGGCGTCAAGGACGGCATGATCGCCGCCGTCGGCAAAATCTCCGGCCAGGGCCGTGAAGAGATCGACGCGCGCGGCAAGATCGTCACCCCAGGCTTCGTCGACGTGCACACGCACTACGATGGCCAAGCCACGTGGGACGAGCGCATGCAACCCTCCTCCTGGCACGGCGTCACCACCGTCGTGATGGGCAATTGCGGCGTCGGCTTCGCGCCCTGCCGGCCAGATGACCACGATCGCCTCATCCGCCTCATGGAGGGCGTCGAGGACATTCCCCACCCGGTGCTCGCACAGGGCCTCAAGTGGAATTGGGAAAGCTACCCCGATTATCTCGACGCCATCGCCGAGCGGCGCTTCGACGTCGATATCGGCTCGCAGCTCCCGCACGCGGCGCTGCGCGTCTACGTGATGGGCGAACGCGGCGCCAACCGCGAGCCCGCGACCGAAGCTGACATCAACGCTATGAGCGCCATCGCGAAGCGCGCGATGGAAGCTGGCGCGCTCGGCTTCTCCACCTCCCGCACGCTCAATCACCGCACCAGCGACGGCCAACCAACACCCACGCTCACCGCCGGCGAGGACGAACTCACGGGCATTGCGATGGGCCTCAAGGCCGCCGGCAAAGGCGTGCTGCAAGTCGTGAGCGACTTCACCGATCCCGAAGCCGAATTCGCGATGCTCCGCCGCATCGTCGAAAAGAGCGGCCGCCCGCTCTCTTTCTCGCTGCTGCAAAGCCCGATCGCGAAAGACACGTGGAAACTTCAGCTGAAACTGCTGGAAGAGGCTGTCGCCGCAGGCCTAGAAATGCGCGCGCAAGTCGCGCTGCGCCCCGTCGGCCTGCTGTTCGGGTTTGAGCTCACGGCCAATCCGTTCTCGACGCACGCGACCTACAAAGAGATCGCGAAGCTGCCATTCGCTGAACGCATCGCGCGCCTCCGCGATCCGGAGTTCCGCGCGCGCCTGCTCGTCGATCATTCGACGAACCCGGACGGCTCCAAGCGCCTAATGGCGTGGGAGCGGCAAATCCTGATGCAATCGTCGCCCGACTACGAGCCAACGCCCGATCAAAGCGTTGCGGCGGAAGCCGCGCGGCGCGGCGTCTCGCCTGAGGAAGTCGCGCTCGATCACATGATGTCGAACGATGGGCGCGGCATGCTCTATCTGCCGTTCCTCAACTACACCGAGGGCAATCTCGATCCCGCCTACGCAATGATGATGCACAAACACACAGTGCCCGGCCTCTCGGACGGCGGCGCCCATGTCGGCATGATCTGCGACGGCTCGTTCCCGACATCGAACCTCACGCTCGGCACGCGCGACCGCACCCGCGGCCCCAAAGTGCCGCTTGCGGCGATGATTAAGATGCAGTCGCGCGATACGGCCGAAGCGCTCGGCCTCTACGATCGCGGCCTCATCACGCCCGGGTATCGCGCCGATATCAACGTCATCGACTACGCCAAGCTGCATCTCCACGCGCCGCAAGTCGCGTACGACTTGCCAGCTGGTGGCCGCCGTCTCATCCAGCGCGCCGATGGCTACGTCGCGACGATGGTCGCCGGCGCGATCACCTATCGCGATGGCGAACCGACCAGCGCACTGCCGGGCCGGCTCTTGCGCGGCGCGCAGCGCGCGCCCGTGGCCGTTGCTGCTGAATAGGAGAGCGCGATGCGCGAACTCGAAAAGCACTGCGAGTGGACCGCAGATGATATGCGCGATCCAAAGCTCTGGACCGAAACGCTGACGCGCGATGAGGCCGAGGAAATCGACACAGCCCTTCGTCACGCTCAAGGCGTGTCCAGCAATCTGCTTGAGATCGGCGCACGGGAGTTTCCGCTGCCGAACGTCGCGGCCAAAATCGCGCGCATCAAGGAAGAGCTGGTCAACGGCCGCGGCGTCGTGCGTCTGCGCGGCGTCGATCGCGCGCGCTACAACAACGATGAGATGTGCCTGATCTATTGGGGCGTCGGCGCGCACCTTGGAAAGCCCTGGGCGCAAAACGCCAAAGGCCACGTGCTGGGCGACGTCACCGACCACGGCAAAGCGCCGGACGATCCCACCTCACGCGGCAACGAAATCGGCGGCGTGAAGCTACCGTTCCACTGCGACGGCTCCGATCTCGTCGGCCTCATGTGTCTCGATCCGGGCGCAGAAGGCGGCCTCTCGCGCGTCGCCAATTGCGTCGCGCTCCACAACACGCTGGTGCGCGAGCGCCCGGACCTCGCCGAAGCGCTCTACCAAGATCTGCCGTACGATTTCCGCGGCGAACAACGCCCGGGCGGCAAGCCATACTACTTTGTGCCGGGCTTCACCGATTGGGGCGATCGTCTCTTCATGCGACTGATCCCGCCCTACATTTTTGCCTCACAGCGCCACGCCGAGGCGCCGCGCCTCACACCGCTGCAACACGAAGCGCTGATGTGGATCGTCGAGACCGCCGAGAGCGGGCGCTTCAACGTCGAGATGGCGTTCGAAGCGGGCGACATGCAGTTCATCAACAATTATCACGTGCTGCACGGCCGCGCCGCGTACGAGGACAAGCCGGGCCAAGTGCGCCATTTAAAGCGCCTCTGGCTTGAGACGGACGCTTATCCCTCGCGCCCAAGCTACTTCGTGAACAACGTCAGTTCGCATTGGAACGAAAAGCGCGTGATCTCGCGGATGGACGCTTAGTCTTCCTCGACGAACTCCGCCGTGTGCTCCCCAAGCCGCGGCGGATGCCGGCGGATGTTCGAGGGCGTCTTCTCGAACACGATCGGCGGCTTCAGCGCCACATACGTCCCCGCTTCGGGATGTTCGTAACGCTCGAACATGCCTACTGCGTTGAGATGTTCATCGCCGCGCAAATCGTCGAGCCGGTTCACCTTCACAACTGGCACGCCAAGCTTCTGGAGCGCCTCGATCCATTCGTCCGATGTTTTCGTGACGGTCGCGACTTCGAGCATCCCGTAAAGCTCGCGAATGTTCCGCCCCCGCGCCACCTGCGTGGAAAAGCGCTCGTCGTGGATTAACTCCGGCCAGCCCGCGAGCGTGAAGAACGCGGCCCATTGCTTCTGCGTGTACGGCAGCAAGCCGATGTGCCCATCCTTGGTCTTGAACGGTCGGCGATCCGGATTGGTCACGCGCACATAAGACCACTGCCCCGTCGGCGGATCGTAGACGTGCCCAAACATGTGCTCGGCGAGATTGAAGCTCACCATGCATTCGTACATCGGCACTTCCACGAACTGGCCCTCGCCCGTGCGCGCGCGGTGAAAGAGCGCGGCCGTCACCGCGTTTGCGAAGAACAATCCCGACGCTTTATCCGCGATCAGTGACGGCATGTAGCGCGGCTTTGGATCGCCGTCGGTGCGGTTCAGTAAATCAGCAAAGCCAGATTGCGCCTGAATGAGATCGTCATACGCCGGCAGCCCCGCATACGGCCCCGCCGCACCATAGCCCGCGCCATGCACGTAGATGATGTCCGGCTTGATCTTCTTCACGCTCTCATAGTCAAGCCCAAGCCGCTTCATGCCCTCCATGCGCACCGTCACGGCGAACACGTCCGCTTCTTCGATCAGCTTGCGCAGCGCGCGCTTGGCGCTCTCTTTGTTGAGATCGATCAGCACCGAACGCTTGTTGCGGTTGATCGTCATGAAAATCGGGCCGAGGTCGTGCGGCGCGCCCTCTGGCGTCGCGCCGGTCCAGCGCATGATGTCGCCGCCCTCGCCGCGCTCGGCCGCCGGGCTCTCCACTTTGATGACGTCCGCGCCCATGTCGCCCAGCATCTGCGTGGCGTAAGCGCCGAACACGACGCTCGTCATGTCCACGATTTTGACGCCCTTAAGCGGTCCTGTCGGCTCCTTCGCCAATTCTTTCGTCGTCACGCGGCCGGTCTCCCTTGCGCGGTGGATTGGACCGGTGAACCATAGCGGTCAACAAGACAAAAGGGACGCACCGATGGAATTCGCGCTCGCCGAAGAGCACCAGATGCTGAAGGACCTCGTCGCCCGCTTCGTGCGCGACGAACTCATCCCGCTCGAAGGCAAAGTGCTGGAGCGCGAAGCTGCCGGCCAACCCGCGGGTCTTACCGCCGAGGAACGCAAGCGGCTCGACGCCGTCTCCAAGGAATTAGGCCTCTGGGGTCTCGATGCGCCCGAGGAGATGGGCGGCCACGATCTGCCGAACGTCGCGATGATCGGCGTGTGGGAAGAGATTGGCAAAACCTGCACGCCCTACACGATCCCGCCCGACAGCCCGAACCTGCGCATGCTCGCGAAAACCGCGAACGAAGAGCAGCGCGCGATGTATCTCGATCCCTATGCGCGCGGCGAAACTATCAGCGCCATCGGCATCTCCGAACCAGGCGCCGGCGCCGATCCCGCCGGCATGATCACGCGCGCCGTGCGCGATGGCGATGATTGGGTGATCAACGGCCGCAAGATATGGATCAGCCGCGCCGCCGAAGCGGACTTCACCATCGTCATGGCGGTGACGGACAAAGAGAAAGGCGCGCGCGGCGGCATCTCCGCGTTCCTCGTCGACAAAGGCACGAAGGGCTTCAACGTCCTCCGCCGCATCCCAATGCTTGGCGGCGCCGCGACCTACGAAATTGCACTGGAAGATTGCCGCATCCCAGCAAGCAAACTCCTTGGTACGGAAGGCCAAGGCTTTGCGCCGATGCAACTGCGGCTCTCCACCCGCCGCACGCAGATGGCCGCGTGGTCCATCGGCATCGCGCAGCGCGCGCTCGATATGATGATCGAGTACGCGCCCCAGCGAAAAACCTTCGGCCAAGCGCTCGCGGACCGCCAATCGATCCAATGGTGGATCGCAGACGCTGCCGCACAAATCCACGCGCTGCGCCTGATGACCTACCATTGCGCCTGGAAGATCGATCAGGGCGGCGACGTACGCACCGAAATCTCCATGATCAAGATCGCCGGCACCGAGCTCGCCTGGGACGTCGTCGATAAAGCCATGCAACTCTATGGCGCGATGGGCATGACGAAGGAGCTGCCGCTCCACCTCTTCGCCGCCCAAGCGCGCGTCATGCGCATCTACGATGGCCCAAGCGAGGTGCACCGCATGGTCATCGCACGCAACCTGCTGGGAGGCCGCCGATGAGCGAGATCACCATCGACATCGGCGCAGACCACGTCGCGACCGTTGTCGTCGATCGTCCGCCGAACAACCATGTCAGCGTCGGCCTTATGCGCCGCCTCGCCGACGAAATGGAAAAGCTGGACCAAGATAGGCGCGTCCGCGTCATCCTTCTCGCCAGCGCCGGCAAGAACTTCTGCGCCGGCGCGGATCTCAACGAGCCCCGCGGCCTGGTCAGCGAAGAGGCGCCCCAAGGCATCTCGCAACTCTACGTCGAAGCAGTCCGCCTCTTCAGCATCAAGAAACCCATCGTCGCCGCCGTTCAGGGCGCCGCAGTCGGCGCAGGTCTCGGCCTCGCGCTGGTCGCCGATCACCGCGTCGCCAGCACCGACGCGCGCTTTGCCGCGAACTTCACCAAGCTTGGCTTCCACCCCGGCTTCGGGCTCACGCACACGCTGCCGCGCCTTGTGGGCCCGTCCAAAGCCAGCCTGATGTTCCTCACCAGCCGCCGCTTCAAAGCAGAAGAAGCGCTTGAGATGGGCCTTTGCGACGCGATCGCCGAACCCGAAGCGCTACGCGCGACGGCGCACGCCCTCGCTGCGGAAATCGCGGAAAACGCACCACTCGCCATCGTCGCCACGCGCGCGACGCTCCGCGCCGAACTCGCCGCCGCCGTCAAAGCACAGACCGATATCGAACACCGCGAGCAAACTTGGCTGCGCGCCACGAAAGATTTCGCCGAAGGCGTGCGCTCCGTCGCTGAACGGCGCGTCGGCAATTTCACAGGCGAGTAAAGAAACAAGGGAGACCCGCGCATGCCGATGCTCAAGCGCGACGATGGCGTCGAAATTTATTACGAGACGCACGGCAAAGGTCCGGCGATCCTGCTGACGCACGGCTATTCCTCCACCTCGCACATGTGGGCCGGCCAGATAGAAGAACTTTCCCGCGATCACATGCTGACAATTTGGGACATGCGCGGCCACGGCCAAAGCGATGCGCCTGAGGATGAAAGCCTCTACAGCGAGCCCGCCACCGTCGCCGATATGGCCGCGCTCCTCGATCACGCCGGCGCAAAAGACGCGATCGTCGGCGGCCTTTCGCTCGGCGGCTACATGTCGCTCGCGTTCAACCGCGTCCACCCAGAACGCGTCCGCGCGCTGCTGATCATCGACACCGGCCCTGGCTTTCGCAGCGATGAAGCGCGCGAGAACTGGAATGTCACCGCCCGCAAAACCGGCGCGCGCTTCGAGGAGCGCGGCCTGGAAGGCCTGCGCGGCGCAGAGACCAAAGCTAGCCGCCATCGTACGCCGCTTGGCCTCGCCCGCGCCGCGCGCGGCATGCTCACCCAACGCGACGCGGGCGTAATCAATTCGCTGCCCGAGATCAAAGTGCCGTCAATCGTGATCGTCGGCGCCGATGACCAGCCCTATCTCAACGCGGCCGATTACATGGCAAAGAAGATTCCGGGCACGGAGAAGGTCGTCATCGCTAACGCCGGCCACGCCGCCAACATCGATCAGCCCGAGGCGTTCAACAAAGCCGTGCGCGGCTTCCTCACGACGCACAAACTCTAGCTATCAACGCGCGAGCAGCCCGGCGATCAGCGCTTCCAACTCGGCGCGCTTAACAAGCTTGATGCCCGAACGATCGATCTTCACCCAGCCCTCGTCACCCCATTCGTGGAGCTTGCGGTTCACTTTCTCGCGCGAAGCGCCAATACGGCGCGCGATCTCTGTCTGCGTCAGCGTCACACGGTCGCCGTTGCCCGCTTCCTGCAACACGAGGCGCGCAAGCTTGCCGCCAAGATCTAGCAGCGCCTCGTCCTCCAGTTTCGCGTCCGTCGCGCGGATGCGCTTTGTGAGTTCGACGACGAGATCGATCAGCACCGCCGGTTCGCTCTTCAGTGTGTCGAGCACCACGTCGCGCCCAATCTTCAGCAGCCGGGAGCGCCGGATCGCGCCCATGTCCGCTGACCGGACGCCGCCGTCGAGCACGGCCATCTCACCAATCACACTGCCCGCGCCCATCGCTGCGATGCGTACGTCGCGCCCGCCTTCAGTCGTCGCGCGCACTTCAATCTCGCCTTCCATGACGACGAAGAGCGCGTCGCCTGGCTCGCCCTTCGCGCAGAGCTGCGCGTTCCGGTCGAGCGCCACGATTAGGCCGGCCCCGGCCAGGCGGGCCCGCCCTCCGTCCGAGAGCCCCCGAAACAGGGTCGAGCGGGAAAGCGCCTGCTCAACGGCGCTGAGTTCTGAGCCGGAAATGGCCGGCATACGTTCCACCCTCTGGTTTGCCTGCGCTGTATGTGACCGCGGTCACAGGCGTTGCACAAGCGGGCGCCTATTGTGGGCGAACCGCGCTTGACGATCGCCCCCAGCGGTCACCCCCAGCGACGCGCGGGAAAGGGGGCGGCGATTGGCTCGCGCCGCCCCCTTCACCCGCCCGCTAGTTCCGGCGACTGCGGAAGGCCAAGCTTCCCTATTCCAGATTGCGCGCGACGCGAAAGCCGATCGTCACGTCCCGCACATCGGGGCCGGCGCGCCTACGGTTCGCAACGCGCAGCGCCGCAGTTTGATCGCGGTAGCCGCCGCCCCGGTAAGACCGCTGCGCGCACCGCGCGGGCGAAACGGCGCTCCCATCGGCCGGGGCCCCTGCATAGGACTGCGCGTAACAATCCTCGACCCATTCCCAAACATTGCCCGCAATGTCGTAGAGGCCGAACGCATTGGCCGCGTGTTGGCCCACTTCCAGCGGCGCGCGCGCGCCGAAGACTGCATCCGCCCGGCGCATTTGTGCGCCTGTCGCATAACGCTCCGTCGTTCCAGCACGCGCGGCGTATTCCCACTCCGCCTCGGTCAGCAGACGATAGTCCGGACCCTCAGCGCGCGCGTTGAGCCATTGAACGTAGGCCTGCGCATCGTTCCACGAAACGCCGAGCACCGGATGGGCGCCGCGGCCAAAGCCGTTGTCGGGGGGCGAAAACCCACGGCATCCGCCCGCTGCGAGGCACGCATCCCACTGCGCGAACGTCACCTCGTATTTTGAAACCGCGAACGGCGCGATCGTCACTTCACGCTGCGGCCCCTCGTTCGCGAACCGCCCGGCCTCACTTGCGGCCGATCCCATCTGGAAGGCGCCGCCTGGGAGAACGACGAGTTCGGGGCAGAAATCGCAATCGCGGATAGTATCGCCGGGCGCGTGCGCCGGCGCGGCAGGCGCCGGCGGCGCGGCGACCACAGCGACAATCTCTTCCGCGACAGGCTGGGGTGTTGTCGCCGCTGCTTCCGGCTCCGCGGAGGCAATGAGCCCGCGCTCGCGTGCGAAATTAAGCGCGAATGGCGTCACGAACGCTGTCAGCGCCACCAGCAGCAAGACGCCGATCACGAGCCCCACGCGGCGTGCAACCCGTGCGAAACGCTGCCGCTTGGAGAGAATCTCGAACGTGTGGACGCGCTGATCGATGTTTTCGAGCGGCTGGCGCCCGCGCGATTGAAACGCCGCCTGCGGGCTCGAATGCGCCATCGAGCGGAACTCGCCAGACACCAGCGCCCCGCCCGGCGCCGCCAGCGATTGCAACCGCGCCGCGACGTTCACCCCGTGGCCCAAGAGATCGTTGTTGATAGTGACGATGACATCGCCGACGTGCGCGCCCACGCGGATCGCCGGCTCGCCCTTCGGGCGCTTGTCGAGGAGGTCTTGGATCGCGGCGAGCGCCGAGCCGGCCGAGCCGAACTCCAGCATGAAGCCATCGCCCGCCGTGTTGAAGATCCGCCCGCCATGCGCGCCTGCGACGGTCTCGATCCGGCCGCGCAGCATCTCCACCGCGCGCGCCGCGCGGCGTTGATCGCGTTCCGACATGGTCGAGAACCCGGCGACGTCGATAGAGACGATCGAAGCGAGCTTGATCGTCTCGGACTGATTTTCCACGCTCATTTGGCTCCCCAGAAGCGTGAGCGCGCCGAAGCCCCGGTATTGGCCCCCCGGTTTCGGCGCGGGTCACTCTCCGGGAAAACGCTGGCCACGCAACACAATTGTGCCGCCAGGTTTGCTCTGCCCGCTCTAAGGGGCGGCGGATGCTCGCGCTGCGGCCTGCACCGCCCGAACCCGCGCCAGCAGCGCTGTCCGTTCACGCTCCGAGAGCGAGGCGGCGTATTGCAACCGGTCCCACGGGCCGTGCGCCCGGAACGGGATCGCCAGGATCGCCCCCTGAGGCGCCAACCGCAGGTCGAGCGATCGGCCAGCCAAATCGATCACGCCAAGCCCACGCAGCCGCAGGTCCGGCGTATTGAAGCTGATGGACTCCGTCGCCATCACCCCGTCCGCGATTGTGAAGGCCGCGCTCATGCCCGTCAGCGGCGTGCGGGCGTTCGCCGACACAAGCTCGTTGTTGAGCGCGCGCCGGATGGTGGTCGCGACGCCGCCGAGATCGACGCCGTGCAACTGCCCAGAAACCAATTCGAACGTCACGCGCCCATCGAGCCCACGAATGAGCGCTGATTGGTTCCGCCCCGTCGTGGTCGCGTAGAGGTTTACCTCCGTGCGTCCTTCGAGGTTTGAAAAACCGAACGCATCACCCATGAACGCGCGCGCATCGACGTTGTCGGCTGTCAGCTCCTGAACGACGCGCACATCGGCCGTGCGCGCGTCGAACTCGAGCCGCCCTCGGCCTGTGCCGCCGTACATTTGCAAGCTGTGCACCGTCGCGGCCAGGAACCCGTCATTGATAACGAGCGACGTCTGCACCCGGTCGAGCCGCATGCGCTGAATCTTCAGCGGGCCCGTCGTCAGTTCGAGATCGGCGTTGATGGCCTTCAAACCGGAAAAGTCGAACGGCGCATCGCTCGGCGCGGCTTGCACATCGACAACGCGCGCCGGCGCTGCGGCCGCCTCAGCGATCCCGCCCGCTGCTTCCGCAGGCCGCGTCGCCGAGACGATGTAGGGATTAAGATCGACTTCGAAGAGTTCGAGCCGCCCGCTCACATAGGGCCGCCCGCGCAACTCCTGCAGCACGAAATCGCCGCGCCCGCGCACCTGATCGATGCTGAGCGTCGCGTTTTCAAAGCCGATTTGGCGCTGCGCCGTGACGAGCCGCCCGTTCACCTCGAACGCTTCGAGCCCATAGCCGGCCTGGATCGGCGCCACGAGCCACGCGAGCAAGCGCCGCAAGCTCGGCCCCGTCGCTTGAACCTCACCGGTGTAGGAGCCGGTCGCCGTCGCGATCTGCCCATCGAATGACGCGTTAAGCAATTCGCTCTCAACACTTGCCCGGATCGTGGTCGGGCGCCCCGCGAGCGCGGCGCGCGGCAGATCGGCGCGCGCATCGATCTTCACGACCTGCCCGGCGTAAGAGATATCGCCCTTCAGCGCGACTGGCTGATCAAGGCTCGTCAGCGCCGTATCGAGATTGACGGCCGTGACGTTCCACCCCGCATTGCGGCGCGCATCGAAGTAGCTGACCTCGCCGTTGCGGATCTCGACTTGGCGAAGCGAAAACGCGGTCTCACGCCGCGGCGCGCCCGGCGCTGGCGCCGGCCCCGGCGCACGCGCCGGCTGCAGCGCCCAGTTCGGCCGCCCTTGCGCATCGACCTCGAGCGCGATGCGCGGCGCGTTCAGGCGAAGCTCGCGCACCTCAACGGTCTGGCTTGTGATCAGCGGCCTGATCTCGACACCGATCGCGATCGTCTCAATAGAGGCCAGCGCCGGCGCCCGTCCTCCCTGGACATTGGCGAGGCTGGCGTTCTCCGCCCGCAACCCCAGCACCGGGTAGAAGCTCACCCCCACATCGCCTGCGATGGTTAGATCGCGGCCGGTGGCCTGCTCGACCGCGTGCTCCACCTCCGCGCGCATATCGAGGCGGCTCAGCAGGAAGAAGATCAGCCCCGCGCCGCCCAGAACGAGCATCACCAAGCCGCCCAGGATAAAAATCGCCCAACGGACCACGGGGTTTTTCATGCTGGGCGCCCTCCACGCTGGCCCGGCACTCTAGCGGGTCGGCGCCCGCCCGCTAGCCTTGACGCGCCAAACTGGACGGAAGGGCCCGGCGCGCTATCTAAAGGCCAAGCTCAACCGAAAGCGCCCCATGTCAGACCCCGTCCCAGTCACCGTCCTCACCGGCTATCTCGGCGCCGGCAAGACGACGCTGCTCAACCGCATCCTCTCGGAAGACCACGGCAAGAAATACGCGGTGATCGTCAACGAGTTCGGCGAGATCGGGATCGACAATGACCTGATCGTCGATGCCGATGA
>CAZMCA010000082.1:0-13934 GCA_964564595.1 uncultured Caulobacteraceae bacterium
CGTCACCGAGTTCGGCGAGATCGGGATCGACAATGACCTGATCGTCGATGCCGATGAAGAAGTCTTCGAGATGAACAACGGCTGCGTCTGCTGCACGGTGCGCGGCGACCTTATCCGCATCATCGAAGGTCTGATGAAGCGCAAGGGCAAGTTCGACGCCATTATCGTGGAAACGACGGGCCTGGCCCAGCCCGCGCCGGTGGCGCAGACGTTCTTCGTCGATGAAGACGTTAAGTCCAAGACCGCGCTCGATGCGATCGTCACGGTGGTGGACGCCAAGCACGTCGCGCTCCGCCTCAAGGACGCGCCCGAGGCGCAAGAGCAGATCGCCTTCGCCGACGTGATCGTGCTCAACAAGACCGATCTCGTCTCACCCGAGGAACTTCAGGGCGTCGAACGCGCGATCCGCGCCATCAACCCAACGGCGCGCCTGCACAAGACGCAAAAGAGCGAAATCGCACTCGACAAGGTGCTTGGCGTGGGCGCGTTCGATCTGGCGCGCGTCACCGAACTCGATCCGCACTTCCTGCCGGACCATGAGTGCGACGACGCCTGCGACCACCACCATGATCACGATCATCACGATCATCACGATCACGAACATGCCCACGATCACCACCAGCATCACGACGATCACGTCGCCGCCTCCGGCATCGCCAGCGTGTCGCTGAAGAGCGAAAAGTTGATCGACCCCCAAAAGCTGCTGCCCTGGCTCAACGATTTCACCCAGGAGCGCGGGCCGGACATTCTGCGCCTCAAAGGCATCATCGCATTCCCGAACGAGCCTAAGCGTTTCGTCGTTCAGGGCGTGCACATGATCCTCGATGGCGACGTACAGCGCGACTGGAAGGAGGGCGAAGCGAAGGTCTCCCGCCTCGTCTTCATCGGCCGCAACCTCGATCGCGCCGAACTCGAAGCCAAATTCGCCGCCTGCGCGGCCTGATGACCTGGCGCGTCTACACGGACGGAAAACGTCTCGCGCTCGGCGCGCCGACCACCGCTGCGTCGTGGGTTGGCGATACATGCCTATTTGCCTTGGGCGATGGCGCCGTCGTCGCCGCAAACTTCGAGGGCCATAAGCGCGCGCAAGCGCATGACGGCGCGGCCTTGTGCGCAACGCCCCATCCCGAAGGCGCCGGCCTCCTCACCGGCGGCGATGACGGCCGCCTCGCGCTGACCACGCCAAACGGCGAAACCGAAACCTTCGCCGCGCTCGGCCGTAAATGGATCGATCACGTCGTCGCCAGCCCCGCGACAGGCGTGATCGCCGCCGCGCAGGGCAAGGAAGCAGCGATCTTCAAAGCCGGCGCGCGCGAACCGTCGCACCGCTTCGCCTATCCCTCAACGCTCGGCGGGCTCGCCTTCGATGCAAAGGGCCGCCGCCTCGCTGGCGCGCACTATGGCGGCGCGACGCTCCGCTACGCGTTGATCGAGGAGGACGCCGGCACAGCGTGCAAATGGGCCGGCTCACACATCGGCGTCACGATCTCGCCTGAAGGCGACTACGTGATCACTGCGATGCAGGAAACCGGCCTCCACGGCTGGCGGATGCCCGACAAGCTCGATCTCCGGATGACCGGCTACCCCGCAAAGACGCGCAGCTTCTCCTGGGACAAGCGCGGCCGCTGGCTCGCCTCGAGCGGCGCCAATTGCGTGGTGATCTGGCCGTTCACCGGCAAGCTCGGCCCGCAAGGCAAGCCGCCTGTGTTGGTTGGCGAGCGCCCCGCGCTCGTCACCTGCGTCGCGTTTCACCCAAAGGATGAGCGCATCGCGATCGGCTATTCGGATGGTCTCGTTCGGCTCGAAAAGCTCGACGATCGCGACGTTCTCATTGAGCTTGATGAACCGGGCGAAGGCGCTGTCACCGCGCTCGCGTGGAACGCCGATGGCACAGTGCTCGCCGTGGGCGATGACGCGGCGCGCGGCGCGCTCATCCGGGTCTAGTTCGGAAGCCCCTCTGTGGGCGCGATGTTCTCGATGAACTTGTGATTGCGCTTGCGGATTTCCGCCGCCGGCGCGTCATACAAGAAGGGTAGGAACGCAAACCGCTCGGCCTTCGTCACCGGCATCGCCTGATGCAGCAGGCTGCATGAGAACACGACAGCGCCGCCCGTCGGCGCGCGATAGAGCCTGCTGCCGAACTCCGGGAATTTGAGATCGCCGCCCTCGTAGCCCTCAGCGTTGAGATTGATCGTGACGGCAAAGCGCCGGTGCGCGGTGCCTTTTGTAGTGTTGTCGCGATGCGGCCCAAAGTGACCGCCTTCTTCTGCGCTATAGCGGGCAACGAGGTAGCGCTCGACGTAGTCCGCCTGAAACTGGAAGGCTTGCTTCACAGCCGGCGCCAGCCGGCGCGCCAGCCGCGTATTGCACGCATTGCGCAGCGCCTGATCCTTGATCGTCACATCGCTGCGCCGCTTGTGAGTATGATCGATGATCTCACGCGTCTTGCCATCCACGTCGCGCATGAACCCGGACTCGACGCCGCCCGCGTCGCGATAGTGTTTGATGAGCGCCGCGCACAATTCTGTCTCGAACACACGCGGCAGCACCAGCACCGGCGCGTTGAGCGGCGCGCCCGCATGGTCGTCGACGGCCGGCAGAACCCGCAGCAGATTCGCCATCTCCTGCGCCCGCTCCATCCCCGCGCGGGAGACGATGCGAAACTGCGGATCGAGCAGCACGAATGTCGGCGCCTCCTCAGCGCCATAAATGCGCGCCCGGGCGCCATCGAAATCCTGAATGAACCGTACCCCTGGCAGCGAAGACGCCGCCCGCTTGTCGCCAAAGTCTTGCAGCGCCCGCGGCATGCCGAAGAACGAAATCTTCTGGTCGTCGAACACTTGCCGCACCGCGCCGAGCGCATTCAGCGCATCGTTGACGATCGGATTCGCCGCTGTGTCGTAGAAGGCGAGCAGTAAGTACCGCCCCGCCGCCGAGGCGATCGCGTAACGCTCGCGCCTATCCGTGACGCCCGAAAATGCGGGCGC
Source organism: uncultured Caulobacteraceae bacterium (assembly GCA_964564595.1). GTDB lineage: Bacteria > Pseudomonadota > Alphaproteobacteria > Caulobacterales > Aquidulcibacteraceae > JBEVOS01. The sequence continues at coordinate 2,988 of CAZMCA010000082.1, forward strand.
GATTTCGCCCCATGCGGGAGGGGATGCTGGCTTCTCTGACATGGCCGAACGATACCGGCCGCAAACACGCCCTCAATCCTTCACCCCGGGGGGGTGTGCGGCCCTCAGCGCGTCTCCCAAGCGAGCCATATCGCGATGAGCGCGATGCCGCCGGCCAGCAAGCGCCGCACCAGCGCGCGCGCCTCGGCCGCCACAAGCAACGCCCCCGCATGCGCCGCGCCTAGCACAATCGCGCAATGCACGATGAGGCTCACAGTGAGGTGCGCCGCCCCGAGCACGAGCGCCTGGCGCCAGAACGGTCCATAATCCGGCGATGTGAATCCCGGCAGAAGGGTGACGTAGAAAACAGCCGCCTTCGGGTTCAGCAAATTCGCAAGGAGCCCTCGCCAAAACGGCGCCCGCACATCCATCGGCTTGGTGTTTGCCGGAGAGCTTTCACCGCTTGCGCTCCAAGCCTCGTAAGCAAGATACAGAAGAAATAGCACGCCCGCCCAGCGCAGCGCGCCGTACAGGATCGGCGAGGCCGCAATCAGCTGCGTGACGCCCAGGATCGACGCTAGCAAGTAGACGAGAAGCCCGACCGTGACGCCCGCCACTGCACGCAAACCCGCGGCCCGTCCCTCGCTCGCCGCGAGCGCCGCGAGGTAGGACATGTTCGGCCCCGGCGTCAGTTCGACGAGCGCGACAGCGATGAAGAATGGCCACAGCGCGGCCGGATCCACCAAAGCGGCATTCATCCCTCAGCGCAGCGCTTGCGCGGTAAGCACCGCATCGATCACGCGCATCACGCTCGCCAACTCGTCAACGATCCGCTTTGCGCGCGCACGGTCCACAAGCGGTGAGAACATCGAACCCGGCTCAAACAGGTTGGCGCCTTCAATGGCGATCAGAAGGTCGCCTTCCTCGAACCCGCACCGCAGCCGCTGGCCTTTCAGGGCCGCCTCCAGCTCCATCAAGCGTTCCATGAACGCGGGATGGACGAGAAATCGCGCCTCGACCTGATTGGTCGCATAGACCTCGAACACTTTCTCGAACTTCGGATCGACGAGGCCAACACGCTTCAATTCCCCAAGCCCGCCCAGAAAATTGAACATCCCCGCATCGCGCCGCACGATCGTGACGCCTTCGAACTTCCGCGGAAACGAAAGCCGGATCACCTGCCCGCGAAACACCGTCACCGTCGTCGTTCGTTTGCCGTTGCTCCGCCGCTGCTGGAGATGCGCCTCATAGAGATCGAACGACGCGCCGTGATGCGCGCCACAGAACAAGTCCTCAAACGAGGATCGATTGTAGCTCGGCAAAAGATCGAGCGCCCGCAGGCGCGCCAGAGCGGGCGGGTTCGGCACTGCCAGCGAAAACGTTGCGCCCATCGCCTCCGCGATAGACATCAACGACTGCGTCTTCACGCGCTCGCGTACTGCCCCGACCGGGGCATACGCCCAGAGCCCGACGGCAAAGCCAGCGAAAAACAAGATCGCCAAGCCCCAACTCGTCTGCTGGAACCCGATGCCCGCCAATATGGCAATGCCAAGCGCAAACGGCGCCCCGATCCATGCGCGGCGCTTCAGCGTCGCCACGGCGGCGACGCGATCGGCTTCATTGGCGGCAAAGCACGGCTCGATCCGCCCCGCGTAAAGCGACTCAAAACCCGGTTCGTCCAGAGTCGTCAGATTGATGGTCTCGGGCCTGTCGGTCATGAAAGCGCGAACCGCATGCCAGCCTCGGCGTGGATGAGCGCCGTGTCGAAGATCGGAAGCGGCGTTTGCGCTTGAGACGCCAGCAGCCCGAACTCGGTGCAACCAAAGATCACCGCATCCGCGCTCTCTTCATCACGCGCACGGGCCACGACGCTCACGAGGTAGGCGCGCGATGCGTCCGAGAAGACACCTTGGATCAACTCTTCATAGATGATCGCGTGTAGGCGCGCGCGTTCCTCCGGCCGCGGCGTAAACACGTCGACGCCGTTGCGCGCGAGACGCTCCACATAGAAGGCGCCTTCCATCGTGAACCGTGTCGCGAGCAAGAGCGGCTTCTTGGCGCCGGCCGCCTTTAACCGCGCCGCAGTTTCGTCGGCGATGTGGATCACCGGAATTGAGATGGCGGCGGCCACCTCGTCCGCCATCTTGTGCATCGTATTCGCGCAGATCAGCAGCGCCTCTGCGCCGCCCGCCTCGAGCTTGCGCGCGGCCGCGATCATCATGCGCGTCAGCCCATCCCAGTCGCCAGCCGCCTGCATCGCCGCCATCGGCGCAAAATCGTCCGACCAGATCAGCAGCTTTGCCGAAGCCTGCCCGCCCAGCCGCGCGCGCGCCAACCGGTTGAGCGCCTGATAATAGACGACCGTGGACTCCCAACTCATCCCGCCGATGAGCCCGAGCGTCTTCATTAGATGTCCGCGTAAACGTGCGTTTCGCCTTCAGCGCCCGGATGTGTCACAGCGCCAAGATGCGCGGGGCCGACGATCTGCGCGTATTTGTAGATCGCGCCCGAATTGTAATTCGTCTTGCGCGGCTTCCACGCCTTCTTGCGCTCGGCGAGTTCGGCATCGCTCACTTCAAGATCAATGCGGCCGCTGTTGGCGTCGATCGAGATCATGTCGCCGTTCTGCACCAGCGCGATCGGCCCGCCCGCCTGAGCTTCGGGTCCAACATGCCCGATGCAAAATCCGCGCGTCGCGCCGGAGAAACGCCCATCGGTGATGAGCGCGACTTTATCGCCCATGCCCTGGCCGTAGATCGCCGCCGTGGTCGACAGCATCTCCCGCATGCCCGGCCCGCCGCGCGGCCCTTCGTAGCGGATGACGAGCACCTCGCCTTCCTTGTAGTCGCGGTTCGAGACCGCCTCAAAGCACGCATCCTCGCCCTCGAACACGCGCGCCGGCCCGCGAAACTTGGTATTTTCCAAGCCCGCGATCTTCACGATAGCCCCGTCCGGCGCCAGCGAGCCCCAAAGCCCAACGACGCCGCCGTCCGTCGTGATCGGCTGGTTGTACGGCCGGATCACATCCTGATCCTTGCGCAGCGAAACGCCGTCGAGGTTTTCGCGCAGCGTCTTGCCGGTCACGGTCATCACGTCGCCATGCAGCAAGCCCGCGTCGAGCAGCACGCGCAGCAGCGCCGGCATGCCGCCCGCGGCGCCCATATCCCGCGCGACGTATTTGCCGCCCGGCTGCAGATCGACGAGCCACGGCGTTTTCTTGAACGTCTCAGCCATGTCGCGGAGCGTGAACTTCACGCCCGCCTCATGCGCCATCGCCGGCAGATGCAGCCCGCCATTGGTCGAGCCGCCCGTCGCCGCCACCACGATCGCGGCGTTCTCGAACGCTTCGCGGGTGCAGATGTCGCGCGGACGGATATTCTTTTCGATCAGATTCACCACCGCACGCCCGCTCGCTTCGGCATAAGCATCGCGCGTCTGGTAGACGGCCGGCAGCGCCGCGGAGAGGGGAAGCGCAAGCCCGATCGCTTCGCTCACGCACGCCATCGTGTTCGCGGTGTATTGCCCGCCACAGGCGCCATCGCCCGGGCACGCGACCTTCTCGATGTCGTAAAGATCAGCCTCGCTCATCGTGCCCGCCGCATGCGCGCCGACAGCTTCGAACATGTCCCGCACGTTCACTTCCTTGCCGCGCCACACGCCCGGCAGGATCGAGCCGCCATAGAGGAACACGCTCGGTACGTTGAGACGCAGCATCGCCATCATCATGCCCGGCAAGCTCTTGTCACAGCCCGCGACGCCGACGAGCGCGTCGTAACAATGGCCGCGCATCGTCAGCTCAACGGAATCGGCGATCACCTCACGCGAGACGAGCGAGGAGCGCATGCCCTCGTGGCCCATCGCGATCCCGTCCGTCACCGTGATGGTGCAAAACTCACGCGGTGTCGCGCCCGCCGCCTTCACGCCCACCGAGACCGCATGCGCCTGGCGCATCAGCGCCGTGTTGCAGGGCGCGGCCTCGTTCCAGCAGGACGCAACGCCCACGAACGGCGCCTCGATCTCGCGTGTCCCGAGGCCCATCGCGTAGAAATAGGAGCGGTGCGGCGCCCGGGCCGGGCCTTCCGTCACGTGACGCGAAGGCAGCTTGGATTTGTCCCATTTTTGGTTTGTCATGCGTCCGTCTCTGATGCGGGCGCGACCCTACGCAAACCCGTTCCGCGACGCAAAGCGGCGCAAGACCGCAATTCAGCTGAAGAGGAAGCGCACATGCCGGTCTGGAGCCACGCCAATCTGTGGGAGCCCATCGCGAAGGCCCAGCCTGACGCGCCCGCCTTCATCCAGGGCGATCGGGTCGTCACGTGGAAACAGTTCGATGACGCCGCGGACGCGCTCGCCGCCGACTTCATCCGCGCCGGCCTCTCGAAGGACGCGAAAGTCGCCGCCTATCTCTACAACTGCCCCGAATACATGATCGCGTACTACGCCGCGTTCAAAGCCGGCGTCGCGCCGATCAACACCAACTACCGCTACGGGCCCGAGGAGCTGCACTACCTCTTCAACAACGCCGACGCCGAAGCGATCGTCTTCCACGCCGGCTTTGCCGATAAGGTCGAACAGATCCGCCACCGCTTGCCGACGGTGAAGCGCTGGATCGCCGTGCGCGAGCCTGGCTTCGACGTTCCTTCGTGGGCGGTCGATTACGAAAGCATCGTCAACGCACCGCCGCCGAACGAGCGCCCCGTGCGCGCGCCGTGGGGCGTATCGGGCGATGATCTTCTGCTGCTCTACACCGGTGGCACCACCGGCATGCCCAAGGGCGTGATGTGGCGCCAGGAAGACTGGTTCGGCGTCTACGCGTTCGGCGCCAATCCAGTGCTCAATATTCCGCCGATGGAGAAGCCGGAAGACGGCGCAACGCGCCTCACCACTGTGCCCAAACCCATCGTCCTCGTCGCCGCGCCCCTGATGCACGGCACGGGCCAATTTTCCGCGCTCGGCGGCCTCAACGCCGGCGGCGCGTGCGTGCTTCTGCCGTCCCGCAAGTTCGATCCGGTCGAACTGTGGAGCGAAGTCGAGCGCACGAAGGCGACGCGCATCATCATCGTCGGCCTCGCGTTCTGCGCGCCGATGCTCGACACCTTGGAAGCAAACCCCGGCCGCTGGGACATTTCCTCAGTGCTCGGCATCGTCTCGTCCGGCGCGATGTGGAGCTACGAGAACAAGCAAGCGCTGCTGAAGCACATGCCCCAAGCCGCGCTCACGGATTCGTTCGGCTCGTCCGAAGCCGTCGGCCTCGGCGTATCCGTGTCCACGCTCGGCGGCGAAGCGCAAACCGCGAAATTCATGATGGGCCCGAACACGGCGGTCTTCAAAGAAGACGGCACGCGCGCCAAACCCGGCACTGGCGAGCGCGGCCTCGTCGCCATCAGCGGCTATCTGCCGATGGGCTATTACAAGGACAAAGAGAAGACCGACCGCACATTCATGACGTTCGAGGGCAAGCGCTGGTCCGTTCCTGGCGATTGGGCAGAGGTGAATGAGGACGGCACGCTCAACCTGCTCGGCCGTGGCTCGCAATGCATCAACACGGGCGGCGAAAAGGTCTTCCCGGAAGAAGTCGAAGAAGCGCTGAAGCGCCACCCCGCCGTGCGCGACGCCTGCGTCGTCGGCCTGCCCGATGCGCGCTTTGGCGAGCGCATCTGCGCCGTCGTCGAACTCGAAGCGCGCGCCAATGAGCCCTCGCTTTCCGAACTCGCCAGCCACGTCAAAGACCAGCTCTCCGATTACAAAGCGCCGCGCAATCTGGTGATCGTCGACACCATTGGCCGCGCGCCAAACGGCAAGCTCGATTACGCCGCCCTCAAAGCGATCGCGAAGGAGCGCGTCGGCGTGGCATAGCCACGATTGCGTTCGCCTGTTTGCGTCCTTGGGGCCGCTTGCCCTAGTCTTCCCCCAACGTGAAGGGGAGAAGCGGCATGGCGATCGTTGAAACGCGCACGGGCAAAGTCGAAGGCGTGAGCCGCGCCGGTCATGCCGCGTTCTACGGCATCCCCTTCGCCGCGCCTGCCGGCCCGCCGAGCCGCTTCCAGGCGGCCGAGCGCGCGCAGCCGTGGAGCGGCGTGCGCGCGGCCAAAGAGCCCGGACTTTCCGCGCTCCAGACGCAGCATCCGCTGCCAGGTTTCTCCGCCAGCGGCCCGCAAGGCGAAGACTGCCTCAACCTCAACATCTTCACGCCCGCCGCTGACGGCGCCAAACGCCCGGTCTTGTTCTGGATTCACGGCGGCGCCTTCACGCATGGCGCTGGCTCCGAGCCGCTCTACGATGGCGGCGCGCTCGCCACGCGCGGCGATGTCGTCGTCGTTTCGATCAACTACCGCCTCGGCGCGTTCGGCTTCCTCTACCTGAACCAACTCCTGCCCACCGCAGGCTGCACCGCAAACGCCGGCCTCACCGATTGCATCGCCGCACTCGAGTGGGTGCGCGACAACATCGCCGCGTTTGGCGGCGATCCCGCGCGCGTAACGATCTTCGGCGAAAGCGCTGGCTCCGCCGCAGTGCACGCGCTCTGCGCCATGCCAGCCGCCAAGGGCCACTTCCAGCGCGCCGTGCTGCAATCTGGTGTCACGCGCGGCATTCCCGAAGAGGACGCCACGAAGACTGCGGAGAAGTTCATCTCTCTGCTCGGCCTCTCAAGCGCCAGTCTCTCTGACATTCTGACCATGCCGGCACAGCGCATTCTCGACGCGCAGGCCAAAGCCGCGCCCCGCGGCGGCGGCCTTTCCCTCGCGCCCGTGGTCGATGGCGTGACGCTGCCGAAAAACGCGCTGAAAGCCGCTGCAGACGGCGATTCAAAGCACGTCGAGATGATGATCGGCTCCAACCGCGACGAGGCAAAGCTCTTCAACGCAATGGGCCCGCGCGAAGAAATCGACGACACAAAGCTTCTGCGCGCCCTCAACACGCAACTTCCGCATGCCTCGGAATCCGACCTGCGTGCGCTCGTGGATGTCTATCGCGGCTCGCGCGCGGCCAAAAAGTTGCCGATCTCCAATCTCGACATGCTCGACGCCGTGCAGTCGGATCTCATGTTCCGCATCGCCGCCACGCGCCTTGCAGGCGCACAGAGCGCGCACCGGTCGACCTGGCTCTATCTCTTCACTTACGCCTCGCCCGCGCGCCGCGGCGCGCTCGGCGCCTGCCACGCGCTCGAAATCCCGTTCGTGTTTGGCAACCAGGCGCAGGAGCTGCAAAAGCGATTCACGGGCCAGGGCCCCGCCGTCGATGCGCTCGCATCAGAAATGATGGACACGTGGATCGCCTTCGCCAAAGGCGAGCCGCCGCGCAAGGATTGGACGCTTTACGATCCCGCCAAGCGCGCAACCTTGGTGTTCGACACCGCGATCACGGTTGAGAACGATCCATTCGGCGATGAGCGCGAAGCGGTGGAAAAGCTCATCCGCGTCGTCGGCATCTAGCCGGCGCGCCACACCATGCGCTTGATCGGCGCGCCGCTGCGCGCGCTGACATGCCCTGCCACATGCGCAAACCCGCGCGCGAGATACCAGGGCTCAGCGTAGTCCGATGCGTTCACCGTAACTTCGTCCGGCTCAAGCCAGAGCCGCGCCGTCTCCCACAGCGTCGTCGCCACGCCCTGGCGGTGATGCGCCGGATCGACGAACAGAAGCTCCAAATGCGTCCGCCCTTCGAACGCGATCACGCCCGCAACCGTATCGCCCGATGAGAGCGCCACGAGCACGAGCCCCTCGTCGGCCAATTCCTCCAGCCGCTCCGGCGTCATGTTGTCCGTAAAGCGCTCGGGATGGTCGCCATATTGCGCGCCGTTGAATTGGCGAAACACCGAGAGCACGAGGCGCAGCACGGCCTCTTCCTCATCTGGCTCCATTTCGCGCACTCGGTAGGCGCCGCCGCTCATTGTCACGCCGCGGTTTCGAGCTTCGCGCGGGCCGCATCGAGCTTTGCGCGCGCTTCGGCCGCTTCCGCGCGCCGCTCGCGGTTCTCCTCGACGACTTCGTCGGGCGCCTTGCGCACAAACTCCGCATTGCCAAGCTTGCCGTCGATCTTTGCGATCTCGGCGTCGAGCTTGGCGATCTCTTTCTTCAGCCGCTCCGCCTCGGCCTTGAAATCGACCACGCCTTCGAGCGGCAAAGCCACCGTCGCGCCATCCAGCACGAACGTCACGGCCCCATCGGGCGCTTTGTCCGCCGTCGTCGAATATTCAAGCCGGGCGAGGCGATCGATCAGATCCTGATAGCGCTCAAGTCGCGCCGCCGTTGCATCGTCGGCGCCGATCAGCAGCAGCGGAATCCGCGCCGCCGGCGGCACGTTGAGCTCAGAGCGCGCCGCCCGCGTCTCGGTGATCAGGCGGATCATCCACTCGATCTCAGCTTCCGCACTGGGATCGATCAGCGAAGCTGGCAGGTCAGGCCAGCTTTCCTCAATCAGCAGCCGCTCGCGCTTCACGCCATATTCCGCGAGCCGGTCCCAAAGTTCTTCCGTCAGGAACGGCATGAAGGGATTGAGCAGCACGATCGCCCGATCAAGCGCCCACGCCGCCGTGCGGCGCGTCTCGGCCTTGGCCTCTTCATCCGTGCCCGCAAGCAACGGCTTGATCAGCTCAAGATACCAATCGCAGAACACGTTCCAGATGAAGCGATAGAGCACGCTGGCCGCTTCGCTGAAGCGCCGCGCTTCCAACTCGCGCGTCACCGCCGCCGCGGCCTTCGCGGTTTCGCCCACGATCCAGCGATTGACCGTCTGCTTCACCTGCGCGGGATCGAACGCTTCCCACGACGCGCACTCGTTCATCTGCGCAAAGCGTGACGCATTCCAAAGCTTGGTGCCAAAATTCCGGTAGCCCTCGATCGCCTTCTCCGAAAGCTTGATCGACGTCTGTCCCGAAATCATCGCCATCGTGAAGCGCACGGCGTCGGCGCCGAACTTGTCGATCAGATCGAGCGGATCCATCACGTTGCCGCGCGTCTTGGACATTTTCTGTCCCTTCGCGTCGCGCACCAGCGTGTGAATGAACACTTCCTTGAACGGCACATCGCCCACGAAGTGCATGCCCATCATCATCATCCGGGCGACCCAGAAGAAGATGATGTCCGCGCCCGTGATGAGAATGCTGGTAGGGTAGAAGCGCGCCAGCTCGGCGGTCTTCTCCGGCCAGCCAAGCGTCGAGAACGGCCACAGCGCCGAAGAGAACCACGTGTCGAGCACGTCTTCGTCCTGCCGGAGCGCCGTCTCTTTCCCGTAGTGCGCGCGCGCCGCCGCGAGCGCGGCCGCCTCGCTCTCTTCGCAGAACTGATGCCCGTCCGGCCCGTACCAAACCGGAATCTGGTGGCCCCACCAAAGCTGGCGCGAAATGCACCAAGGCTCGATGTTCTCAAGCCAGCGGAAATAAACGCGCTCCCATTGCTCCGCGGTAAACTTCGTACGCCCGTCGCGCACCGCCCCCAACGCAACATCCGCCATCGGCTTCACGTTGCAGTACCATTGCTCCGTCAGCCGCGGCTCAAGGATGACGCTCTTCGATTTTTCGTCGTGCGGCACCGCATGTGTGATCGCCTCGGCCTTTTCCAGAAGACCTTGCTCTTCAAGATCAGCGACGATCGCCTTGCGCGCCGCGAACCGGTCCATCCCGTGGTAGCGCGCGGGCGCAACATCGTTGAGGCGCGCCTTTTCGTCGAAAATATCGATTATCGGCAGGGCATGACGCTTGCCCACTTCAAAGTCGTTGAAGTCATGCGCCGGCGTGATCTTCATGACCCGGTCCGTCAGCGGCAGGCGCCCCATCTTGCCGATAAGCGCGGTGTAGCGCTCATCGGCCGGGTTCACCGCGACCGCGACATCGCCCAGCATCGTCTCTGGCCGCGTCGTCGCGACGACGATGTGCTGTTCCGGATCGTCCGCCAACGGATAGCGAATGTGCCAAAGATGGCCTTTGACCTCGATATTCTCGACCTCAAGATCGCTCACCGCTGTCTCGAGCCGCGGATCCCAATTCACGAGACGCTTGTCGCGATAGATCAGCCCTTCCTTGTAGAGCTGCACGAACACTTTGCGCACCGCCGCCGAGAGCCCGTCGTCCATCGTAAAGCGCTCACGCGCCCAATCTGGCGTGCACCCAAGCCGGCGCAGCTGATTGAGGATCATGCCGCCGCTTTGCGCTTTCCATTCCCAGATGCGCGCGACAAACGCTTCGCGCCCGAGCGATTTGCGATCCTGGTTGCCGCCTTGCTCAGCAAGTTGCCGCTCGACGACGAGCTGCGTCGCGATACCCGCGTGATCGAGCCCCGGCTGCCAGAGCACCGCCTTGCCGCGCAGCCGCTCGAACCGCACCAGCACGTCCTGCAAAGTGTTGTTTAGCGCGTGCCCCATGTGGAGCGAGCCCGTTACGTTCGGTGGTGGGATGACGATGCAGAACGCATCCTTCGCGTCCGCGCGCGCGGCAGTCGCGCCGGACTTTTCCCAGGCCGCGCTCCAGCGCGGTTCAACGGTTTTCGGATCGAACGTGGTTTCGAGCATTTTCTGAGCGGTATGGCCTTGAAACGAAAGACGCCGCCGGGAGCCCCAGCGGCGTCTCTCTATAGCCCGGCGCGCCGGGGATGCGAACTGGCGGGCCCCTACCGGGCGAGGCGCGCGATGCGCTCCAGTTCCGCCTCAACGCGGGATTCCACGATGGCCGGAAGGTTTTGATCCAGCCACTCTTTCAGCATCGGCTTCAAAAGCTCGCGGACCACGCCCTCAACCGTTTGGCCTTGCTGATCGGCGATGCGCAGCGATCCTGCGAGGCGCGTCAGCGCGCCAGCGGCGGCTGAGACCGCCGGTTGCGAAATGATTGTGTCGCCTTCGACGGCGGCCGGCGCGTAGTGCGCAGCGGCAGCCGCCGGCGCAGCCGCACGTGGCGGCGGCGGCGCGGCTTGCTGCGCGATCGGCGCAGGCGCTGCGGGCGCTGGCGGCACAGGCGCGGGCGGCGCTTCATCGGCG
>CAZMCA010000083.1:0-13892 GCA_964564595.1 uncultured Caulobacteraceae bacterium
GCGCAGCAGGGCGTGTCGCGAGCGAAGCGGCGCAGCAGGCGCGCGGCGCCGCCGCCGTCGCCGCCGCCGCGCCCGACCGGCGCGCGCAGGTCGAAAGCGTCACAGTCGATGAAGAATTGCTGCGGATGACGACGTTCCAGAACTCCTACGCCGCCGCCGCCCGCGTCATCCAGGCGGCGAACGACATGTTCAACATCCTGTTCCAGATTGGCGCGCGCGCATGACGAACACGCTCCTCACGCTTCGCTTCAACACGCAGGCGCAGCTCGATATCAGCCGCATCACACGCGAACTCACCGATCTGCAGCGCCAGGTCGCGACCGGCTACAAGTCGAACGAAATCGCCGGCTACGGCGTTGGCGCAAGCCGCCTGCTCAACGCGCGCGGCCTCGTGGAGATCGCGGAATCGCGCGCCAATTCCGCATTGCAGCTGCAGGGCCGCTTTGGCGTGCAGGGCTCCGCGCTCGGCCAGGCTGCAGGCGCGGCGTTCAACCTGTCGCAAGCGATCCGCGACGCGATCAGCGGCGATGACGTAAACTCGCTGAACACGGAACTCACCGTTGCGTTCTCGAGCGCGCTCTCGGCGTTCAACGAAACCTGGAACGGCCAGCCGCTGTTCGCGGGCGAACGCCTTTCCGGTTCGCCCGTCAAAATCACGTCGATGGCCGAGCTGATGGCCGCGGCCGGCCCGCAGGACATCTACAACGAAGCCGAACGCGAACAGATCATCGATCTTGGCCCAGGCGCGCGCCTTTCGATGGCGGAAAAAGCTTCGGCGCTTTCGACGGATCTGTTTGATCAGTTCAAAGCGCTGCAAGCGATGATCAACACCTGGGGCGGCACGCTGCCAGACACGCTCTCGGCCACGGAGCGCCAAGATCTTCAGCAGATCGCCCAAAACCTCGATCGCGCTCGCGACAAGCTGACAGGCGCGGAGGGGCAAGCTGGCCAGCTGGAGCGGCGCATCACCGAAGAGCGCACCCGGCTCACCGCACGCTCGACGCTGCTGCAAAAGGAAGTTGGCGATCAGGCAGCGGCCGACATTGGCGAGTTGACCATCCAGATCAACACGCTGCTCGTTCAGTACGAGGCGACCGCCAAGACCTTCTCTGACATCTCGAACCTGTCCCTGGTCGATTATCTGCGCTAAGAGCACGGCCATTCGCCCCGGGCCTTGAACCCGGGGGGAGGAGCAGACATGACCACGGCCTCCGCCGCGCCCGTTGCGCGCGGCTCCCTCAACTCCCCCAATCTCAATTCTTTGGGATTTGCCAAGCCGCCCTCGCAAACGCGCGTCGTCGCGGCGATGTCGGGCGGCGTCGATTCGTCCGTCGTCGCGGCGATGCTCGCGCGCGAAGGCTACGACGTCATCGGCGTCACGTTGCAGCTCTACGATCATGGCGCTGCGGTGAATAAGCCCGGCGCCTGCTGCGCGGGGCAGGACATTCACGACGCCCGCCGCGTCGCCGATGGGCTCGGCATTCCCCATTACGTGCTCGATTACGAGAGCCGCTTCCGCGAGAAGGTGATCGAGGACTTCGCCGATACCTACCTTGCCGGCTTCACGCCGATCCCGTGCGTGCGGTGCAATCAAACGGTGAAGTTCGCGGACCTGATGAAGCTCGCTAAGGAACTCGGTGCCGATTGTTTGGCGACGGGGCACTATGTGCAGCGCCTCGAAGGCGCCGATGGCGGCGAGCTCCATCGCGCCGCCGATCCGGCGCGCGATCAATCCTATTTTCTGTTCGCGACCACACGCGCGCAGCTCGGCTTTCTGCGCTTTCCGCTTGGCGGCATGGAAAAGCCGGCGGTGCGCGCGCTCGCCGAAGAGTTCGGCCTCACCGTCGCGGCCAAGCCCGATAGCCAAGACATCTGCTTTGTGCCGAGCGGCAAGTATCAAGCCGTCGTCGAAAAGCTGCGCCCTGGCGCGCTCGATCCGGGCGAGATCGTGCACGTCGATGGCACGGTGCTCGGCAAGCATGATGGCGTGATCAACTTCACGGTTGGCCAACGGCGCGGGCTTGGCGTCGCGGCGGGCGCGCCGCTCTTCGTCGTGAAGCTCGATGCGCCGAATAAGCGCGTCATCGTCGGCCCGCGTGAAGCGCTCGCGGTGTCGCGCATCACGCTTTCGGATGTGAACTGGATAGGTGAGGCGGTTGCGAGCGAAGATGCGCTCGACGGACGCGAGGTGTTGGTGCGCGTCCGGTCGACGCGGCCGCCTGTGCCGGCGCGGCTCTCTGTCGGCGCGGGCTGGTCTGTCGTGCTGGATGCAGCCGAAGAGGGCGTCGCGCCCGGCCAGGCGGCGGTGTTCTACGATCCCGGCTCGTCCCGCGTGCTTGGCGGCGGCTGGATCGCGGCCACGCAGGCCGCCTGAGCGAGCCGGGTTGCGGCCCGCGCCGCTCCCCGCTTCAATAGAAAACACGGTATGGGGGCGGCATGCAGGAACTAAGCGCCAAGGAGATCGAGACGCGGGCGCGCGAGATCGTGTCGCGTTACGGCCGCCCGCGCCGGCGTGAGCGGCTGCGCGTCGCCGAAGGTCTGCGTGACGTTCAACAACATGCGGTGCGCATCGCGGATGGCGATGTCGCGGCCTGGCGCGTGGGCGAGGGGCCCGCGGTGCTACTCGTGCACGGCTGGGAAGACGATAACTCGCTGTGGCAGCAGATGATCGTTGCGTTGCGTGCGCATGGCCGCGCGGTCGTCGCGTTCGATCTGCCGGCGCATGGGCTCTCGCAAGCGAACACGCCGGGCGTGCCGAACGCGGCTGTCGCCGTGCGCGCGGTTGCGGATGCGCTCGGGCCGATCGAAGCGATTGTCGCCCATTCGATGGGCGTTTCCGCGTCTCTCGACGCGATGGACAAAGGTCTCGACGTGCATACCGCTGTGCTGATCGCGCCGCCTTTGCCGACGCGCCCAGAACTCGTGCGCCGCCGCCGCTCCTGGTCGCGCCCCGATATGCCGCCAGCACTCGCGAAACGCGTGCAAGCGCTGATGGATGAGCGCAACAAAAATACGCCGAGCCATTTTCACTTCGATCCTGAAGACGTGGCGACGCGCATGGGCGCGCGCGCGCTGTTCGTCCATTGCAAGGACGATGAGATGTGGCCGCCGGAATCGTCCAAACATATCGCGAGCAAATGGGACGGCGCACAGCTGCATCTGACGACCGGCCTCGGCCATCGCCCGATCGCGAAGGACGCGGAAGTCATCACCCGCATCATCGATTTTCTGGATACGAAATGAGCGACGATCTCGAAGCCCAAGCCGAAGCTCTGTTGCTGCGCATGACGCGTGCGCGCCGCAGAGCTAAGCCGCGCACGGCGGAGGCGTTCTACGACGCTGAGGACAAGGTCGTCGAAACCTCGTTCGGCAACGTGCAAGCGTGGCGCCTTGGCGAAGGGCCGGCGGTGCTCCTCGTCCACGGCTGGGAAGACGATCACGCGCTGTGGGGCCCGCTGATCGATCAATACGCCCAGATTGGGCGCGCCGTCGTCGCGTTCGATCTGCCGGGGCATGGTTATTCGGAAGCGGAGGAAGCGACGTTCCACAGCGCGAGCGAAGCCGTGCTCGCGGTGGCGCAGGCGCTTGGGCCGGTTGACTCATTGGTCGCGCACTCATTCGGGTGTCCCTCGAGCCTGAAGGCCCTAACGGAAGGGCTCGGCGTTGGGCGCGCGGTGCTGATCTCCTCGCCGTTGCCAAGCCCGCAGGGGCGCCGGCGCTTTGCGGAGCTGGGCGAATCGCAGCCCGAAGTGTTCGCGCGTGCGGCTGAACTCTACGAGCAGCGCAACGGGCGCCCGTTCAGCGGCGGCTTCGACATGGAAGAGGCTGCGAAGGCGCAAACCATTCCGCTGTTGCTCATCCACTCGATGGACGATGAGCAGTGCCCGGCGGAAAATTCCAATATTCTCGCCGACGCGTGGCCAGGCGCAGAACTGATGATGACCGATGGCCTCGGCCACCGCCTGATCGCACAGGATCAGGACATCATGGACCGCATCATCGACTTTACCGAAAGCTAAGCGCGCAGCGTTGCTGTCTGCGCGACGAGCAATTCCATCGCGTCCGGTGAGATCGTCTTTGCCGCATTTTCCTGCGCTTGCGCCCAGGCGCGCGCCGCTTCGCGCGTGCGCTGCTTGCCGTCTGCGGTGAGACGCACGCGGCGGACGCGCAGATTGTCCGGGTCCGCGAACGTCTCGACGAGTCCTGCATCGATCAGCGGGCGCAGCGTGCGCGAGAGCGTCGATGGATCGAGCTGCAGGCGCTTGGCGAGGTGCGAGATCGAGGCGTTGCGCTCGCTCCCGATCGTGCCGAGCAGGCCGAATTGCGGGAGGTTCACGCCGTGGGGCGCAAGGCGCGCCTCGTAAAACTCCGTCATCCGCCGTGCGACCAGGCGCGCGCGAAAGCAAAGGCAATCCTCGACGGAGGACGGCGCGGGGCGGGGGGCAGTCTCGCTCATGGAATGGCCGGCTGGCTTGACGAAGCGCCGCAGCGCGATTAGCTGTATATACATTACTTGTACGTACATGAAAAGGCGCGCCGATGACCACGCTCCGCGGTCTGCCCGCGGCTGATCCTGCCGCGCTTACAGGACTCGAAGCGATGCGCGCGCTGATCGCTGGCCGCCTGCCGCCGCCCTCAATCACGCAAACCCTTGGCTTCACGCTCACGCATGTCGAAGAGGGCGTGGCGGTGTTCGAAGGACACACGAGCGACCGCATACTTAATCCGCTCGGCATGGTGCACGGCGGCTGGGCGCTGACGCTGCTCGACAGCTGCACGGGCTGCGCCGCGCATACCTTGCTGCCAGCGGGTGTCGGCTATACGACCATCGAGACCAAAGGAAATTTCACGCGCGCGATCCAAGCCAACACGGGGCTTGTGCGCGCCGAAGGCCGCGTCGTTGCGCATGGGCGCACGATCATCACCGCCGAAGGCCGCATCACGGATGCGAACGGCAAATTGCTCGCGCACGGCACATCGACGCTGATGGTGCTGCGCAAATGAGAGGATGTTGAGATGAACGATGTCGTGATTGTCGGCATGGCGCGGACGCCGATGGGCGGATTGCTGGGCGATCTCGCTGCGTTCAAAGCGCATGAGCTTGGCTCGATCGCGATTAAGGCGGCGGTGAAAGACGCGGGCGTGTCCGATGTCGATCAAGTGCTGATGGGCAATTGCTTGATGGCTGCGCAAGGCCAGGCGCCGGCGCGTCAGGCCGCGTTGGGCGCGGGACTTTCGAAGTCGACGCAAGCGACGACGCTTTCGAAAATGTGCGGCTCTGGCATGCAGGCCGTGGTGCAAGGGCGCCAAGCGCTGCTCGCGGGCGAGGCGGATGTGATCGTCGCCGGCGGCATGGAAAGCATGACGAACGCGCCGTTCCTGCTGCCGCGCTATCGCACCGGCAACAAGTACGGGCACGACAAGATCCTCGATCACATGGCCGTCGATGGGCTTGAGGATGCATATGAGGGGCGCGCGATGGGCGTCTACGCCGATCAGGTCGCGAAGGAATATCAGTTCACGCGCGAGATGCAGGACGCGTACGCGCTCGAAACGTTGGCGCGCGCGCAGGCCGCGACGAAGGAGAGCCGCTTCAAGCGCGAAATCGCGGCCGTCGAGACCAAGGCTGGCCTGATCGCCGTCGATGAGCTGCCTGGCAAGGCGCGGCCCGACAAGATCCCCACGTTGCGCCCGGCGTTCAACAAGGACGGCACGGTGACGGCGGCGAACGCCTCCGCGATCTCCGATGGCGCGGCGGCCCTCGTGCTCATGCGCGCGGACGATGCGAAGGCCAAGGGCGCAAAGCCGCTCGCGAAGATCGTCTCGCAAGCGGCCTATGCGCATGAGCCGGCCTATTTCACGACCGCGCCGGTGCCCGCGATCCAGACAGCGCTGAAGCGCGCGGGCTGGAAGGCCGAGGACGTCGATCTCTGGGAGATCAACGAAGCGTTCGCCGTGGTGCCGATGATCGCGATGACGGAACTCGGCATTAGCCACGACAAGATCAACGTGAATGGCGGCGCGTGTGCGCTTGGCCATCCGATCGGCGCTTCGGGCGCACGGGTGTTGGTCACGTTGATCGCGGCGCTGGAGCATGCGGGCAAGAAGCGCGGCGTCGCGGCGCTGTGCATCGGCGGCGGCGAGGGCATCGCGATGTGTGTGGAGCGTCCGTAGTTCACAGGGCGCTTGATCACGTGAATCAAGATTGACGGTGCGCGCTGCGGCGCGCACCGCTCGGTCATGTTCGATCACGCCAAGCAGTTTCGCGATCAGCAGCAATGGTGCCTGCGGCTCGGCTCGCCGTTTACGGCCGCGCTGCTTGGGCATGGCGCGGATCATTTCGACGACATCGCGCACCTCTTTGCGTTCAAGGACGATTGGTGGGCGGGCGATGCGAGCGCATTGCGGTTCGCGGGCGCGCTGAACGCGGCCGCGATTTCTGGGCGGGCGCCGGAGCTTTCCGCACTCTATCCGCCGGCGCGCACGGAATGGGACATCGCCGAGGTGTGGCGCGCGGCGCTGGCGGCGATTGCGCGAGAGCCGGACTGGTATTCGGCCTTCATGCATCAGGCGCCGCAGACCAATGAGACGCGGCGCTCGATTGCGTTGTTGCCGGCGTTCGTTGCGGCGGCGCGGGGTGGCGGGCCGCTGCATATGCGTGAGGTTGGCGCGAGCGCGGGACTCAACCTCAATTGGGATCGCTTTGCGTATCGCACGCAGAGCTGGTCGCGTGACGGCGCGGCGAATGCGCCGGTGATCGACACGGACTGGCGTGGCAACGCGCTCGATGCGCCGCCGCTTGATGTTGCGACTCGTGCGGGATGCGACGTGCATCCGCTCGATGTGCGCGATGCGGGCCAGCGATTGCGGCTCAAATCGTACATCTGGCCGGACCAGCCTGAGCGCGTAGCGCGGTTCGAGCGCGCGGCGGATTTGGCGATCGTGCATGATGTGCGTGCCGTTGAGGCCGATGCGGGCGCGTGGCTCGAAGCGCAGCTTGCGGGCGCGCCGCCGGAGGGCGTGACGATCATCTACCACTCGGTTGCGTGGCAGTACTTTCCGAAGGAGACCGATGCGCGGGCGCGGGCGGCGATTGCGGCGTACGCGGCGCAAGCGACGCCGCAGCGGCGCGTGGCGTGGGTGCGGTTCGAGCACGACAAGTTTCTCGGCTACCCGGGGGATGACTACACGGTCGATCTCACGATGTGGCCGGGCGATGGAACGCCGCGCGTGATCGCGAAGGTCGATCCGCATGTGCGGTGGGTCGCGCCTCTCTAGCTTTCCTCATTCCGGCCGGAGCGAAGAGGAGAGCCGGAACCCAGGACCGCCGCGCCACGCTTGCCCCTAGGTTCCGGATCGAGCTCCGCTCGCCCGGAATGAGGGAAATCTGCAGTGGCTTGACTTCCAGATAGTTCAACATTAAACCATATCCCTATGAACAACGAAGCCTCCCTCGTCGCGGCCCGCCGCGCATTCCTCGCCGTCGCCGTTTTGCACTTTGCGTTGCTGACCGGCGGCTTCTTCGTCCTGGCCGCCAATTTCGGCTTCCCGGACATTCTCCGGGCGCCGGCCGCCGAGCGCTTCGCGGCGTTCCGCGCGGGCCAGCACATCATCGTGCCGGCCTATTACGCGATGGCGCTCTCCGGGATCACGCAGATCGCACTCGCCGTGCTCGGCCATCGCGCGCTGGCCAACAAGGATGGCACGCTCGCGCTCGGCGCGTTGATCGCGGGCGTCCTGGGCGGCGCGTGGCAGGCGATGGGCTTCATCCGTTGGGCGGTGACGATCCCGCATCTCGCGGCCGCTATGGCCGGCGCGACGGGCGAGAGCGCGCACACGATCGCGCTGATGGAAGGCATGCTCAACGCGTATGCGGGCATGGCGATCGGCGAGCATCTTGGCTTCGTCGGCCAAGGCATGTGGACGCTGCTGTTTGCGCTCGCCGCACTGACGACGCGCACTTTGCCGCGCACGCTTTCGTTGATTGGCGTCGTGTTCGGCGTGGGCTTTCTGGCCGCGAGCCTCGAACAGATCGGCGTTGAAGCCATCGGCCAACTCTCTACGCCGCTCACCGCTGCCTGGTTCGCGTGGATCATCATGGCGGGCGTGAGCCTCCTGCGCTCGGGCGCCGGCGAAGCGGCGCGGTTTCGCATCGTCTCGCTGATCGCGTTCCTGGTGCTGGCCGGCGGTTTGGTGGCCGCGACCCTCGGATAGCGCGCCGCACGCCACGCATGACTTTAGGCCGCCGATGCGGGGTCGCTTCTTCGAAGTGGCCCCGTTGGGCGTTGCCCGGAGGGGTGGGGACGCGTGGCTCCACGCGCTGTCAAAGAAAGTGCTTCTTGCGAAGCGAGTTGGAGGTGCGCGCTTCCACGCGTCCCCTTGCGGCGTGCTCCGCAGCTGGGTGGGGAGGGCTTGTTACTCAGCTACCCAGTTCACTCCAGCGTCGGACGTAGCGGCGGGACTCCGTCATCCCTGCTGGACCCGGCGGTTTCAGTTCCCCGCTCGGCACTCACGTTCGGCCGCATCGTCAGCGCCGACTGGGAGACTGGATCCTGCCGCCCTCCGAAATGCGCTGACTGACTGGGTGATCGTACGGGCGGTTGAGAGGGGGCGGATAGATTTTCCCGAAGAAATTTCAACGCGTTGGCGGCATTGGGATTTTTGTGCTGCTCACCGAGCAAATCCGCCGGATTGACGATTCAAGGCCGCAGCGAAGCGGAGAGCCGGCTCGGCGCAGTCCGACTATTCCGCGGCGACCGCGCCGTACTTGAAGAACGCGTCCCATGTCGCGTCGAGCCGCGCGAGCGCTTCGTCGACCGTCACTGCGGCGAAGGTATCTTCGGCGCGCACGATGAGCCCGAAACGCTGCAGCTTCGCGATGGCGTCTTCGGTGTCGAAATCGGCGGTAAGCGAAAGCTTTTCCGAGAGGAACGTCTCGACCGACGCGTCCACCTCGGCCTTCGAGAGCGGGCGGCCCGCGCGCAGCAGCGCCCAATACGCAAGGAACGCCTCTTTGACGTTCTGATCTTCGCCCGCGCCGATCAGCGAATCCAGCACGCCGCCATTGTTGGCGACGTTCCGGAAGTAGACCGTGTCGGCGAGTTGTTTTTGGTATTTCAGCGTCTGCCGCTCGTACTTCATCCACTGGCGCATCACGAACGCACCAACGGCGATGAGGCCCGATGCGGCCGCGAGCGCGCGTTGCAACGCGCTGTTATCGATCGCCGCGCGCGTGCCGAAATAGGCCGCGATCACGGCAAAGAGCACCGTGACTGCCGGGATGATCTGCATCGCCACGGGCGCGCCGCCGATGAGGGCGGGCGCGGCGAGAAACACCTGATCGCGTGCGCGCATCGTGGGGCGCGCGCCGGGGTGGAGCGTCATCAGCTCGGCGCGCGCGACATTCCGGAAATGCTTCACCAGCGCCGCGGCCGGGCGCACGCCGTGGCGCGCCTGCGCGAACGCGCGCCGGTCCGCCCGGTCGATCTCGGCCATGCTCTTGAACGCAACGAGCACGACGACTTCGGCGAACGTCTCGGCCTCGATCTCGCGCTTGCGCAAGCCGAACCAGACTTTGCGCGTCACGGTCTGCACCCGTGCGCCGCGCGCGAAGAAGCGCACCGCGCGGATCCCGGCGGTGGAGCATTTGATGGAGAGCCCCGTCAGCTCGCGCGCGGCCTCGTGCGAGAGCGCGCTTTCGGGATCGATCTCGTGAAAATTGCCGTGCTGCAGCGCCTCCAGAAGCGCGCTCTCGAATGCGGCGAACGTGTCGGCGCTAGTCTCACGCTCCGATGGCGGCGCGTCGGGATCGAGCGGGGCGTAGAGCGATTTGAGGCTCTCGAGCTTGTCGTAGGCCTCGTAGTGCATCACCGCGGCGATGAGGCGGCAGAGATCGGCAAAACGCGCGCCGGCCTCGCCGGTAAGGCCGCCCTCGGTCTGAAGCGCGGCGAGCAAATCGGCTTTTCGTGTTGGCAGATAGGCGTCGCGCCCCGGTCGTGCGGAGGGTTCAACGGTTGAGGCTGGCGCGGCGCTGTCCATCGCCAAAAGCTAGCTGAGCGCGCCGGGCCTCGCCAGCATCGGGCGCTTGCAGGACGCCGCTTGCGCGGCCCGGGGCGCCGGGAGATGGTGCGCGCCGCAAACCTGAGAGGCGAAATGCTGCGTATGTGGAAGGGGATCGCCCTGGCGGGAGCGTTCTTGGGGCTCGCGGGGGCGGCTTTTGCGCAACCGGGGCCGCCGCCGCAGCGCGATCCGTTCAACGGCCAGTTCGGCGCAATGGAGATCGCGTTTCCGCCGCAGGCTGCCGCGCGACAGGTACAGCTCCTCGGCGATGCGCTGGCGGCGATCCCGCCGCAGCGGCCGGGCGTGGTGGACGTCTACGTGCTGAGCGCGGCGTTCTGGGGCGATCCGGTGTTCGAGCGTGAGGCGAGCCAGGCTTCCGAGATCCTGGCTGAGCATTTTGGGCCGGACACGCGCACGATCATTTTGACGAATGGCGCGGGCCCGGGCGACCGGCGCTATCCGGCGGCGACGCCCTATCACTTGCAGGCCGCGATCGGGCGTATCGGGCAGGTGATCGATCCGAACGAAGATCTGGTCGTGCTGTTTTTGACGTCGCACGGCGCGCCGGATGGCTCGATCGCGATCCTGGAGCAGAACCGGCTTGGCTCCGCGTTGCGGCCGGTGAACCTGCGCGACTCGCTGACGAACGCGGGCATCCGCAATCGTGTGGTGATCGTGTCGGCGTGCTTTTCGGGCGCGTTCATTGCGCCGCTGATGGATGCGAACACGATCGTGCTGACGGCGGCCGCGCCGGATCGCACCTCGTTCGGCTGTCAGCCGAACCGTGAATGGACGTATTTCGGCGACGCGTATTTCAACCAGACTCTGCGCGGCGGCGCGGGGCTCGTCGCGGGCTACGATCAAGCGTTGACGCTGATTTCGCGCTGGGAGCGCGAGCAGAACTTGCAGCCGAGCAATCCGCAGAAATATGTCGGCCCGTCGGCCGCGGCGCTTGTGGCGCGTGCGGAGCGGCGCGCGCGCTGACATGACGGACGCGCTGGCGCTCGCGGCGCGGATGAAGCGCTTGCAGATCTGGCTCGACGTGCAATGCGGCTGGGCCAAGAAAAGCTGGCAATTTTCCGGCGCGCCATTTGGCGATGGCTACGCGTCGGTCGATCCCGATACCAACGGCGCGGCGGCGAGCGGCAATTTCAATCGCTTTTACATCAACGGGCGCGAACCGGGCCTGGAGCCGCGCGCGTTCGTGGAAATCGGCGCGCGGTTCGCGGCGGAAGGGATCGCGCCATTCTTCGTTTATCTGCGCCCGGGGCCGGAGATGGACGTGGTGCGCGGCTGGCTGCGCGATGCGGGCCTCGAACAGAACAAGTGGACGCGTTACCCGGTGTTGTCGCTTGGGACCGCCGGCGCGCCGCTGGCATGCGTTGCGTTGGCCGGCGAGGCGCCGGCGGTCCCAGTGAGCGATTTAGACGTGCGCGAAGTGAGCGCTGAGGATGTCACGCGCGCTGCGCCCGTGCTCGGAGAAACGATGTGGGATGGGTATCGCGTGTCCGCAGGCAAACCCGGGATGCATCACTTCATCGCGCTCGATGGCGCGCGGCCCGTCGCGGTCGCCGCGCTCGCGGTGCATGAAGGGCTTGGCTATCTCGGCTGGATGTCGACGGCAGAGAGCGCGCGGCGGCGCGGCGCGCAGCAGGCGCTGATCGCGGCGCGCGTGGCGAAGGCGCACGCGCTTGGGTGCGACGTGATCGTGTCGGAAACGCTGACGATGCTCACGACCTCGCTCGCCAACCTCGAACGCGCGGGATTTCGCGAAGTCTACGAGACCGAAGTGTGGGGCCGCGCTTAGCGCGCGACCAAGTTGAGCGGCGTCGCCGTGGTGCGTTTGGCGACACGCATCACGATGCGCGATTGCACGTTGGATACGAGGCCGAGCGCGAGCACGTGATCGCGCAGGAAATCGTCATAGGCGTGCATGTCGGTCGTCACCACGCGGAGCATGTAGTCCACTTCGCCGGTGACGGTGACGCAATCGACTACCTCGGGCCATCGCGCCATCGCGGCTTCGAACTTTTCGAGGTTCTCGCGCGTCGGTAACTGGAGCTTCACGCCGACCATCACTTCGAAGTGGAGGCCAAGGCGCTCACGGTCCAGAAGCGCGACCTGGCCGGTGATGATGCCGTTCTTCTTCAGCCGCTCGATCCGGCGCCAGCAGGGGGACGAGGAAAGACCCACCCGCTCGGCCATGTCGGCGATGGAGAGGCTTGCATCCTGCTGGAGAAGGTCCAGAATTTGCGTGTCGATCGTATCCAGGGCTTCGGTCATTTTTTCCTCGCTCTTGGCGGGTTCTGCGCCGAATTTGCCCACCTTCCTGCGACAACGCGCCACAAAAGACAAGCAATTGCCGCGATTTTGCGCAAGAATTTGCGACGAATGACAGGCCCGTTTCGCCTGAGGAGCGCTTGATGAGCCGCCGCCAGGTTTCGCTGGACGACAAATACGCCCTTGAGAGCGGGCAGGTGTTCTTGAGCGGGGTGCAGGCCCTGGTGCGGCTGCCGCTCGATCAAAAGCGGCTCGACCGGCGGGCGGGGCTCAACACCGGCGGCTTTATCTCCGGCTACCGCGGCTCGCCGCTCGGCGGCTATGACCAGCAGTTGCAGCGGGCCAAGCACTTCCTGGATGCGCATGACGTGCACTTCTGGGAAGGGCTGAACGAAGATTTGGGCGCGACCGCCGTGTGGGGTTCGCAGCAAGTCGGTGTGTTTCCGGGCGCGAAATTCGATGGCGTGTTCGGGCTCTGGTACGGCAAGGCGCCGGGCGTCGATCGCACGGGCGATGTGTTCAAGCACGCAAACTTCGCGGGCGTTGCCGAGCACGGCGGCGTGCTCGCGGTCGCCGGCGACGACCATGCGTGCAAATCCTCGACTCTCCCATCGCAATCGGAATTCGCGTTCGCCGATGCCGAAATTCCAGTGCTCAACCCGGCGAGCGTGCAGGACGTTTTAGATCTCGGCCTCTTCGGGTGGGCGCTGTCGCGTTACTCGGGCGCGTGGGTCGGTCTGATCGCGCTCGCGGATACGATGGATTCCGGCGCGGTGATCGAGGTCGGAATCGACCGCGCGAAGTTTGTTTTGCCGGATTTCGATCGCGGGCTCGGCGGCGTGTCGCTGCGCGGCGGCGATCAACCGCTCGACAAAGAAGCGCGGCTACGGCGCGTGAAGCTGCCGGCGGCGCAAGCGTTCGTGCGCGCGAACCGGCTCGATCGCGTGATTTTGGAAAGCCCGAGGCCGCGGCTTGGCTTGGTCGCGACCGGGCAGGCGGTGCGCGATGTGATCGAGGCGCTCGAAGCGCTGGGCTTGTCACATGCGCAAGCCGCCGATGCGGGCGTGACGGTTTACAAGGTCGGCATGTCCTGGCCGCTTGAGCCGCAGGGCGTGAAGGAGTTCGTGCGCGGCCTCGAAACGGTGCTGGTGATCGAACACAAGCGCGCGCTGATCGAGCCGCAAATGCGCGACGTGCTGTTTGACGAAAGCGTGCGCCCGCGCGTGATCGGCAAGCATGACGAACAAGGCCGGCCGCTGCTCTCTGATATTGGCGCGCTGACGATCCCAGAAATCGCGAAGGCGATTTACGACCGGCTGCCGCAGGAAGCGCGCACGGAGAAAGCCGCCGCGTATTTCAAGCGCGTCGGCGTGAGCCTTGAGCGCGCGAAGACATTAGAAGCAGACGTGCATCGCAAGCCGCACTTCTGCTCGGGCTGCCCGCACAATACATCGACTGTGGTGCCCGAAGGCTCGCGCGCGCTCGCGGGCATCGGCTGCCACTACATGGCGACGTTCATGGGCCGCGCCGACATGACTTCGCATATGGGCGGC
>CAZMCA010000084.1:0-13816 GCA_964564595.1 uncultured Caulobacteraceae bacterium
GCTCGGAGCCAACCATCCGATGGGCCCGCTCGAATTGGCCGATTTCATTGGTTTGGACACGTGTTTGAGCATCATGCAGGTGCTCAACGAAGGGCTCGCGGACACCAAGTACCGGCCCTGCCCGCTGCTGGTGAAATACGTCGAAGCCGGCTGGCTCGGCCGCAAAACCGATCGCGGCTTCTACGACTACCGCGGCGAACACCCGATGCCGACGCGCTAGCGCGCCGCCGCATCCTCGCCACGTCCGCTCTTCATATTTCCGCCGGTAGAGACGGACCTTCTGCTCGCCGATAATCTTGGTGTGTAGATCGATAGCGGACCAGAATGGCCAGAGACCTCAATCCCGCGGAAGCACGCGAACCGCCGCTGGTCTGGCGCCGGCCGGCGCCGCTTTGGACGCTGCTTGCGCTGGCGATCGGGCTTGGGCTGCCGTGGGCGATCCTCAGCGGCGAAGGCGGCTTTGCGCAAATGGCGCTGCTCGTCGCCGGGATCGGATTCTTTTCGGCGCTGATTTCACTCGCGGTGGCGGGCGCGATGGGCCGCGCGCCCCGCTCACGCCGAGAAGTCACCATCCATGTGCTTTGGCTCGGCGCGCTGACAGCGCTGGCCGCGCCGATCCTCTTTCAAATGCTGCTGCACGCGATGGAGGGGATCGAAGCGCCGGACGGCCCGAACGGGCTTTCGGGCATGCTGCCCTTCGCGCTCTGGCCGCTGGCGCTGTTCATGGGCTTGCCGCTTGCGCTCTTCACCGGCCTCACGCTGAGCTTCATCGCGTTCAAGCGCGGCGCGCCCGACGATGGCGTGATGGTGCTCGATACCGACACCGATCCGATGCTCGCCGACGACCGCGATCAGTTTTGAGATGGCGCTCCGTCACCCCGCGCTGATCGCAGCGGTCTTCGTGCTGACATTCCTCGCCGGCTGGCTAGCGTTTACGTTCGCAGCGTCCGGCTTTCAGGGCCTCGATCCGATCTCGTTGCGAACGCTGGCTTGGCCTGGGCTCATTGGCGCGGCGCTGGCTTCGCTCGCGCTTTGGCGCGGAAGCAGCCGCGGCGCGTTCAAAACAGCGAACGATATTGCCTGGCGGTGCGCTGTCGGGGTCGGGGCGGCGGGCTTTGCGTGGCCGCTCAGCTTTGGGATCTCCGCGCTGCTACAAGGCGATGCGCAAAGCGCGCTTGGCGCATTCGTTCCTGCGTTTTTTGGGTTGTTCGCTGGCACGCTCGCCGGCGCCCTTGCCGGCCGCATCATCGCGGCGTTGCTGTTCAAACGCGCCGCTTAGGGCCGCGCCCACATGCGCAGCAGGTTCGACACCGTCTTATCGAGCCGCAGCACCTCTTCGGCGGACGCATTCGCTTGCGAAAGGCGCGTGCGCGCAATCGACAGATCGAACAGAATTTCACGCTGCGCTGCATCCGCGACCAGGCTCTGGATCCACCCGACGCAAGCAAGGCGCACCCCGCGCGTCACCGGCGCGACGAAATGGATCGTGCCCGCCGGGTAGAGGATCGCGTCGCCGGGTTCGAGCTTGATCGCCTGCTCGCCGAGCGCGCTGTCGATCGTGAGTTCGCCGCCATCGTAGTCAGCGGGCGGCGACAGGAAGAGGGTGAACGCAAGATCGGTGCGCAGCGCATCAGCGCCCATCAGCGCATCGTCGGTATGGCGGCCATACGTCATGCCCGGCTCGTAGCGCGAGAACAGAAGGCGCGAGAGCCGGCGCGGGCGCGCGGCGATCGCAAACAGCGGGTGGCGCTGGAGCGCCGCTTCCGCGAAATCCTCCAGCGCCTGAATGGCGCGGTCGCCGCCCGGGGCCTGGAGGTTGTTCTTCACCGCCCGCGCAGCCGCGCCCGCGGTGGCGCGCCCATCGGCCCAGGCCGCGTTCGCGAGCCCATCGCGAAGCCGGGCGACGTCTTCTGCGCCGAGGACATTTTGCAGCACCAGCATCATGGGCGAACAGACAGCCTAGCTCTTGCGAATGATTATCAGTTCGTACAGGGTGCGCGCCGTTTTGAGGAGAGCGCCCGCATGACCAAACTGAAGCTGAAGCTGTGGGCGACCGCTAGCGCGGCAATCGTCGCGGGCGGACTGGCGGCTTGCTCCCCGGCCGGCGAAGGCGGCGGCGAAGCGGCCGGCGGGGCAACGAGCGCGGCGCCCGCCGAGAGCGGCGAAGCGGGCGAGAGCGCCGCCGGTGAAGGCGGCGGCGAACACGGTGAAGCGGGCGTCGCCGAAGCCTATGGCGGCCTTGAAGGCCCCGCGCGCACGGCGCTGCGCATCCAGCACCTCAAAGGGTTCGTGCTGATGGCCCAGCGTGTCGCCGAAGGCGGCAAAGCGCCGGAAGCGGGCGCGCTCGTCGGGCAAGGCGTGCTCGAAGTTTACGATCCCGCGCGCGATCAGTTCGGCGGATTCGATGCAGCCCCGCTGCGTGCGGCGGAAGCGGCTGGCGGCGATGGCCGCCCGGCGGCGGAAGTTGCGCGCGCGCTGGCGCAAGGCGCAGCGGCGCTCGATGCGGCGCGCCCGGCTGGCGTCAATCAAGCCGACATCGCAGCGCGCATGGTCGATCTTTCCGCTGGCCTCTACAGCCACGTCATTCAAACCGACTTCGTCGATCCGATCGAATATCAGCACTCGCTGGGCGCCGCGCTCTCGGCAAAGGACGCACTGACGCATGGGCGCACGGCGCTGCGCCAACGCAATGCGCGCGCTTATGACGAAGCCGTGCGCGAGATCGATCGCTTCATCGCGCTTTGGCCCGCGACGGACGCGCCCGAAACCGCAACGCCCTATCGCGACGTGCTGGCGCAAAGCTCGCGCGTGCGTCTCGCGCTCGCGCCGCTGCTTTAGGCGCGCGCGACGGCTTGTGCTTCGCGGAAGAACGCGCGCGCGCCGTTTGCGGTGAGATCGGTGCGCCAGCGGCGGATCACGCCGGCCCTGTCGATGATGAGGAAGCTCGGGCTCCACTCGATGCGATAGACGTCGCGTGAGAATTCGCGGCTCGCGTCGAACGCGACAGGCCAATTGTAGCCGTACTCGTTGAAATACGCGTCGATGGAGCCCCAGCGGCCAAAACGATCGCGCGTATGGATTTGCAGGAAGGCGAGCCGCCGGTCGCGCGCTGCAAGCCGTGCGAGCGTCTGCGTGTGCGGCCCGTCGATCACGCAATCGGGGCACCAAAGACCGCCGAAATAGAGGATGAGCGTCTTGCCGCGATAGTCGGCAAGGCGCGCCGTGCCGCCGCCGCGCAGCGGGAACGCAAAATCCGGCGCGGGCTGATTGAGCATGGAATAGACGCGCGGGCGCGGATCGTCCGGATCGCCGGGGAGCGGGCGCCGTTCGGGTGGCGGCGCCGGTTGCGCCAGAGCGGGCGCAGTTGCGGCAGCAAGCGCGCCAAGCGCGAGCGTGCGGCGGGACAAATCTCTCATGCGGGCAGCTTACGCACACGCGGCGCGGAACAGCCACTCAGGAAAACTGAATGGCGCGGCAGTCTCAGCCGCGCGGCGCGATCCAGCGCATCTCGACGAGCGTTGCGTCGAGCGCGGTATCGGGATCGATCGCTTCGAACGGCTCGTGCGGGCCTTGGTAAGCGCTGGGCAAGCGATAGACGCGCCAGAACACGCCATCCTCCGCATCCGAGCATGCAAAGCCGAACGCGCCATCGACGAGTTCGGGCGCGCAGAACAAGGA
Source organism: uncultured Caulobacteraceae bacterium (assembly GCA_964564595.1). Classification (GTDB taxonomy): domain Bacteria; phylum Pseudomonadota; class Alphaproteobacteria; order Caulobacterales; family Aquidulcibacteraceae; genus JBEVOS01. Next base: position 3,679 of record CAZMCA010000084.1, read on the forward strand.
TTGCGCGGCGGGCGCGGTCTCGAACTTGGCCTGCCCCACGATTTCACCGACCGGGCCACGCGCCTGCGTGGAGCGCGTCACGATTGAATGGATGCGCGCGCCGTCCGGCGTTGGGAGAACGTTGAACACGACCTCATCGCCAGCCGAGAGCGTGATCTTGCGAAACGGCTGGCCTTCGATCTGGTCTTGCGCTTCGGTGACGGCATAGCCGGGCGCGGCGGCCGTGAGCGCTTCGACGGTGAGCGGCAGCGCCGTGGTGATGCCGGCCGCGCCGTTCGGGCCGATATCGGCGTTGTAGTTCGGGGCTTCGGTGGGCGGAAACTGCTTCATCGTTTCTTCGGCAGTATCGCGCCCGCACGCCGTGAGCGCCAACACCGCAACCGCCGCCAAAATTCGCTTCATGCGCCGCCCCAGAAAAATGCGGCTAAGCTTTACGCCGCTCCGGCAGGTTGAATCCATAGGCGCTTTCGACGCGCGCGATGCGCGTGATGGTGGGCCCAAACCAGCCGCCTTTTGCGTGCGCCTTGGCTACGCCGTGCGCGGGATGGCGCCGCCACCTTTCGACCGCGTCGAGATCGGCCCAGTACGACACCGCGATCGAGGACGCGCCGTCATAGAACGCCTCAAGCCCCAGGAAGCCGCCGATCTCGCGCGCTTGCGCGTAGAGCTCGGCGCCGATGCGCATGTATTCGGCGCGGTCGAACGCCTCAGTCAGCTCGGTTGTGGTGGTGACGGCGTAGTACGGCGGCGCCGGCGTGCGGGCGACGCGCGCCAGGGGTGATTGCGTGCTCATGCGCGCAGACTTGCGCTGGGTCAGCCTATTCGTCCAATGCATAGTTTGGATTATATCGATCAGCTTTTTGCATGGATGACCGAAGATGGATTTCGAGCAACTGCGCGCCTTTCTTTCGATCGCGCAGGCGGGCGGCTTCTCGCCCGCCTCGGCCGCTCTGCATCGCTCACAGCCCGCGCTCAGCCGGCGCATCGCGCAACTTGAGCAGGAGGTCGGCGCGCCGCTCTTCGTGCGCCGGGCCTCTGGCGTGACGTTGACGCAGGCCGGAAAAGCGCTTGCGCCCTACGCGGAACGCGCGCTCGCCGCGCTTGGCGACTGCGATGCGGCGATGGCGTCTCTGCGCAAGGGCGCGTCGGGTCCGCTCTCGATTGCGATCGTCGGCACGCTCGCGGGCGCCTCCTTCGCGGCCGCCTTGCGGCGCTTTGCGCGCGCGCACCCCGATGTAGCGCTCACTTTGCGTACCGCCGGCAGCGGCGATGTCAGCACGCTCGTGCGCGCGGGCGAGGCTCATATCGGCGTGCGCTATCATCGCGACCGGGATGCGGCGCTTGCCTACACACTGACCGGCGATGAAGAGCTCATCGTCGTCGCGCCGCCAGCGCACCGGCTGGTCAAGCGCGGTGTTGCGCAGCTCGCGGAGCTTGCAGGAGAACGTTGGCTCGCCTTCCCGCCAACGCGCGAGGGCGTAGAGGACAGCCTCTTCGCGCATTTCCGGACGCGCGGCGCTATGGACATTGCTTGGACGCCAATCGATTCGCTGACGGCGCAGAAGCGGCTCGTTGAAGCCGGGTTCGGTCTTGCGCTGCTACCGAGGGCGTCGGTTGCGGAAGAACTTGCCGCCAAAACGCTCGCGCCGCTACGCGTGCGTGATCTCAGCGCCGCCAATCCGGTTTTCCTGGTGACGCGGCGCAGCGGCTATCTCAGCCCGGCCGCGCACGCACTGATCGCGCTGCTCGCGCAACCCCCGAAGCGCAAGCGCTGACTATTCTCCCGCCGTGCGCCGCTTGGGCCCGCCGCGCGGGGGCACTTCCTTGCCAGGCACGTCGGCCCAGCCTTCTTCGTTGGTCGCGACATCCGCGCCGGTGCGAAATTGCGGTTCGGAAGGCACGTCCTTCGGGCCTTGCGTGCTGCGCTCATGCGCTTCGCGCATTTCCTGCTCGCGGTGCTGCGCGCGCAGGGCTGTCCTGTTGGCTCGGGCTGTCTTGCTCATGGCGGAGAAACGCGCGCCCCCCGCCCTTCGGTTCCCGCGCCTAGTTTTTTGCTTTGACGATATCCCGCAGGCGCCGGCGCACCGGGATGCGCACCTCAGCTTCGGGCGCGAGCTTTTGAATCTCCGCGCGGAACGCGGCGCGCTTGTCATGGATGGAGGCGATCACCGGCCCCATAGGCACCCCGATATCGACGAGCAGCGTTTCGCTCAGCAGAAGGCTCGCTTCCACGGTCTCGGGCACAGCGTCCGACGCGCCCTTCGCGTAAAGCCGCCCCGCGTGGCGCGCATCGCGGGCGCGCGCCACGATCAGGAGATCGCTGCGCTCCTTGCGCGCAGCGGAAACGACATCATCGACGCTCGCGGGATCCATCGTGACCACCAGCGCACGCGCTTGCGCCAGATTGCAGCGCTGCAGGAAGAGCGGGTTGGTCGCGTCCCCGAAATAGGCCTGCACGCCATCGGCGCGGGCCTTGGCGACGACATCGGGATCGGAATCGACCGCGATGAAATCGACATTGTGCTCCTTGAGGAGCGCCGCCACCACCTGCCCGACGCGCCCGAAGCCCGCCACGATGACGCGCGGCGCTTCTTCAAGATCGAACACCGCAAGCAGCGCGGGATCGACGGTCTTGCGTGGCTCGAAGCGCTGTGAAAGGCGCGTGCCTATCGTGGAAAGAAAGGGCGTCGACGCCATCGTCAGCGCCGCGATGATGAGCGCGATTTCGCCGATGCGCTCATCGAGGAGCGAGGCCGCGCCCGCGGCGCCAAGCACGACGAAGCTGAACTCCCCGCCTGGCCCTAACAGCAAGCCCGTCTGCACCGAAGCGCGCTTGGAAATGCCGAAGGCGTGCGTCAGCCCCGCGCTCAGCGCGCCTTTCACCAGCACCATCACGGCCGCGAGCCCAAGGATCAGCACCGGCTCGGCCACGATCATCGCAACATCGATCGTCATGCCCATCGAAATCAGGAACACGCCGAGCAAGAGGCCCTTGAACGGCTCGATCAGCACTTCGATTTGGCGGCGATATTCCGTCTCGGCCAGCAAGAGCCCGGCGAGCAGCGCGCCCATCGCCATCGAGAGCCCGGCGGCGGCCGTCGCGACCGAGGCGCCGAGCAGCACCAGAAGGCAGGCGGCCATGAACACTTCGGGGCTGTTGGCGCGCGCGACACTGCGAAACAGCGGCCGCAGCAACAGGCGCCCCGCCGCGATCACGGCGCCGACGGCGAGCGCCGCTTGCCCGAGCGAAACAAAGAGGCTCTGCAGCGGCGCGCCGGCCTCGACGCCGGCGGCGCCGCCCATGATCGTCACCGCAAACAGGATCGGCACGACGGCCATGTCCTGAAACAGCAGCACCGAAAACGCCGTGCGCCCGACCGTTGTGTTGAGCCGCTTTTCCTCCGCCAGCACCTGGATGATCACGGCCGTGGACGAAAGCGAAAGCGCAAGGCCGATCACGATGGCCTGGTCCTGCGGCACGCCGAGCAGCATCGCCGCGCCCGCCACCGCGACGGCGCAGCTGAGCGTTTGTAGCGGGCCAAGGCCGAACACGATCTTGCGCATCAGCAGAAGGCGTTCGAACGAAAGCTCAAGCCCGATCATGAACATGAGGAAGACGACGCCGAACTCGGCCATCGTGCCGATGCGCTCGCGATCGGAAAGCACCACCCAATCGAGGCCGGGAATGGCCCGCAGCGCCGCCCCAACCGCGTTGGGGCCAAGCAGCATGCCAATCAACAGGAAGCCCAGAACGGGGCTCATCTTCAGGCGATGAAACAGCGGGATCACCACGCTGACGGCGCCGAGGATAATCAGCAGTTCCTGGATCAGCGTAAAGTCTAGGTGGTCTCCCATGGCGCTTAGGTTAGACGGCGCGTGCGCCCGCGCCTAGCGCTCGGCTTCGTACGAACCTCGCCATTTCGAACGCCCGCATGCTTTCGCTGAAGAGTTTCCGGTTGAGCGGAATGCTCAGAGCCCCTTCGGCACGGACTCTTCTATGTCAACGCCGAACGTGTTGAGAAAGCGCGAGACGAGCCCGTAATAGCCGCACGCGAGCGCGAGATCGACGAGTTCGGCATGCGAGAAGCGCGCCTTGGCCTTCTCGAACGTCGCCTCGGAGACGCCCTTTTCGTTATATTCCTCGCAGAACGCGATCACGAGCTTGTCGTCGTCGCTGAGGCCTGGAACGCCGGCGCCTTTGCGCGAGCCTTCAAGCTGCGCCTCGCTCATGCCGGCGCGCTTGGCGATGCGCTCATGGTGGTGAATCTCGTATTTGGCGCCGACGAGATTCCCGACGCGCAGGATCGCCAGCTCCTTTAGCACCTGATCGAGCGTCGACTTGCCGAGGATGGCGTTGCCCATGCCGGAAAACGCGCGCAGCCCTTCTTCCGAATGCGACACCATGCGCAACACGTTGATAGGCGTGCGCTTCAACGTCTCCGCCGCGCGTGTGCCTTCAGCCGGTTCGCCATACGGAATTCGCGCCATCGTGTTTCCTCTCATCTCAACATCTTTTCTCCCCCGTGCACGGGGGGCTGTCACGCGAAGCGTGACTGAGGGGGCAAACGTCAGCGCCGCGCCCCCTCCGCCGCCTTCGGCGACACCTCCCCCGCGCGCGGGGGAGGAACTACACCTCCGGCGGGCCGCCGTGCGGGTTGACGCCGCTGAAGCCGGCGTCGACCGATTGCGTGGTCGCCGTCGTCGTTGTGGACGCGGCGGGTGCGGCGCCCCCGAACAATTCACTGCCGCGGTTCTTGATCCAGCGCGCGATGTCATCGGCCATGACGCCCGCGATAATGCCGATCAGCGCCACCGTGAACGGGTTGAGCATCGCGGCCGCGCCCTGCGCGGCTTGCCCCGGCACGAACGAGAAGCCCGCCAGCGTCGCGTTCGCGACGATGTAGAACGCGAGCGCCGTGCACATCCCGAAGATCATGCGCACGATGATCTCGGCGAACGTCACGGGATTGGCGCGGCTCATATAGGCGGGGAAGAGATAGAGGATCGCGCCCAGCGCGCCCATCAGCAGCACCAGCACTGTGCTCATGAACGTCGGGTGCATCTGCACCAGGCTCGCGCCGATGCCGAGCGGGCTCGTGTTGATCAGCGCCACCACTTCCGAGTGGATGACGTCGTACTGCTCGTAGTTCGGAACGACCGTCTGCTTCAGGGCGAAGATGCGCCGGTCGGCCTCGGCGACTTGCCCGCCAACGAGGCGCTGCTGGGATACCAGCGTGGCGCGCTGCGCGTCGCCTTCGCTCAGCTGTTCTTCCAGTTCGCCCAGCTGTTGCACCTGTCCGCGTAACGCCGCGATCTGCGTCTGATCTTCCGGCGGAAGGTTTGGCCGCGCCGCAAGCTGCGCGATCCGGCTTTCCAGGGCCGGCGCGTCCATCAGGGCCGCCGTCTCCGCGACCGGCGCGCCGGTGCGCGCTTCGATTGCGGCGATGTCGCCGGCGATTTCGGCGCGCGCCGTGTTGGCTGCGTTCTGGGTCGTGCTGTCGGCTTCGGCGAGCGCCGCGAGCTGACGCTCAACCTGAATCTGTTCGCCGCGCGGGCCGGCCGTGTCGGCCTCGATCTGCCGGATCTGCGTTTCGACATCCATCAGCTCCTGCACGGAGATGACGCCATTCGTCGTCGGCGCGATTTGCGCGAGGTTGAACTGGAAATTGCGCGCGCTGAAGAGAAGCGCGTTCGTCCCCAGCGCCGTCACCATGATCACGGTGAGCGCGATGCCCACCATCCACTTGTGAAACGAAATCATCCGCCGTCCCCTGGCTCTGCCCGGCCCCAAGTCCGCGTCGGCGCCGTCCCACCCCTGAGAGGCGCCCCGCCCGCCCTTCATAGCGCAGAGAGCCGAGGCGGGCGCGGTTTTATTAACCGCCGCTCACACCTGTGCCCCCTTCTTGTTGTGACCGTGGACACGGCGGGCCGGGCGGGGCCGCCTTAGGTTCCACTCATCGCCTGACGCGATTGAGCCAAACGAGCCGGAGCCAAGACCATGACGACGATGAAAACCCGCCTGATGAGCCTCGTGATCGCCGCGCTGGCCTTCTGCCCGGTCGCCGCCGCCACGGTCAGCCAAGCGGCTCAGATCGTCGGCTAACCCCCAGAATTCAGACCCCGCGCCGCCGTCCCTCACTCACTCTCTCGTGCGGCGCAGGAGAAAAAGGGCGCAGCCTCCCCAGGCTGCGCCCTTGGTGTTTTCGCCTTCCCCGGCGTCCCGCCTTGCGCGCCGTCCGCTGCCGCAGCAGCTTGGCCGGCAAAATTCGGGGGACGCCCAGTTATGATCCGCACACTCGCCGCGGCGCTCGCCGCGCTCGCGCTCGCCGGCTCGGCCACAGCTCAAGCGCCGCAAGCCGCCAGCATCATCCACGCCGGCCGCTTGCTCGCCGACGCCTCGACCGGCGCGGTCGTGACCGAGCGCTCGATCCTCGTCGGCGCGGACGGAAACATCCTCGGCATCGAAGCCGGCTACGTGACGCGCCCGGGCGCTGCCGTCATCGACCTGCGCGACAAATTCGTGCTGCCGGGGCTGATCGATAGCCACGTCCACCTCACCAGCGAGCTTTCTCCGACGCAGCTGCTCGACGAAGTGATGCAGACCCCGTCCGATCTCGCGATCATTGGCGCCCGGAATGCACGCCGCACGCTGCTCGCCGGCTTCACCACCGTCGCCGATCTCGGCGCGCCCAACGATTCCATCTTTGCGCTCCGGGACGGCATCCGCCGCGGCGACATCCAGGGCCCGCGCATCATCGCCGCCGGCGCTGCGATCACGCCCGATGGCGGCCACGCCGACGCACAAGGCTTCAGCCCCGACATTCGCAACGTGCTGCGCAGCCCGAACGCCTGCTCCGGCGCCGACGCCTGCGCGCGCGCCACGCGCCGCCAAATCCAGGCCGGCGCGGACATCATCAAGATCACGGCGACGGGCGGCGTGCTCTCCAACACCGCCGCGGGCCTTGGCCAGCAATTCACCGACGAAGAGCTGCGCGCGATCATCGGCGCAGCGCATGCGATGGGCCGGCAAGTCACCGCGCACGCGCATGGCGCGGGCGGGATCAATGCTGCGCTGCGGGCCGGCGTCGACAGCATCGAACACGGCTCGTATCTCGATCGCGAGTCGATCCAGCTGATGCGCCGCGGCCGCGCTTACCTCGTGCCCACGGTGATCGCCGGCGTTCACGTCGCAGAGCTTGCCGAACAAGGCGGCACGCTCACAGCGGCCCAGCGCGAAAAGGCCATCGCCGTCGGCCCCGTGATGCGCAACATGATCCGCCTGGCGCGCCAGAACAACGTGCGCATCGCGTTCGGCACCGATAGCGGCGTCAGCCCGCACGGGCGCAACTGGCGTGAACTCGATCTCATGGTTGAGGCCGGCTTCACGCCGCTCGAAACCATCCGCCTCGCCACCATCAACGCGGCCGATCACCTGCAGCTCTCGCAGACCACCGGCCGCATCGCCGAGGGCATGAGCGCCGACATCATCGCGGTAAACGGCGATCCAACAGCCGACATCACAGCGCTCCACGAGGTCGCGTTCGTGATGGCTCGCGGAAATGTGGCGCGCTAACCAAGTTCGCGGTTAATCCGCGCCGCGCCACGCGAAATACACCGCGTCTCCGCTCCAAAACGGCGCACACGCGTGGAGGGAAGCGCACTCTCCTAACTGGCGCCCGCCTTGCAGCCAGCCTCCGCCGAAGGCCGCATTGCGCGGTCTGGGGAGTGCTTGGTTATGGATTTCGAGGATTTGGAACCTCGCGAGATCGAACTCGCCGCGGTCGATCCCCAGCAGACGCCCACGAAAGTTGGCGGCTTTAGCTGGACGGCCTTCGGCGGTGGTTTGGCCGCTTTGATTTGGCTTGCAGGCGCGATCGGCGCGCCCGTGAGCCTTTATGGCGTTGAAGGTTTGGCGACGCTGAACCCCGCGCTGCAAGCTGGTCTGGTCGCGCTCGCGTTCGGCCCGGCCGTTCTGTTCTGGCTGTCGGCTTCGGCCGTCGGCGAAGCCGTGAAAGCGCGCCGTATGGCCGCGGAAATTTCGCGCCTCGCCCAAGACGGTGCGATCGCGCCGTCGATGGAAGCCGAAACGCACGCGACGCGCCTGACGCAAACCGTGAAAACGGAAATTGAATCGCTCAACGACGCGGTGAACTCCGCGCTCAATCGTTTGACCGAACTGGAATCGGCCGCGCAACGCAACGCCGTGATGTTCAGCCAAGCGCTTGCGGAAACGCGTGAAAGCGCCGCCGATCTCGTCGGCGACCTGGCGCGTGAGCGTGAAGCGTTCCTGGCGCTCAGCGATGAGCTCAAGGGCCAAACGCATGATTTCGCCAACTCGGTGGGCCGCCAAGTCCGCCTGATGCGCGAAGCCTCCAAGCTCGTGAAGACCGAGATGAGCTCGGCTGAGGACGCGCTGGAAAATCACCTGCACGCGTTCCAGGCTTCGGCTCAAGTGATGGCGCAGCGCACCGCCGCGTTCCACGAAGCCGCCGAAGAAGCGCACGCCGCGTCGCACAATCTCGACGCCACGATGGGCGGTGTACTCGATGGCCTCTCGGAAGCGACGAAGCTCACCGACGCCGCGCGCCGCGCCGCCGAGGACGCCACTGTCGCCGCCAACACCACGGCCAACGCCGTGCGTGAGACGACGCAGCACGCTGTCTTCGAAGCCAAGCGCGCCGCGCAGTTCATCCGCGCCGAAACCGTCGCGCTGCAAGACGCGGCCGTGACGACGCTCGCCAAACTCCGGGAAGCCGCCGTTGAAGCGCGCGCCGCCTCGGAAGATGCGCAAGCCGCCGCGGACCGTCACGCCGCCTCGATCGAGAAGCGCCTCGGCGCCCTCGCGATGACGGCGACGCACAAGAAGGCCGCTCCGGTGGCCGAGCGCGTCGTCGAGCGCACGATCGAACGCACGATGGAACGTCCGGTGGAACGCACCATCGAACGCACCATGGAGCGCCCGATCGAGCGCGTCGCTAACGAAGCGTTCTCTGACGCGACGCTCTACGCCGCCGCCGAAGCCGCGCAATCGCGCCGCGCCGAGCGCGTGGTTGAGCGCCAAGTCGAGCGCAAAGCCGCTGGCGGCCGCTTCGCTGGCTTCAAGGGCTTCTCGTCCTGGTCGAACTTCGGCCCGCAAGAAGATGAGCCGCAATACGAAGCCGCCAACGCGGACGACAACATGGACGCCTTCGCGCTCGCCGATTTCGGCACGCCGGCGGCCGATCCGGATGCGGCGCTGAAGAGCGAAGCGATCGAACTGGTGTGCGCCGCCGGCGTCTCGCTGGACGCGACGCTCGATGCGCAAGCACTGGAAGCCATCGCGCACCGCTCGCGCCTTGGCGCCACGGCGCGCCGCCGTGCGGTTGCGGAAGCGGCCCCGGTCGCGGTCAGCCGCATCGCCCGCTACGTGAAGCGCAACGAAGACGCAAAGGTCGTCGCCAACGACTTCCGCGCCCGCCCGGATCTGACCAAGACCGAAGGCAAGGGTTCGGATCTCGTCCGCGCCTACCTCCTGATCGACGCGGCGCTCGCCTAAGCGATCAGACGAAGTACAAGCACCCCTAAGCGGCGCGCGCAGGTTCTCCTGCGCGCGCCGTCGCGTTTCTGAAGCGCCACATCAGCAAAAGCCCGATCACGCACAGCGCGCTCATCGCCCAATAGCCCCCCGCGCGCGTGTGATCGTAGAGCCAGCCGGATGCCAGCATCGCGCCGCCGATCAGAATGCCGCCGTGCAGCGCCGCGTGCGCGGTTTGCAGAAAGAGCGAATGCTCCTCCGGCGCATCGCGCTGAATGATCCGCAGCGCGCCGACGTGCACGGGCGCGAAGGTCAGCGCATGCAGCAGCTGCAACGGCCAGAGCCACGCGCCCGTCGGCGCGAATGCGAGCCCGCTCCACCGCACGATGCTGGCGACGCCGCCGATCAAGATCAGCGATTCCGGCTTCAGGTAGCGCTCGATGCGCGGCAGCGTGAAGAGAAGCGCCACTTCGAACGCAACGCCGATCGCCCAGAGATACCCAACGGTCGTCGCCGGCACGCCTTGCGCGCGCCAGATGATCGTGGAGAAGCCGTAGTAGAACGCGTGTCCGGCGAGGATGAGCCCGACGCCGAAGAAGAGCAGCAGGAAGCGCGGCTGACGCG
>CAZMCA010000085.1:0-13794 GCA_964564595.1 uncultured Caulobacteraceae bacterium
GTACTGGGCCGCGCGGCCGCCGCGGCCGGCATCCAAGTCCGCCTCCTCCCCCGCTCCCTGGGCCCCGGCGTCCGCGGCCCGCGCACCCAGGCGGACCGGAAGCTCTACCGGGAGGCCCTGCAGGCCGAGATGCTCGGCACGCCTGGGCTGACCGTGATCGCGGCTGCCGTAGAGGATTTGATCGTAGAGCACGACGCATTTCCTCCCCCGCGTGCGGGGGAGGTGTCGCCGCAGGCGACGGAGAGGGCGGGCGCTCTCGTTTCCCCCCCTCAGTCGTCGCTGCGCGACGCCAGCTCCCCCGTGAACGGGGGAGCAAATGGGCGGGTCACCGGCGTCACCACCGCAGACGGCCGCGCCTTCCGCGCCCCGCGCGTGGTGCTCACGACAGGCACGTTCCTCAAAGGGCTGATCCACATCGGGGCCAAGCGCATCCCGGCGGGCCGCCACGGCGAGGCCCCGGCCATCGGGCTCAGCGACCGGCTCTATGGCCTCGGCTTCCAACTCGGCCGGCTCAAGACCGGCACGCCCGCCCGCCTCGATGGGCGCACGATCGATTGGGGAAGCCTAGAAAAGCAGAAGGCCGATGAAGAGCCGTCACCGTTCTCGTTCCTGACGGACGCGATCACGAACCCGCAGATCGAATGCGGCGTGACCTACACGAACGAGGCCACGCACAAGATCATCGCCGAGAGCCTCGATCAGAGCGCGGTCTATTCCGGCGCGATTGCGGGCAGGGGCCCACGCTATTGCCCGTCGATCGAAGACAAGGTTGTGCGCTTCGCCGACCGCAGCGCGCACCAGATCTTCCTTGAGCCGGAGGGCTTGGACGACGAAACCGTCTACCCGAACGGCATCTCCACCTCGCTGCCGGAAGACGTGCAGGATCGCTTCATCCGCACGATCCCCGGACTGGCGAACGTCACGATCCTGCGGCCCGCCTATGCGATCGAGTACGACTACGTCGATCCGCGCGAACTCTACCCGACGCTCGAAACCAAGAAGCTCGCGGGTCTTTATCTCGCCGGCCAGATCAACGGCACGACCGGCTACGAAGAAGCCGCCGCGCAAGGCCTTGTCGCCGGCCTCAACGCAGCGCGCGCTGCGTCCGGAGCAGGGCCGTTCGAGGTGACGCGGGCCGAAGGCTACATCGGCGTGATGATCGATGACCTCGTCACGCGCGGCGTCACCGAGCCCTATCGCATGTTCACGTCGCGCGCCGAGTATCGCCTCACGCTGCGCGCCGATAACGCCGATCAGCGTCTCACGCAGAAGGGGATCAATCTTGGCTGCGTGGGCACGAAACGCGCCGATCGATTTGCCGGTAAAATGCGGTCGATTTCGTTAGGCCGCGATCTCGCGCATGCGCTCACGCTGACGCCGCCGCAAGCGCGCGCGCATGGGCTCACGGTCAACGAAGACGGCCAGCGCCGCGATGCGCTCACGCTGCTTGCGTATCCGGGCGTGACATTCGCCAAGCTCGCATCGATCTGGCCGGAGCTCGCCGCGCTCGATGGCGCGACGCGCGAACAGCTCGAAATCGACGCGCTCTACGCCGGCTACATCGAACGCCAGGCGGCGGACGTCGCCGCGTTCCGGCGTGACGAAGATCTGCGTCTGTCGCCCGACCTCGACTACGCGCGCGTCGGCGGCCTTTCGAACGAAGTGCGCCAGAAGCTCACGCACGCACGCCCCGCAACCCTGGGCCAAGCCTCGCGCATCGAGGGCGTCACGCCCGGCGCACTCACCGCGCTCCTCGCGCACGTGAAGAAGGCGGATCGGAAGCGCGCGTGAGCGGCTACACGAAGGACGACTTCATCCGCGACACCGGCGTTTCACACGAAACAGCTGAACGCCTGGAAACACATCGCGCGCTGCTCGCGGAGTGGAGCGGGCGCATGAACCTCGTCGGCCCAAAAGAGCTGGAGCAATATTGGAAGCGCCACGCGCTCGATTGTGCGCAGCTCGTGCCGCTCGCGCCGCGCGCCAGGCGCTGGGTCGATCTCGGCAGCGGGGCAGGGTTTCCGGGCCTGGTGATCGCCGCGCTCCTTGCCGAGAAGCCGGGCGCCGTCGTGCACCTGGTGGAGGCCACCGCCAAGAAGGCCGCGTTCCTGCGGGAAGCCGCCCGGGCGATGGCGGTCCCGGCCGAGGTCTTCAACGTCCGGATCGAGGCCTTCGAGGGCGGCCAGAAGCGGGGCGGGGAGAGGTACGATGTGGTGACCGCGCGTGCGCTCGCGCCCTTGTCGCGACTCACCCTCTATGCGAAGCCGATTCTCGACCGCGGCGCCCAAGGGCTCTTCCTCAAGGGCGCGGACATCGACGCTGAGCTCGCCGCCGCCGGTCTCGCCCAAAATGGTGGGGCGTACCGGGTGGACGTTGTGGAGAGCGTGAGCGATCCGCGCGGCCGCGTTGTTCGCATCGCGGCTCGCCAGCCGAGAGGGTGAGGTTCCAATGCGGGTTCTGGCGATCGCGAACCAGAAGGGCGGCGTCGGCAAGACCACCACCGCCATCAACCTCGGGACGGCTCTGGCCGCCGTCGGCAAGCGCGTCGTCGTGTTCGACACCGACCCGCAGGGCAACGCCTCCACCGGCCTCGACATCGGCCCCGAGCAGCGCACCGTCACGAGCTATGACGTCCTCGTCGGCAACCGCTCGCTCTCCGGCGCCGTGATGCCAACCAAGGTGCCAGGCCTCTTCATCGTCTCGGCCAACGCGAACCTGTCGGGCGTCGAAACCGAACTCATGTCCGCGCTTCGCCCGCAGCATCGCCTCCGAGACGCACTCGCCGCGTTCCGCGCGGAAGAGCAGGGCGCGGGCTACGATTACATGCTGATCGATTGCCCGCCCTCGCTGAACATCCTCACCGTCAACGCGCTCACCGCATCGGACGACGTGCTCGTGCCGCTGCAGACGGAGTTCTTCGCGCTCGAAGGTTTGACGCAGCTTCTGCAAACGATCGAAGCCGTGAAGCAGAACCTCAATCCGTCACTGCAAATCCAAGGCATCGTGCTCACGATGTACGACAAGCGCACCGCGCTCTCTGAGCAGGTCGCAACCGACGTGCGCACGCACATGGCGCACCTCGTTTATGAGACGGTGATCCCGCGCAACGTGAAACTCTCCGAAGCGCCGAGCCACGGCCTGCCCGCGATCGTCTACGATCAAAACGCGTCCGGCTCGAAAGCGTATCTCGAGCTTGCGAAGGAGATGATCGCGCGCGAGCAAGTCCTGCTCGCCGCCTAATCACTTCAGCGCGAAAATCACTGTCACGCTGCTGCGCGTATCGTTTTGCCCCGGCATGAGCGGCGCGTTCGCCGCCGATTGCTCTGCGAGCGCGCCGCCGTAACGCCCATCGACCGGCACGGGGTAGGGCGGGGGCGCGGCGCCCGGCTCGGTGATCGCCACGATGCGCCCAACGCGCATGCCCGCCGCTTCCGCATACGCCGCCGCGCGCCGCCGCGCCGTTTCAACCGCCGTCGCGCGCGCCGCATCGTGCGCGGCCTCGGTGTCGGCGAATGTGTACTGAATGCCCTGCAGCTCGTTGGCGCCATCCGCGACGGTCGCGTCGATCAGCGCGCTCACCGCTTGCAGATTGCTCACACGGATCGCGACCGTGTTGCGGCTGAGGTAGCCGCTGATCCGCGCCGGCGCGCCGCGCGCATACGTGTATTGCGGCTCGAGCGCATAGTTGACCGTCTGCACCTCTGTCTCCGCGACGCCCGCCGCGCGCACCGCCGCCATCACCGCATTCATGCGCTGCGCTTGCGCTTGTTGTGCGGCGTTCGCGGTCGCGCCGCGCGCGACGACGCCGAGCGTTATGATCGCGAGGTCCGGCGTCGCCCGCTCCGTCGCCGTCGCATAGACGCTCAGCAGCGTTTCACGTTGTCCGCACGCGCCGAGCGCGAGCACCGCGCCAAGCGCCACCATCGCCGCGCCCTGGCGGGCGCCCATCCTCAAAACGCGCATGTCTCTCTCCCTGCCCGCGATCAGCGCCGAGGATCGTGGCGAAGCTGTGAGGCGCGCTGCTGCCGAGAGGAGCCCCGGGGGAGGGCAGAGTATGGCTAACGCCCCGGCGACGATCCTGAACCGATTGTGGGAAGAATCGCCTGCTGACTCGCCGGGGAGGCAAGCTTGGCAACAACTGGGTAAGAATTACCCACCAGAAATTAAGCTAAGACGAATCGGGTCGGGCGACGGGAGCAGGTCAATGAGCGATTTCGGCAGACCACGGGGGTTAGGCCGCGGCCTCTCCGCACTCCTTGGCGATCCGCGCCCGGTGGACCCCGCGCCCCAACAGGCCGCTTGGCCGACCACGCCCGCAGCCCCGGCCCCTCAGCCGGCCGCTCCGCCCATCATGCAGGCTCCGCCGATCACCCAGCCGCCGGCCGCCAACGTGGTCGAGCTTCCCAAGCTCCAGGCCGTGCCGCTGCAGCCGATCCCGGTGCAGCCGCTCGCCTCCACACCGGGTCCCGCCGCGCCGCAACCGGCCCAGCAACAGCAGGCCGCCGGGGAGGGCGCGCGGAACCTTCCGATCGATCTCATTCAGCGCAATCCGAACCAGCCGCGCCGCACCTTCAACGAGGCCGAGCTCACCGAGCTTGCCGACTCGATCAAGGCGCACGGCGTGTTGCAGCCGATCCTGGTGCGCCCGATAGCGGGCAACCGGTTCGAGATCGTCGCCGGCGAACGCCGCTGGCGCGCCGCGCAGCGCGCTGGCCTGCACGCGATCCCGGCCGTCATCCGTGAGCTCGACGAAGTCGAGGTGCTGGAAATCGGCATCATCGAAAACGTCCAGCGCGCGGACCTCAACCCGATTGAAGAAGCACTCGGCTTCCAAGCGCTGATCGATCGCTTTGGGCGCACGCAACAAGACATCGCCGATGTGGTCGGCAAAAGCCGTCCGCACATCGCGAACATGCTGCGCCTCCTCGCGCTGCCGGAAGAGCTGCAAGAGATGGTCAAGGATGGCCGGCTCTCCGCGGGCCATGCGCGCGCCATTCTCACCGCGCCCGATCCGCGCGCGCTCGCCGCGCGTGCCATTTCGGAAGGGCTGAGCGTCCGCGAGATCGAGCGCCTGGCGCAGCAAGCGAAAGATGAAAAACACGGCGCCCGCGCCGGCGGTCATCCGTCCGCGCCGCCGATCGAGAAAGACGCCGACACGCGCGCGCTGGAGAAACGTCTCTCCGATGCGCTCGGTCTCGCGGTCACTATCGCTGACAAGAACGGGGCAGGGGAGTTGAAGATCAACTACCGCACCCTCGAACAACTCGACGATCTGGCGCGCCGTCTGAGCGGGTCGAGCTTCTAAGAGTTTCACGATTGTCGGATCTGCGGCTCGCTGTGCGTCCTTGGGCAATAGGACGCACATAGGAGCAGCTCGTGCCCACCATCACAGCTTTCGCAGCCTCCCCAGATCGCGGCCAAGGCCTCGCGCGCGATATGCCGGTGCGCTGGGCGTTCGAGGAAGTCGGCCAGCCCTATGACGTGCGCCTCGTCTCCTTCGCCGAGATGAAGGAGCCCGCGCACCGCGCGCGCCAGCCCTTCGGCCAGATCCCGAGCTACGAGGAGGGCGCCCTCACGATCTTCGAATCCGGCGCGATCGTGCTGCACATCGCACAGACGCATGCGGGTTTGCTGCCGGCCGATCCGAACGCGCGCGCCCGCGCGATCGCGTGGATGTTCTGCGCCGTTAGCTCGGTCGAACCTGTCGTCGTGCAGCGTGAAGCGGCGATCTTCCTTGAGCGCGACAAACCCTGGCATGCCGAGCGGCTCGCGATGGTGGAAGACCGCATCCGCGCGCGCATCGCCGAGCTCTCAAAAGAACTTGGCGCCAAGGACTGGCTCGACGGAGATTTCAGTGCGGCCGACATCCTGATGGTTCAGGTGCTGCGCCGCCTCGCCAGCTCCCCGATCCTCGCAGAGTTTCCAAACCTCGCCGCCTATGTTGCGCGCGGCCAAGCGCGGCCAGCCTACAAGCGCGCGTTCGCCGCACAGCTCGCGGTGTTCGAAGCGCAGCAGAAGAAGGGGTAGGGCGTCAGCGCCCGGCGAGTTTCGCCACGTCGCGATGCGCTTGCGCCGCCAGTATCTCGTGCGGTGAGGCCGCGCGCTTGGCGTTCACTTCGGCGGCCCAACAAATGTCGAGCGCGCGCACCAGCGCGCGGGGAGACCAATTGCGGAGCTGCGCGAGAAACGTGTCGCGCTCTTTCCAGAACACCGGCGGGCGCAGCCGCTGCATCGCGTCCTGCGGCGCGGCGCCGTTGTCGACCCGCCCGCGCGCATCCGCGAGCCGTAGCAGCCGGCGCTCCAACATCTTGATCGCCAGCACGCCCGAGAGCCCGTCGATCCGCGCGAGTGTTTCAGCCGCGTCGTCGCCCTTGCCGCTGAGCGCGGCCATCCCCGCCTGGTCGAGTGCTTCATCGCCTTCGCCGACGATCAGCGCTTCGATGTCCGCCGCGCCCAGCGGTCCGTCGGATCCGTGCGCGTACGCGGCGAGCTTTTCGAGTTCGCTGCGCGCCAGGCCACGGTCAGAGGGGAGGAGGTCAGCCAGGCTTTCGCCGGCGTCACGGTCGAGTTTCACGTTGAGCTCGGCCAGCAGTTCGCGGGCGAACGCCGCGCGCTCCGCCGGACTCTCTTCATAGAATGCTGCCGCCACCGCACGCTTCGCGTTTTCGAACGCTTTCACCAGCTTGCCGCTGCCCGAAAGCTCGCCGCCCTCGATCACGAGGAAGCCGCCCGGCGCGCCCTTCTCGATTTCCGAGAGGGCGAACAGAATCGAATCGTTCGCGCCCTCGCCGTCAACGCGCGCCCACACCAGCGTCGGCCCGCCCAGCAACGACTGAGCGCTTAACGCATCCGAGAGCCGCGCTTTGTCTTTTTTGATCTCGTCTTCGGAGAGCTTGGTAATGGCGAATGGATCGTCGCTGCCGCCAAGCGCGAACTTCGCGATCGCCGCGCTCGCGTCCGCCACCATCGCACGGTTCGGCCCGTAGAAGAGCGCCGCGCGCATCTGCGCATCCGGCTTATCGACAAACCGCCGCGCGGAAGCGCCGGTCAGTTTCATCTGCGCTGCGTCACCGGGCTTCGCGCGCCCGGCGGGCTTGTGTCAGCCGCAGGGCGAGCGTGGCGCGGATCTGTTGCGCCAATGTTTCGGCCGCGCGCTCGCGCGCATCGTCCTGCGCTGCGATGGCGCCGAACGCGGCGGGCGGAATGTCGTAGTTCACGATGCTCGATTGCGAGCCGCGGATTTGCTCGCCATTTGGCTGCGTCAGCACGTAGTTCGCATGCAGTTGGAACTCGGCGCGGCTCGCCGAAGCATCGAGGCGCAAGCCGAGCGGGACGACGTATTCCGCCAACGTAATGTCGAGCCGTTGAGCGGGCCCATCGCCCACGCCGACGCCGAGCACGCGCTCAAGCTCCGCGTGCAGGTGATGGCCCGCGCGTCCCTCGATCATTGTCACCTGAACCGGCCCGATCGGGCCTGAGCCGCCGCCGGGCCCTGGCGCGTACATCGGCGAAAAGCCGCACGACGCCACGAGGGCGGCGAAGAGGAGGGCGGTCGCAACGCGCATTCTGGAGCAGCTCCGCTATCAGCCGACGACGATATTCACGATCCGGTCGGGCACGACAATCACCTTGCGGACACTCACCCCCGCCAGGAAAGGCGCCACATCCTGTTGGGCGAGCGCCAGCGCCTTCACGTCATCCTCCGCCGCGCCTTTGGCGACGGCGATTTCGCCCCGGCGTTTGCCATTCACCTGGATCGGCAGAACCACGGTGTTTTCTGCGGTCAGCGCGGGGTCCGCTTTCGGCCACGGCGCGGTCGCGACGAAGCCGTCGCGGCCGAGGGCGGCCCAGCACTCTTCGGCCAGGTGCGGCGTGAAGGGCGCGATCAGTTGAACGAGGATGCTCAACGCCTCGCCGCGCGCGGCGACGATGCCGGCGTCCGTCGCGTCGCGGTGCTTGGCGATCGCGTTCACCAACTCGTAACAACGCGCGACCGAGGTGTTGAAGCGGAAGTTCTCGATCCCGTCGCTCACCGCGCCGATCGCGCGATGCGCCACTTGCCGGAGCGCCAGCGCTTCGCCGCCTGCATCTGCACCGTGCGCTGCGCCAACTTTTCCGTGCGCATCGACCAACGACCACACGCGCTGTGTGAACCGCCACGCGCCTTCGACCGCCGCGGTCGACCACTCGACCTCGCGGTCCGGCGGCGAATCCGACAGCACGAACCACCGGAGCACATCCGCGCCATAGTCGGTGAGGAATGTCTGCAGGTTCGGCCCGTTGCGCTTCGATTTCGAAACCTTTTCGACCGCACCGACGATCACTGGCGTCTGCGTGCCGACCATGAAGGCGCCGCCGTCGCGCTTTTCGATTTCGTCAGGCGAGAGCCACGCGCCGTCTTGCGACTTGTAGGTTTCGTGCGTGACCATGCCGAGCGTGAAGAGCCCGGCGAACGGTTCGCCGCTCGGCAAATCCAGAAATCCGCAGTCCCGCATCGCGCGTGAGAAGAAGCGCGAGTAGAGCAGGTGCAGCACCGCGTGTTCTACGCCGCCGATATATTGATCGACCGGCAGCCAATAGCCCGCGACCTTCGGGTCGAACGGCGCGGTCTCGTTCGCCGTGTCGGCAAAGCGCGCGAAGTACCAGCTCGAATCCACGAAGGTATCGAGCGTGTCGGTTTCACGCGTGGCGTTCTTGCCGCAGCGCGGGCAGGGGACGTGCTTCCATGTCGGGTGCCGCGCGAGCGGATTGCCGGCGCCGTCGATCTTCACATCGTTCGGCAACAGCACCGGAAGATTTTCGAGCTTCTCCGGCACGACGCCGCAGCTTTCGCAATGCACCGCCGGGATCGGGCAGCCCCAATAGCGCTGGCGTGAAACGCCCCAATCGCGCAGGCGATATTGCGTCGTGCCGCGGCCTGCGCCGCGCGTTTCCAGTTCGCTGATCGCACGCGCGATCGCCTCAGTCGTCGGCAGTCCATCCAGGAAGCGCGAGTTATAGGTCGTGCCCGTCCCGGTGTAGGCCACATCATCGATGCGGTGCTCGCGCGGATCGGCGCCCGGCGGCAACACGACCGGATTGACGGCGAGACCGTATTTGCGGGCGAAATCCAAGTCGCGCTGATCGCCAGCGGGCGAGCCGAAGATCGCGCCCGTGCCGTAGCTCGAGAGAACAAAGTTCGCCGCCCAGACTGGCAGCTCCCAGCTGTCGTCGAACGGATGTTTCACGCGCACGCCGAGATCGACGCCGAATTTCTCAGCCGCTTCGATGTCCGCTTCCGACGTGCCGAGATGCGCTGCATCGGCGATGAACTTCGCGACGTCTGGCCGTGTCGCCGCGATCGCCTTGGTCAGCGGGTGATCGGGCGCCAGTGCGACGAAGCTCGCGCCGAACAACGTGTCCGGCCGCGTCGTGAACACTTCGACGTGCTCGAAGCCCGCCGGCGCGCCGCTCGACACCTGAAACTGAAACTGCGCGCCCGCGCTCTTGCCGATCCAGTTCGCCTGCATCGTGCGGACTTTGTCGGGCCAGCGATTGAGCGTTTTTAGCGCTTCCAGCAAATCGTCCGCATACGCTGTGACGCGGAACATCCATTGTTCGAGTTCGCGCGTTTCGACGGGCGCGCCGGAGCGCCAGCCTTTGCCATCGACGACCTGCTCGTTCGCGAGCACCGTCTGATCGACGGGGTCCCAGTTCACTTTCTGCTTTTTGCGATAGACGAGATCCTTGTCCCAGAACGCCAGGAACATCGCCTGCTGATGCTTGTAGTAGTCGGGCAGGCACGTTGCGATCTCGCGCGACCAATCGATCGCGAGTCCGAGCGCTTTCATCTGCCCGGCCATGTTGGCGATGTTCTGCAGCGTCCACGCATGCGGATGCGCGCCACGGTCGATCGCGGCGTTTTCCGCCGGCAGGCCGAACGCGTCCCAACCCATCGGGTGCAGCACGTTGTAGCCGCCGGCGCGCCGATAGCGCGCGACGACATCGCCCATCGAGTAATTGCGCAGGTGCCCGACGTGGATGTCCCCCGAAGGGTAGGGGAACATCTCCAACACGTAGGCTTTGGGTTTGCCGCCGGCTTCGGCGGGCGAGAGCGCGCGGAAGATATCGGCGCGGGTCCACGCGTCGCGCCATTTGGGCTCGATTTCGCGGTGATTGAAGCGGGACATGACTTAGACTTCCGACCGTTGGAGCGATGTACGCGTGTTCGCGGCCGGTCTCGATAAGGCGAGTGGCCGCGTCAGTTGTTGCCCAAGGTGCTAAGTCGCAGTTGGCGTGCGCGGGTGAGGATCGCGTTTTCGATCTGGATCGATGTCGCGGGATCGACAGCCGCCGCCGTCCAGGCGCCGCCCTGATTGATCTCGCGGAAGATCGAAACGTTCAGCGCATCGGCGCGCAGGCGCGTGTCGAGGATGTACACCGTCGCCTTGAAGCGCTCGGCTGGGCGTTGCGGGTCGGTGTACCAATCCGTGATGATCACGCCGCCATACGGATCCTCCGAGGCGAGCGGCATGAAGTTCAGCGTGTCGAGCGAAGCGCGCCACAGAAACGAGTTGACGCCGATCTGGCCCTGAGCGGCTTCCTGCGCGCGCTCATTGCCGCCGCCGCCGAACATCCCAAACAGGCCGCCCTCGGACTCGTTGACCGCGCGGGATTCCTGGGCCCCCGATGACGAGCAGGCCGTGAGGGCGCCCATCGCCGCGAAAATCATGGCGGCTGACAGGATCGCGCGTTGGCTCATGTCTCGTCCTTCGTTCGTGGGGGGAAACTCGCCCCCGGTTTGCGGACTTATAACACCGCGTCTTGCGTCGGCTAGCCGGTTCTGCCGTTCCCCGGCTGGCCGAGGCTTGCGCCTGCGGCGCCGGGGCCACATGTCCCCTGTAGTTGTAGGGCCTGACCGAATTTTTACTGCTTGTTAGCAAAGACTCCGTCTATTTTAACGCCTTGGGATCCTAAGGGGCTTCTTGAATTGTTTCGGCCTGCCGCACTCGCCTTGATGGGAGCCGTCGTCATGACGGCCGGGGCGGCGCATGCGCAATCGCCGGCCGCATCGGCTGTGGCCGAGCGCGCGGCGGTTCGGGCCGAAGTGCCATGGTACGAGCGTTTTACCTACAGCCACGGCCCCTCCGAAACCATGACAGGCCTTGGCCCGTCTGACCGCACGTCGCAGCCGAACTGGTCTCTCAGCCAGCGCTGGGGCGTAACGGTGGATGTCCGGCAGGCTGAGCGCCTGAGCAGCGATCAGGCCTCGAACCCGAACGAGTCCACCCTGGGCGCGTTCTACCAGTTCACGCCCAGCGTCCGCGTCGGCGCGGGCGTCAGCCTCCGCGCGCCTGAGCGGCCCGCGCTCTCCAACTCCCCGGTTGATGAGCGGGACGCGGACGTCCGCCTGGAATCGGCGTTCCGCTTCTAAGCGCCGCTGAGGCCGTCAACGGCCGCCAAACCCGCAAAGCCGCGCCCCTGAAGCCGCGCCGCCGTGCGCGCATTCACGCCGCCGAGCGCGATCACTGGCGCGCGGCTCGTTCGCGCCAACGCGCCTGCCCGCAGCGGTCCGAGCGGTCGAACGGCAGACGGACTACGGCTTGGAAACACGGGCGCGAGGAGGAGGGCGTCCGCGCCCCGGGCCGCCGCGACCGCCCGGCCGCCGTGCGAAGCGACCGTCACGACCCAGCGCGGGCGGCGTCCTTTGATCGTGCGCGCGCGCCACGCAAGCCGCTCTGGAAGGTGCACGCCGGCCGCGCCGACCTGCGCGGCCAGGGCGGGGTCAGCGCCGATCAGCAGTGTCAGCCTCCGTCGCTTCGCCAGCGCCGCCAGCGCTGTTGCGATCTTGAGCCGGTCAGGCGCGCCGAAATGGCGGTAGATCACGCCCGCACCCCGCGGTAGGCGCGCGGCGGCGGCGAGCGGGTCGGGCGTGCGCGCCGGATCGGTGACGAGCCACAGGCCGGGAAGCGGCCCGGCGGCCGCGTCCCGATTGAGCCGGCGGCCCACGCCCGCTAGCACCTGAAGCGCAGACCTCATGACCGAGACACTCACTCCTTTGGCCGCGATCCGCGCCCGGATCGATCTAGCCGCCCGCGCAGCCGGGCGCGACCCGGCTGGGGTGCGCCTGGTCGCGGTATCGAAAACGCAGCCGCCCGAGGCGGTGGACCGGGTGTGGAGCGCTGGGCACCGGATTTATGGGGAGAACCGGGTGCAAGAGGCTGCCACACGCTGGTCCGACCGCCGGACCGCCGGTGAGGCGTTTGAATTGCGGCTTATAGGCCCGTTGCAGACCAATAAAGTCCGGGAAGCCGTCGACCTGTTCGACGCGATCGACACGCTCGACCGGGAGAAATTGGCCGCCGCCTTGGCCGAAACGATCCAGAAAACGGGCCGGTCTCCCGAGATTCTGGTCCAGGTGAACACGGGAGAGGAGCCGCAGAAGGCGGGCGTGCTCCCGGCGGAGGCGGACACGTTCCTGAAGCTGGCGCGCGAGCGGTATGACCTGCCGGTTTCCGGGCTGATGTGCATTCCCCCAGAAGGCGAACCGGCCGGACCCCATTTCGCTCTTTTGGCGAAAATCGCAGCCCGAAACGGTCTGACCCAGCTGTCGATGGGTATGTCCGGCGATTTTGAGAGCGCAATCCGTTTCGGCGCCACGATGGTCCGTGTGGGCTCTGCGCTCTTCGGCGCTAGGGACTACCGGTAAGACCGGATTTCGAGCGCGTCGCCCGCCTCAGCGGCGCCGAGTAGGACCAGAAAGTCTGACCGGGCGACCGCGATGCACCCCTCCGTCGGCCCGAAATCGGGCTTGGGGAGGTGGAGGAAGACCGCACTACCCGCCCCAGGTAGGACCGGCGCGTCATTGTGCCCGAGCACGATCACAAGATCGTAGAGCCGGTCTTCCCGCCACATTCGCTCCGCGCTTGCAGCGTAGGGGTGTTTCATAGGTCGGTTGTAGGCGGGGTCGGCGGGGTCATCGCACCAGCCGTCGTCTGGCGCGATCGCCGTGAGGGGGAGTTTGGTGGCCGGGGGCGGTTCTCGATCGGGGCGAAACAGCGCGCGCCGCAGCGGCCAGATTCCGGCGGGCGTGGCGCCATCGCCCTCCCGCTTGCCGTTTCGCACCCCGCCCCGGCCGAACGCGCAGCGTGCGGCAAAGCCGCTCGGCCCGGTCAGAAGCGCGTCCGCCTCGGTAGCGCAAAACCTTGCCAACACTATCTCGATCTCATGGAATGGCCCGGTCTTTCAAAACAAGACCAGCGCCCAACGGCGAGGATAAGTTGATCGCACGCAAGCCCACGCTCCTGATCGTCGATGACGACAAGGATCTACGCGAGGCTCTCATAGAGCAATTGGAGCTCGACGGCGCCTACGAAGCCGTTGGCGCCGGCACGGCGGCTGATGGCCTCGCGCGTGCGCAGGAAGGCGTCGCGCTCATTCTGCTCGATGTGCACTTGCCGGATATGGACGGCGTCGAAGCGTGCCGCCGCATGCGCGATGTGGGCGTGCGCGCGCCGGTGATCCTGTTCACGGGCGCGGCGCGCGAAGAAGCCGATCAAGTCGCCGGCCTCGATGCGGGCGCGAATGACTATGTTCTGAAGCCGTTCAAGTTCTCCGTGCTGCTGGCGCGCATCCGCGCGCATCTGCGCAGCCACGAAGCGAGCGAAGACGCGGTCTTCCCGATCGGGCCGTATGAGTTTCGCCCCGGCATGAAGCTGCTGGTCGATCAGAAGCAAAAGAAGATCCGTCTCACCGACAAGGAGACGATGATCCTCAAATACCTCTATCGCTCAGGCGCAAAGCCCGTCGGGCGCG
>CAZMCA010000086.1:0-13787 GCA_964564595.1 uncultured Caulobacteraceae bacterium
TCGAGCGTGGGATCATCCAGGATCATGCGCGTAAACACGCCTTCGGTGACAACCTCGATCCGCGTCTTGGCCGAGACCCGGCTTTCCAAGCGCACGCGAAAGCCAACACGCTCGCCCACGCGCTCGCCCAAACTCGCCGCCATCCGCGCCGCCGCCGCACGCGCCGCGATCCGCCGCGGCGAGAGCACGACGATGCGCGCGTCTCCGCGCCACGGCGCGTCGAGCAGCGCGAGCGGCACGCGCGTGGTCTTGCCCGCGCCAGGGGGCGCGGCGAGCACCGCCGCATTCGTGCGTGCAAGCGCATCACACAGCTCAGGAAGGACAGCCTCGATCGGCAGCATGCGCCCTTCTAGGCCGTTTCGCACGTCACGGCGCAAGCGCGTTGCGCGCCGCAGGATGCTCGGCCAAGGTCCGCCGCGCCCAACAGAGGAATTTCATGCATCGTCTCGCCATCGCAGCCCTCGCGTTCCTCACGCTCGCGGCCAGCTGCGCCTCCCGCCCTGAGGGCGAAGATCAGCGCCGCGGCGCCAATGACGGCAGCCTGAGCCACGCAGCAGCGACGCCCCTCCGCGACGTCGGCATCATCCGGCCGGACGTGCCGGACATGCTGCGCACGCTGAACTATCCCTACAAGACCGACACCGTGGCGCGCGATTGCCCGGCGATCCTCGTCGAGATCGGACGCCTCGATGCGATCCTCGGCGTCGAAAGCTATCAGCCGGGCCAAGAGCAGCACCTCGCTGCGCGGATCAGCGGCCAAGCGGGCGATTACGCCGTCGGCGCGGTGGCAGGCGCGGCGGCCGATCTTGTGCCCTACCGCTCATTCGTGCGCCGGCTCTCGGGCGCGAGCGCCGCCGAGCGCCGCGCAGCAGCGGCCTACGCGATGGGTGAAACGCGCCGCTCGTTCCTGCGCGGCTATGGGCTTGCGCTCAACTGCCCGGGCGTGACGCCCGCGCCGCCGCCGGGCTAGCCGCCGCGATTGCGTTCGAGAAACTGCGCGCGAAAATCATCGAGCGTTCCAGCGACGATGGCCGCACGCAACCGGCGCATCAGCGATTGGTAGTAGGCAATGTTGTGCCATGAGAGCAGCACTTGGCCGAGCAGTTCGCCAGCTTTGAACAAGTGATGCAGGTACGCCTTCGCGTAGTCGCGGCTTGCGGGGCAATTGCTCGCTTCGTCGAGCGGCGCGGCATCCTCCGCAAAGCGCGCATTGGTGATGTTGATCGGGCCGTCGTCGGTCCACGCCTGGCCGTGGCGGCCGGAACGCGTCGGCAGCACGCAATCGAAAATGTCGATCCCGCGCCACACCGCCTCAACCAGATCGACAGGCTTGCCCACGCCCATCAGATAGCGAATGCGGTCCTGCGGCAGCAATGGCACAGTCACGTCGAGCGTCGCGCACATCGCTTCGCGCGGCTCGCCGACAGCGAGCCCGCCCACCGAATACCCGTCGAACCCTTCCGCCGTCAGCGCCTGCGCCGAACGCGCGCGCAATTCTGGATCGACGCCGCCTTGCACGATGCCGAAGAGGCTTTGCTTCTCGCGTGCGCCGAACGCCATTTTGCAGCGCGCAGCCCAACGCAGCGATAGCTCCATCGCCTTTTCCACATCGGCGCGCGGCGCCGGGAGCTTGGGGCATTCGTCGAGCTGCATCGAGATATCGGCGCCGATGAGATCGGCCTGAATCTCGATCGCACGTTCGGGCGTCAGCTCATACGCCGCGCCATCGACGTGGCTGCGGAACGTCACGCCCTTTTCGTCGAGCTTTCGAAGCGTCGCGAGCGACATAACCTGGTAGCCGCCGCTATCGGTGAGGATCGGCCCGTTCCAGCCCATCAACTTGTGCAAACCGCCAAGCCGCGCCACGCGCTCGGCGCCTGGCCGCAGCATCAAGTGATACGTGTTCGAGAGCACGATCTGCGAACCGGCTTGGCGCACCTGATCCATCAGGAGCCCCTTCACGGTGCCCGCCGTGCCGACGGGCATGAACGTCGGCGTCGTCACCGCCCCGCGCGGCGTTTGCCACACGCCCGCGCGCGCGGCGCCGTTCGTCGCTTCGATCGTAAGCGGAAAGACGCTCATGGCGCGCGCCACAACAAGCTGGCGTCGCCGTAGGAATAGAACCGGTAGCCGTGCGCAATTGCGTGGGCGTACGCAGCCTGGATGCGCTCAAGCCCGGCGAACGCGCTCACCAGCATGAACAATGTCGAGCGCGGCAGGTGGAAGTTGGTCCAAAGGCCATCGACGGCCCGGAAGCGATAACCAGGGGTGATGAAGATATCGGTATCGCCCGTCTCGGCGCGCACGCGGCCGTCGTCACTCGCCGCCGATTCAAGACTGCGCAACGCTGTTGTCCCGATTGCGATCACCCGCCGGCCCTCGGCGCGCGCGCGATTCACCGCGGCGGCCGTCTCTGCCGGAATCTCCCGCCACTCCGAATGCATCACGTGCTCGCTCGTGTCCTCGGTCTTCACCGGCAAGAACGTGCCGGCGCCGACATGCAGCGTCACACGCGCGCTTTCGACTCCACTGGCCGTCAGCGCCTCAAGCAGCGCAGGCGTGAAATGGAGGCCCGCCGTGGGCGCCGCCACCGCGCCATCGCGCGCGGCGAACACGGTCTGATAATCGGCATCGTCCGCCGCGCTCTCGGCGCGCTTGCCGGCGATGTAGGGCGGCAACGGCATGGCGCCATGTGCGGCGATGCTTGCATCGAGATCGGCGCCCGCCAGATCGAACGCGAGCAGGACCTCGCCGCCATCGTGCTTTTCGATCAGCGTCGCATCAAGCTCATCGGCCGCGCACGCGCCGTCACGGCACGCGCCAAAGCGCAGGCGATCGCCCTCCTTCAGCCGCTTGCCGGGCTTTGCGAGCGCGGTCCAGCGCGACGCGCTCACCCGCCGCAACAATGTCGCCTCGACCGGCACGCTCAGCTCGTCACGGATGCGAACGCCGCGCAGGCGCGCGCGGATAACGCGCGTATCGTTGAACACGATGAGATCGCCCGGGCGAAACTGCGCCGGCGCGTCCCGCACGACGCTGTCGATGAACCCGCCCTCAGGCGGCGCAACGAGCAAGCGCGCAGCTTCGCGCGGCCGCGCTGGCTCGAGCGCGATCCGCTCCTCGGGCAGTTCGAAATCGAACAGATCGACGCGCATCGGCCAAGCTTACGGCACGATCAGCTTGCCCTTGGCAAGCTCGGCCCGTTCGAACGCCATGTTTGCTCGCGCGATGGCGGCGCACTCGGTCTCGTAGATGTCGGTGCGGAAGAGCCGTGGGCGGGCAAGCTGCGCATCCAGAAACGCACCGCGGCCCGCGATGAACGCCGCGTCCGGCGCGTGACCGTATTCGGCGCGCACGGCTGCCGCGTAAGCGACGTAATCGACGCGCGGGGCCCCAAGGATCGCCATGTCCATATCGAGGAAAAGCGCCTCATCGCCGGAGGCGTCGCCCTCCAAATGGTTCTTGGTGCGCCGGATCAGAGCCGCGACCGGCGCGGCGAGCGCCGGCGCCAGCACCGCCAACTCACACTCCGCCCACTGCGCGCTCAGC
Source organism: uncultured Caulobacteraceae bacterium (assembly GCA_964564595.1). Lineage (GTDB taxonomy): Bacteria > Pseudomonadota > Alphaproteobacteria > Caulobacterales > Aquidulcibacteraceae > JBEVOS01. The sequence continues at coordinate 3,550 of CAZMCA010000086.1, forward strand.
TCTTCGTTATCGCCGCGCTTTGGATCGTAGATCGCGTCATGAAACCAGATCGCGAAGCTGACATAGGCGGCGTCGGTGATGACGCCAGCGCGCCGGTCCTGCTCTTCGAGCAGCCAACGCACGTGGCCTTGTCCATGATAGCGCCGCTGCGGCTCGCCATACGCCGCGATCAGCCGTGCGCCGACATCTTCGGCGCCGCCCGCAAGCGCGCGCCAGCGCGCAGCGAGGTCTGCGCTCACGCCGTGCGCATCGACACGATTGCGCCGGGATTGCGCGGCGGTTCGCCCTTCGGGAGCGCGTCGACGTGCTCCATGCCGGAAACGACCTCGCCCCACACCGTGTACTGACGATCAAGGAACGTCGCGTCATCCAGGCAGATGAAGAACTGCGAGTTCGCCGAGTGCGGATCGTTGGTGCGCGCCATCGAGCACACGCCGCGCACGTGCGGCTCGGCCGAAAACTCCGAGCGCAGATTCGGCTTGGTCGAGCCGCCCGTGCCGTTACGCCGGCCGCCATCGCCGCCCTGCGCCATGAAGCCATCGATCACGCGATGGAACGGCACGCCATCGTAGAAGCCCTCGGTCGAGAGCTCCACGATGCGCTGCACGTGATTGGGCGCCAAATCCGGGCGCAGCTTGATGACCACCTCGCCCGTAGGAAGCGTCATGATCAGTTGATCAGCGGAATTATCGACCACCAGCGTCTCTCCGAAGGACTGCGTTGCCCGGGCACGCGGGCGGGAATTTGAACGTCACACACCGAGAAGTCAGCGCCGCGGTCATTGCGCGTCTCCTGCAAGAGACGGCGGAAATCCTGGCTGTCGGTGCGCATCAGATAAATTGGCGCGCGCTCGGCTTCCGGCAAGTCGGACGCAACACGCACGGTGAGCATGCGGTCCGGGTTTTCCGGCGGCTCGCCCACGGCGAGCGCCGCCACCGCCGGCATGCCCCACACGACGCGGCCCCACGGCGTGTAGCGCTTGTCGAGTGAAGGATACGCCGCGCGCATAATGAAGAACTGGCTGTTGGCGGAGTTCGCATCGTCCGAGCGCGCCATCGAGACGATGCCCGGGCAATGCAGCGCCCACGCCGAAGCGCGCCCGTCGCGCGTCACGGCCATCTGGCTATCGGGCTGGGTTTCGATCGGCAGCGCCTTGTAGAAACCAAGCCGCGCCCCGCCCTGCATCGCCGCTTCCACGAATGGCATGTCCGGCCCGCGGCGGAACAGGAATTCCTGCTGCAAGTCCGGCAGCGTCGAAGCGCCCTCGCCCGTGCCGAGCGGATCGCCCGTCTGCGCCATGAAGTCGTCGATCACGCGGTGAAACACGAGACCATCGTAAAAGCGCGCGCGCGCGAGCGTGCGGATGCGATCGACGTGCCGCGGCGCGATTTCCGGATACATCTCGACGACGATGCGGCCGCGCGCCGTATCGATGTAGAGCGTGTAGTCCGGATCGAGCTGACGCCAGCGCGTCGGATCGGGTTGGTTCTGCGCGGATGCGGGCGCGCACAGAAGAAGCGCGGCCAACAGGCCGCCCGCTATCGCTGCAAGACGCATCATGACCCCCTGAGTTTGGCCTTGAGACGTCGTTCCACTGCCGCCGGCACGAAATGCGCGATATCCCCTTCTAGGCGCGCAATCTCTTTGACGAGCCGGGACGCCACCGCTTGGTGCGTCGGATCGGCCATCAAAAATACGGTCTCGATCTGCGGATCGAGATGCTTGTTCATACCCACCAGCTGAAACTCGTACTCAAAGTCCGTCATCGAGCGGATGCCCCGCACGATGCATTTAGCGCCCACGCTGGCGGCGAACTTAATCGACAATGTGTCGAAAGGACGAACCTCAATCACAGCTGGCGCTTTGAGGGCCGCGCATTCGGCCTCCAGCATCTCCACCCGCTCCTCCAGGGTGAAGAGCGGGCCTTTGTCCTTGTTGATGGCCACGGCCACGATCAGCTTGTCGAACAGGTGCGCGGCGCGGCCAATAATGTCCAAGTGCCCGAGGGTTACGGGATCGAACGTCCCGTTATACATGCCGACGCGCTGGGTCATTGAACCTCGCCCCCGGCCGGACCTTCGCCGCCGTCGGCATCTTCGCCGCCGGCCTCTTCGGCCAGCCGTTCGGCCGCGACGACGTGCTCGTCTTCGCTGGTCCGGAGGATCCAGACGCCCTGCGTGGCCCGCCCGGCGATGCGGATGTCGCCGACACCCGTCCGGATCAGCTGGCCCTTGTCGGTGACGAGGAGCAGCTCTTCGCCCTCCTGCACCGGGAACGAGCCGACGACGCGCGAGCCCGCCGTCAGCTTGTGCGCGATGAGGCCTTTGCCGCCGCGCCCGGTGACCCGGTATTCGTAAGACGAGGCGCGCTTGCCCAGGCCCTCGCTGGTGACGGTCAGGATGAATTGCTCCTGCGTCTTCAGCCAGGTCAGCCGCTCGAACGGCACGTCCGCTGCTTGCGCGACGGGCTCTTCGCCATCCGCCTCGGCGCCTTCGCCGCCCTCATCGCCGCCGCGGTTCGACGCATCCCACTTGAAGTAAGCGGCGCGTTCTTCGGGCGTGACATCAAGATGCTTCAGGATCGCCATGCCGATCAGCGTATCGCTGTCCTGCAGCGCAATGCCGCGCACGCCCGTGGAGTCGCGGCCCTTGAACACACGCACATCCGTCACCGCAAAGCGGATGCACTGGGCGTTCGCGGTGGTGAGCAGCACATCATCGTTCTCGTCGCAGATCTGCACGTCGACGATGCCATCGCCCTCGTCGGGCTTCATGGCGATCTTGCCCGACCGGTTCACCTGCGTGAAATCGCTGAGCTTGTTGCGGCGCACTTGACCTGAGCGCGTCGCGAACATCACGTCCAGACGTTCCCAATCGTGCTCGTTCTCCGGCAGCGCCATCACGGACGTGATGCGTTCGCCCTGCGCCAGCGGCAGCATGTTGACGAGCGCGCGGCCCTTGGTGCGCGGATCGCCTGCCGGTAAGCGCCACACCTTCATCTTGTAGACCATGCCGGCCGACGAGAAGAACAGGATCGGCGTATGCGTTGAGGCGACGAACAGACGCGTGACGAAATCTTCGTCCTTCGTCTGCATGCCGCTTTTGCCTTTGCCGCCACGGCGTTGCGTGCGGTACGCGGCAAGCGGCGTGCGCTTCACGTAGCCGCCATGCGTAACCGTGACGACCATATCTTCGCGCGGGATCAGCGCTTCGTCGTCAATCTCGCCATCGCTTTCGGAGAACGGCGTGCGGCGCGGCACGCCGAACGCTTCCTTCACCGCCAGCATCTCGTTGCGGAGGATTTCGAAGATGCGCTCGCGCGAGCCGAGGATCGAGAGCAGCTCCTTGATCTCGTCGGCGATCTCGTTGGCGGCCTTGGCGATATCATCGCGCCCCAGGCCCGTGAGCCGTGAGAGTTGTAGCGCCAGGATCGCGCGCGCCTGCTCGTCCGACAGCCGCAGCGCGCCGCCAGCGACAACATTCGAGCGCGGATCGGCGATCAGTTCGATCAGCGGCAGCATGTCGCCCGCCGGCCAATCGCGCGCCTGCAAGCGCTCACGCGCCGTCGCCGGATCGGGGCTTTCGCGGATCAACTTGATCACGTCGTCGATGTTCGCGACGGCAATCGCGAGACCCACCGTTTCGTGGCCGCGCTTGCGGGCCTTCGCGAGCCGGAACTTGGTGCGGCGCGTGACAACCTGTTCGCGGAACACGAGGAAGCTCGTCAGCAGCTTCCGTAGGCCCATCTGCTCTGGCCGACCGGCATTCAGCGCCAGCATGTTCACGCCGAATGACGTTTGGAGCTGCGAGAAGCGATAGAGCTGGTTCAGCACCACATCCATCACTGCGTCGCGCTTCAGCTCGACGACGAGGCGGATGCCCAAGCGGTTCGATTCATCGCGCACTTCGGCGATGCCTTCGATGCGCTTTTCGCGCACATGCTCGCCGATCTTCTCGACCATCTCGGCCTTGTTCACCTGGTACGGAATCTCGGTGAAGATGATGGCTTCGCGGCCGCGGATGGTTTCCGTGTGATGCTTGGCGCGGATCACGACGGAGCCGCGCCCCGTCAGGATCGCCGCGCGCGCGCCGGCGCGGCCAAGAATTTCGCCGCCGGTCGGGAAGTCAGGACCAGGCACGATTTCGAGCAATTCGAGATCGGTGGTGTCCGGCTTGTCGATCAGCGCGACCGCTGCATCGATGCACTCGGACAGATTGTGTGGCGGAATGTTCGTCGCCATGCCGACGGCGATTCCGCCTGCGCCATTGACGAGGAGGTTCGGGTAGCGCGCCGGCAACACCGCCGGTTCACGCCGCGAGCCATCGTAATTGTCTTGGAAATCGACCGTGTCTTCGTCGATGTCGTCGACCAGCGCGCGCGCTGCCTTCGCCAAGCGGCTTTCGGTGTAGCGCATCGCCGCCGGCATATCGCCGTCGATCGAGCCGAAATTGCCCTGCCCGTCGATGAGCGGCAGGCTCATCGCGAAGTCCTGCGCCATGCGCACGAGCGACATGTAGATCGCGAGGTCGCCGTGCGGGTGATAGCGGCCCATCACTTCGCCGACCGTGTTGGCGCTCTTGCGATAGCCTTTGTCGTGCGTGTTCCCGGCTTCATCCATCGCGTAGATGATGCGGCGGTGCACGGGCTTGAGCCCGTCGCGCGCGTCCGGCAGGGCGCGCGAGACGATCACGCTCATCGCGTAATCGAGATAGGATTTCTTGAGTTCGTCTTCGACCGAGATGAGCGCCACGCCTTTTGGCGCGGCCCCGGATTCGGGTTCAGAATCAGAGGGATCAGACACTGTTTTGTGGCTTGAATTTGTGGAGAAAAAAGGCGACGTCGAGTCTGACGCGACCCTAGCATTCCCCCTCCCAACCCGCAAACGCCGGACCCTTCAAATGCTTCGATCCGCCGCCCTTCTTTGCAGCCTCTTTTCGCTCGCCGCCTGCGCCACCGCGCCGACGCCTACGCCCGCGCTTCCCGCGCCCAGCGGCACGGTCGTGCAAACGCCGATTTCCGGCCCTGGCGGCGTCGCGGTTGGCCTTCTCACCGTGGCCGAGGGGCCGCGCGGGGTGCTGTTGCGCGTTAACACGCTGCCCGGCGCGCTGACGCCGGGTTGGCACGGCCTGCACATCCACGAATTGGGCGATTGCTCTTCGGAAGGCTTCGTCTCGTCGGGCGGCCACGTTGGGCACGGCGAACGCGCGCAGCATGGCCTGCTCAACCCGAACGGCCCGGAAACGGGCGATCTGCCGAACCTGCTCGTCCCCGGTCCGCAACACGGCGCGGCGGTGGAGCTTTATCTCGATGGCGCAGCGCTCCACGCCGTGCGCGGCCGCACCAACCTCGCCGATGGCGATGGCTCGGCATTGGTGATCCACGCCGGGCCTGACGATCACACCTCGCAACCGATCGGCGGCGCGGGCATCCGCGTCGCGTGCGCGGTTATTCCGCCGGCCGGGTGAGCTGACGCTCCGCAAGCGCGGTGACGAAGACGCCGGCGAGCGTGATCGCGCAGCCGGCGAGGAATTGCGCCGTGATCGGATCGCCTAGGAACATCACGCCGAACGCGACGGCGAGCACAGGCGTCAAGAACATGTAGGGCGTGGTGCGCGCGACTTCGTATTTGCGCACCAGCGAGAACATCATGGCGTTCGCGACGACGCTCGACGCGAACGCGGCGAAGGCGAGCGCCGCGATCGGCCCCCACCCTGCCTGCTGCACGAGCGCGACATGATTGTTCTCGCTCGCCGCTGAAATCGGCACGAACGTCGCAAGCGCCGCAAGCGCGATCCAGGCCTGGTACGCCAGCGGATGCACCGATGGGCCGCGCCTGACGACGACAGAGACGCCGCCGTAAAGAATCGACGCGATCCCGACGAGCGCGAACGCGAAGAGCTGCGGCGCCAGCGTCGGTTCGGCCGCCAGCACGACGATGCCGAGAAACGAGATCGCCACGCCCGCCATGCGCCGCGCGCCCATCCGCTCGTGCAAGAATACCGACGCCATGATCGCGGACGCCGGAATCCAAAGCTGCATCGCGATCACCATCGGCGCGAGATCATGCGCGAGCCACAGGCCCACGGACTGGATGCCGAAATGGAGCGCCGTGAGCAGCCCGATCATCGCCAGCCACGGCAGCGCGCCCTGCTTGGGAGGCATGAACGTGACGAGCACGACGGCCGTCAGCGCAAAACGGATGCTCGACGCCAGGAACGGCGGCAGATGCACGAGCGCGTATTTCGTCAGCACCGTGTTGACGGCCCAGATGACCGCAATCAGCACGAGCGCTGCCGCGTCGCGCGGTGCGATGGGTTGGGATTGGCTCATCGGATGTGCGCGCACGAAGGCGCCAGGCCGCGCCGCGCGTCAAGGGCGGCTAAAGCGCGCCGTACGCCCGAAGCGTCTTGAGCGCGCCGATGGTGGCCATGCCGCGCCATTCGAGGGTGGCGCCGGGGCCGGTGCTTTCCCAGGAGATTGGCCAACCACCGTCGACTTGTTGTTGGGCGGCGAGCGCCGCGAGATGCGTGCGCAGAACGTCGTCGGTGAAGAGCTTGCGGAGCGGCGCGTCCGGTGCGGGCGCCCAATCGAGAGGCTTCTTCACGTAGCCCTTGGCGTTCGCATCGAACTCGACGGCGCCGGGCTGGCCGATGCGCTCGGCGATGCGCGCAATCTGCCGTTCCGAACGCGGGCGATCATAGGCGTGCGCGAGAAATTCGAGCGCCGGCATCACGTCGTGATACTCGGCGATCTCCCGCCCTTCGATTTCGCGCCAGCAGAACTCAGCCGCCGGCTCGATCCATGCGTGCTTCACGCCATGCTTGTCGAGCAGCCCGACAATGGCCGCCGTCGGGTTGATGTTCGCGACGGGCGGGCGCCCTTCAGACCCCCACCACGGCGTATGCGGAAACGCATCGACGGTCGCCAGCGTGTACGGGACGCCGCCCTCTTCCGTCGTCACGCTCTTCAGCCAATCACAAGCCCGCGCCACGAGCTGCGCGGCGTCATTGAAGCCTGCGCATTCGTCGAGAATGTGAAACGCGATCTCGCAATCCTGCGGCTGCGGATGCGGCGTGCGTTTGTCCGGCTCGAGCGCATCGCCAAACCCGCCATCCGCGTGCTGATACGCGGCGAGCGCAGCGATCACGCCCGCGCGCGGCGCGCCTTCGAACAGATGCGCGAATCGGCGCCGCTCAAGCAGGCGCGCGTTCCGGTAGATGAAATCGCGCGCGCGGGCGATGCGGTCGCTCATTGCGATCTCCTCGCCCGCGCCTCGCCCCGTCCTTAGAACGGGATCTCGTCGTCAAGATCGGCGGAGAAGTTTTCCTTCGGGCCTTCGCTGACGCGCTTGGTGGAGCGCCCGCCGCCGCCGAAGCTCGAGCCGCCATCGTCGTAAGAACGATCGCTGTCGCCGCCGCCACGGCCGCCGAGCATGGTGAGCTCGCCGCGGAATTTCTGGAGCACGACTTCCGTCGAATACTTTTCGTTGCCCTGCTGGTCCGTCCACTTACGGGTCTGCAGCTGGCCTTCGATGTAAACCGTCGAGCCCTTCTTGAGATATTGCTCGGCCACTTTGGCGAGGTTCTCGTTGAAGATGACGACCGAGTGCCACTCGGTCTTTTCCTTGCGCTCGCCGCTCATCTTGTCGCGCCACGTTTCGGACGTCGCGATGCGGAGATTGACGACCGGCTCACCGGAATTGAGGCGGCGGACTTCCGGGTCCTTGCCCAAATTTCCAACGAGAATAACCTTGTTCACGCTGCCAGCCATCGCGGCCTCCTGTTTCCTGCGCTTATCCAACGATGAGCTAAGGGCAGCGCGAGGCAGCCCTTTGTTCTCATATTGTTCTTTTACGCCGACTCGCCACATTGGTAAAGACCGTCTTAACTGCTCTCCCCCAACGGGTGCGGCGGCTCCCGGCTGGGCTGGCCAGAGACGCCGCTGGCGGCTTTTGGCAGCAGCGCGCACGCGTTCGCTACTTGTTCTTGCGGCGCTTCCGACTCCGCATACTAAATAGAGGCGTTCGCCCTGGCGGTGCTGGCTGGGGGCTGCACCCGAGAACGATATGTCTGACGGCCTGACCCACATCCGCGTGCGCGGCGCGCGCGAGCACAACCTGAAAAATGTCAGCGTGGATATTCCGCGCGGCAAGCTCGTGGTGCTCACGGGGCTTTCGGGCTCGGGCAAATCCTCGCTCGCGTTCGACACGATCTACGCGGAGGGCCAGCGGCGCTACGTGGAGTCGCTCTCGGCCTATGCGCGTCAGTTCCTGGAGCTGATGCAGAAGCCAGACGTAGATTCGATCGAGGGTCTCTCCCCCGCAATTTCGATCGAACAGAAAACAACGTCGCGCAATCCGCGCTCGACCGTCGGCACCGTCACCGAGATTTACGACTACATGCGTCTGTTGTGGGCGCGCGTGGGCGTGCCCTACTCGCCCGCCACCGGCTTGCCGATCGAAGCGATGCAAGTGTCGCAAATGGTCGATCGCGTGATGGAGCTGCCGGAGAATACGCGGCTCTATCTGCTCGCGCCGATCGCGCGCGACCGGAAGGGCGAGTTCAAGAAGGAATTGGCCGACCTTCTGAAGAAGGGCTACCAGCGCGCCAAGATCGACGGCGAGTTCTACGAGTTGGAATCGCCGCCGGAGCTCGACAAGAAGTTCAAGCACACGATCGAAGTCGTCGTGGACCGCCTCGCGGTGAAGGCGGGGCTGGAGACGCGGCTCGCGGATTCGCTGGAGCAAGCGCTGAAGCTTGCGGACGGCGTGGCGGTGGTTGAGCTGGCGGATGTCGCCGCGAGCGCAAAGAGCAAGATGAAGGGCGCGCAGGATGCGGAGAACCGCATCTTGCTGTCGTCGCGCTTCGCCTGCCCGGTCTCGGGTTTCACGATTCCGGAAATCGAGCCGCGGCTGTTTTCATTCAACAACCCGGCCGGCGCGTGCCCGACCTGCGATGGCCTCGGCGCGCAGCTGAAGTTCGATCCCAACCTCGTGGTGCCTGACAAAGATAAGTCGCTCGAAGGCGGCGCGGTGGCGCCGTGGTCGCGCGGGCAATCGCCGCTCTATACGCAAACGCTGCAGGCTATCGCCAAACACCACAAAGTCGCGATGACGACGCCGTGGAATAAGCTCAGCACCGATGCGCAGAAGGCCGTGCTCTACGGCACCAAGGAAAACATCAAATTCGTCTACGACGATGGCCTGCGGCGCTACGAAACGTCGAAGCCGTTCGAAGGCGTGATCCCGAATTTGGAGCGGCGCTGGAAGGAAACAGATAGCGCGTGGGTGCGCGAAGAGCTGGGGCGGTTTCAATCGTCCGCGCCCTGCCCGACCTGCGAAGGACGGCGTTTGAAGCCTGAAGCGCTCGCGGTGAAAGTCGCGTCGACGGACATTGCGGAAGCGTCGGTGTTTTCGATCCGCAACGCGTATGACTGGTTCGGCGGGCTGGAGAAGAAACTCAAAGCGAAGGACCGCGAGATCGCGGGGCGCATCCTCAAGGAGATCAACGACCGCCTGCGGTTCTTGATGGATGTGGGGCTTGAGTATCTGACGCTCTCGCGCGGCTCCGGTTCGCTCTCGGGCGGCGAGAGCCAGCGCATTCGGCTCGCATCGCAGATCGGTTCGGGGCTGACGGGCGTGCTGTACGTGCTCGACGAGCCAAGCATTGGCCTCCACCAGCGCGACAACACGCGCTTGCTCGAAACACTGCAACGCCTCCGCGACCTCGGAAACACTGTCCTCGTCGTCGAGCACGACGAAGAAGCGATCATGACGGCCGATCATGTGATCGACATGGGCCCGGCCGCTGGCGTGCATGGCGGCAAGATTATCGCGGAAGGCACGCCGGCGGAGATCGAGCGTTCGAAGGATAGCGTCACCGGCGCCTATCTCACCGGCCGTCGCGAAATCGCGATCCCGGACAAGCGGCGCTGGACCACTAAGACCAAAACGCTGAAGCTCGTCGGCGCGCGCGGCAACAATCTGCAAAACGTGACGGCGGAAATTCCGATCGGCACGTTCACGTGCATCACCGGCGTTTCGGGCGGCGGCAAGTCCACGCTCACGATCGAGACGCTCTACAAGGCCGCCGCGCGCAAGCTCAACGGCGCTTCCGATGCTCCCGCGCCCTACGAGTCGCTGCAGGGGCTCGAAAACTTCGACAAGGTGATCGACATCGATCAATCGCCGATCGGGCGCACGCCGCGCTCGAACCCCGCGACCTATACCGGCGCGTTCA
>CAZMCA010000087.1:0-13615 GCA_964564595.1 uncultured Caulobacteraceae bacterium
GTTCTTCCCGGCGGCGCTCCAATAGCGGCGGGGGCGGAGGCGGCGGGGCGATCGTCGTGATCCTCGTCGCGCTGGCGCTGATCGCGCTTTCTTATGCGCTGGCGATCGTGATCCGGTTTTCGTTGTCACGGCGGCGGGAATACTTGGCCGATGCTGGCGCCGTGGAGCTGACGAAGAACCCCGACGCGCTCATTTCCGCGCTGCGGAAGATTTCCGGCAATCCGGTGATTGCGAGCGCGCCGAGCGAGGTGCGGGAAATGTTCATCGAAAACCCGCACGCCGATTTCGCGGGCCTCTTCGCCACGCACCCGCCGATGGACAAGCGCATCGAAGCGCTGGTGCGCTATGGCGGCGGGCGCGACGTTACGGCGCCCATTGCGCAGGATGCGCCCATTGCGGCAAAGCCAGGGCCGTGGGGAACGAGCCGATGAGCGATCAGCCGCCGAACATGGCGCAGACTTTGGCCCAGGGCATGAGCGGGGGAAGCCCGCATGCCGTGGCGCTCGGCATCGAAGTGATCAGCGTCGATAAGAGCGGCGCGCTGATGAAAGTGCCGTACGATAAGAAGCTGGTCGGCGATCCGAGCACCGGCGTGATCGCGGGTGGCGTTGTCACCGCGTTGCTCGATCATTGCTGCGGCTCGGCCGTGCACACGCAGATGACCGAGCACTCGATGATCGCGACGCTCGATCTGCGGATCGACTACATGCGCGCGGCAGAGCCGGGCAAAGCGATTTTCGCCAAGGCGCATTGCTACAAGATCACGCGCTCGGTCGCGTTCGTGCGCGCGGTTGCCTACGATGACAATCCGGACGATCCCGTGGCGGCCGCGCAGGCCGCGTTCATGCTCAACACCGGCCCCGCGCCGCAGCTGGGATCGGGCGCATGAGCGAAGCGAACACAATCTTGCAGGGCGTGCCCTACGCGCAATTCCTCGGCATGCAGATCGAGCTGGCGGGCGACGAGATGACGGCGGTGTTGCCGTTCAGCCAGCACATCATCGGCAACCCGGTCCTGCCGGCCATTCACGGCGGGGTGCTGGGCGCGTTCATGGAGCTCACGGCGCTCGCGGAGCTGCTGCTGAAGGAAGGCCAAGCGCGCCAGCCGCGGGTGATTGATGTGACCATCGAGTATTTGCGCTCAGGCCGATCGCTCACGACATTCGCGCGCGCCGACATCAAGAAAGTCGGCCGGCGGATCGCCAACGTTCATGTCGAGGCGTGGCAGAGCGAGCGCGCGCAGCCGATCGCGGCGCTGCGCGGGCACTTTCTGGTGACGCCGACGTCTTAAGAGCGTTCCGGGCTATTTCAGTTTCGGCCAGTCACTTGGGCCTGCGCCAGTTTCGCCTTCGCGATTGAACGGGCGCCATTCGCCGCGCTGCAGCAACTCGAGCGGTTGGAACTGCGCTTTATATTCCATCTTCTCGCTGCCGCGGATCCAGTAGCCGAGATAGACGTGTTCGAAGCCGGCCGCGCGCGCTTGCGCGATGTGATCGAGGATCGTGTAGGCGCCGAGGCTGCGCTTCTCATCGGCGGGATCGTAGAACGAATAGACCAGCGAGAGCCCGTCCCGCAGCACATCGACAAGCGCGGCGGCGGCGAGTTCGCCGCGGCGCGGGCCGGCCATGTAGCGATATTCGACGATGTGCGAACGCACCATCGTCTCCTCGACCATCGCGACGTAGTCCTGCCCCGACATATCGGCCATTCCGCCTTCAGCGTGGCGATGCGCCAAGTAGCGCTTCAAGAGGCGAAACTGATCTTCGGTAGCTTCAGCGGGGCGCAGCGCGCGGCTGAGGTCGCCGTTCCTGGCGAGGACGCGCCGCCAGCGCTTGGAGAAATCGAACCGGTCGACGACGACGCGCGCCGAGACGCAGGCATCGCAGAGATCGCAGGCCGGCCGGTAGGCGATGTTTTGCGAGCGGCGGAAGCCCGCATGCGTCAGCGCGTCATTGAGGAGCGGTGCTTCCGGCGTTTCCAGGCTCGCGAACACTTTGCGCTCGCGCCGGCCCGGCAGGTACGGGCAGGGCGCGGGCGCGGTCAGGTAGAACCTGAGGTTTCGCTGTGTGAGCGGCCGGAGGACCGGTGCGGTCATGCCGGATGGTTCCTTGGCCGGAGGCTGGGCGTCAAGGCTCGTCCCCCGCTAGAGGCCATGATTGGCGGGGAGAGGCGGCGCTTCGCGCAGCAACGTGATCGCGATGCGGCGATTACCGGGCAGGGTGGGATCGTCTGGGAAGAGCGGCTCGGAATCGGCCCGGCCGGCGACTTGGTAGATGTGATCGGCCGGAACGCCGTTGGCCTGAAGCGCGCGGCGCGCCGCATTGGCGCGGGCGGAGGAAAGTTCCCAGTTCGAGGCGTAGCCGCGGCCGGGCGCGTTGCCGTCGGTGTGGCCGCTGATCGTCAGTCGGTTGGGCAATTGCGCGATGACGCGCGAGATTGAGGAGAGCAGGCGCTGGGCGCGCTCGTTCGGCTCGGCCGCGCCCGGATTGAACATCGAGCGGCCTTCCTGATCGACGATCTGGATTTTGAGGCCCTCGGGCGTTTGCTCGACGATCACATTGCGCGAAAGCTCGCCGACGTCAGGCATGTCGGCCATCGCTTGGCGGATTGCTTCGGCCGCGCGGGCAAATTGCGCGTCTTCACGGATCGAGCGGGCGCGCGAGAGGCTGTCTTCCGTTGGCTGCGCTTCGGCCTGCGTTGACGCGGTTTCGTTGCCGTCATCAGCGGTGCGGTTCGATGTGAATTCGGGGTTGCCGGCAGCGACCGGGGCGGAGTGTCCGCTGCGCACGCCGCTATCGGCAAAGCTTGTTCCCGCGAGCATGCCGCCCGCGCCGCTCGACTCGCGCGAGACGCTGGCGGGCGCAAAGAATTCCGCGATGCCGCGGCGTTGATCGGGGCTTGTCGTGTTGATCAGCCACATGAGCAGGAAGAACGCCATCATCGCGGTCACGAAGTCCGCGTAGGCGACTTTCCAGGCGCCGCCGTGGTGGCCGTGGCCGCCCTTCTTGATCCGCTTGATGATGATGGGGGCTTGGTTGGCCCGGGCCATATGCTACGTCCGATCCGGCTGCCGCTTGGTGGTGTTTCGGCGGGCCAGCGGCCTTGATGGCAAACGGCTGTTAAGATCGGGTTGACCAGAGGGGCGCGATGGGCGGGGACGGTACGGACGCGTTGGATTCACGGGCGTTCCGCAACGCGCTGGGCTGCTACGCCACGGGCGTTGCGGTGATCACCGCGCAGAGCCCGGCCGGCGTTGCAGCGATCACCGTGAACTCGTTCGCCTCGGTCTCCCTGGATCCGGCGCTGGTGCTCTGGTCGCTCGGCGATCAAAGCGATGCGTATGACGTGTTCAGCACCGCAAGCGCTTGGGGCGTGACAGTGCTTGCGGCCGAAGATGAAGTGCGCGCGCGCCGGTTCGGGCAAAAGGGCCGCGCCTGCGCAGACGCTGCCGATTGCGAGACTCTGGGCGGCGCGCCGGTGCTGAAAGGGGGGATCGCGGCCTTCGGCTGCGACACATTCGAGCGCAAGCGGCTTGGCGATCACCTGCTGATCGTCGGCGAGGTGCGGGATTTTCGCTCCCACGAGGGCGCGGGACTTTCCTTCTTCCGCGGCGCCTTCGGGGAGGTGCGCTGATGGCGGCGGTTGCGTTCCTTGGGCTTGGCGTGATGGGCGGACCGATGGCGGGCCATCTTGCGAAGGCCGGTCATGACACGCGTGTCTACAACCGGACAGCCGCGCGGGCAGAGGCATGGGCGAAGGCCAACAACGGCAAAGCGTTCACCGATATCTCTGAGGCAGTGCGCGGCGCGGATGTCGTGTGCGCGTGCGTGAGCGCGGATGCGGACGTGCGCGCCGTGTTCGAAGCGGCGCGGCCTGCGATGGGCAAGGGCGCGGTGTTCGTCGATCACTCGACGGCGTCGGCGAAACTGGCGCGCGAACTTGCGGCGGAGGCCGCGGCTTCTGGGTTCGGGTTTCTGGATGCGCCGGTGTCCGGCGGCCAGGCTGGCGCGGAAGCGGGGCGGCTGACGGTGATGATCGGCGGCGAGGCGGGCGATGTCGCGAAAGCCGAGCCTGTGCTTAAGGCCTACGCCGCGAACGTCACGCATGTCGGCCCCGCGGGCGCGGGGCAGCTGGCGAAGATGGTCAACCAAATCTGTATCGCCGGCGTGGTGCAGGGGCTCGCGGAAGGGCTGCACTTTGCGCAAGCGGCCGATCTCGATGTTTCCGCCGTGATCGCCGCGATCTCGAAGGGCGCTGCGCAATCGTGGCAGATGGAGAACCGCTGGAAGACGATGGACGAGGGGCGCTTCGATTTCGGCTTCGCCGTCGATCTGATGCGCAAGGACCTTGGGCTGGTGCTCGATGAAGCGCGCGCGAACGGCGCGCGGGTGCCGGTGGCGGCGCTGGTGGATCAGTTTTACGCCGAGATCCAAGCGATGGGAGGACGGCGGTGGGACACGTCCAGCCTGATCGCGCGCCTCAACCGTCAGGCCTAAGCTTACCCTGGCGGAAGGCATACACCTGATCTTAAGCGGATACCCGTAGGGTGCGCCCCGATTGGGACACCCAAGGCGGCGACATGGACATCCGTGACTGGACGATCGCGCTGATCGAGCCAAACAAGTACGAAGCGCAAATCCAGCTCGACCTCCTCAAGTCGGCAGGCGTGCAACGCGTGCGGCTGTTCAAGGACAGCGCCGACGCGATGGTCGCGCTCGAGCTATACCCGGCCAATGTCGTCATCATGGAAATCGAAACGCCCGGCGATGGGGCGGCCGATGGCGTGGAATGGACCAAGCAGTTTCGCCGCAACCGCCGCCTGCATAATCGCAAAGCGCCGATCTTCCTGATGTCGCACGCGGTGAGCCGCGCGCTTGCGGAAAATTGCCGTCACGCGGGCGCCAACGCGATCATCGGCAAGCCGGTGTCGGGCTCGACGCTGCTGGCGACGATCAAGAAAGTCATCGCCAATCCGCGCCCGTTCATCGATGCGGAAGGCTATGTCGGCCCGTGCCGGCGCGCAGGCATCGTGCAGGCGGGTGCAGGCGTGAAGCGCCGCAAGAGCGACATGACGCCCGAACAGGCCGTCGAAGCGTTGCCGACGGCGCTGGCGGCGCTGGCCGCGGCCGCAGGCGATCTCATCAAGGAACGCGCGACGTCGATCAAGGCGTGCGAGGGCGCGCTGCTGCGCGTGCAGCAGATCGCGGTGCGCACCGGTGATCAGCCGATGACGGAAGCGTGCGGCGCGTTCGCCGCGTTGCTCGCCAATCCGGGCGCGATCGACGACACGTTCCGCGCGTCGTTGAAGGGCTGCATGGATCGCTTGGCGCAGCTCGTGGCGGCGCTGCTCGAGCAGGCGGCGCTGAAGCGCGCGGCGCGGGCCGCAGCCTAGCTTGGCTTGGCGGGCCGTGGGCGCGCACGCGCCCACGCGATGATCCGATAGAGCAACAAAGCCGCGAGGATCGCGCCGTACACGAGCGGCGGGCCGTGATCGGCTTTGACCAGCAGATAATAGTGCAGCACGCCGAGCGCGCCGACCGCGTAAACGAGCCGGTGCAGCATACGCCACGTGCGCGGGCCGATCTTGCGGATCGCGGCGTTGAATGACGTCGCCGCGAGCGGAACAAGCAGCAGGAAGCCAAGCATCCCAAACGTGATGTAGGGGCGCTTGAGGATGTCCTTCCAGATCGCGGCCCAATCGAAATAGTGATCGAGCACGACGTAGTTCGTGAGGTGGAGCGCCACGTAGAGAAACGCCGCAAGGCCAATCGGGCGCCGCAGGCGAATGAGCTTTGGTTGGCGCAGCAGGCGCGCAAGCGGTGTGATCGCGAGCCCGCCGATCACGAAACGGAGCCCCCAGACGCCGAGTTGATGATGCAGCGTCTCGATCGGGTTGACGCCGAGGTCGTTCGTGAAGGCGCGAAAGATCAGATGCCCGAGTGGGATCAGGCAGAGCGCGAACACGAGCCACGGCAGCGCGCGATCGCGCAACGGAAGCGCCATCAGAAGAAGCGCCTCAGATCCATATTCGCGTACATCGCGGCGACGTGTTCGCCGTAGCCGTTGAACGCCAGCGTGGGCCGGCGGCGGAACTCACCGATGCGCCGCTCAGTGGCCTGGCTCCAGCGCGGATGATCCACTTCGGGGTTCACGTTGGAATAGAAGCCGTATTCGCGCGGCTGTGAATCGTTCCACGCCGTGCGCGGCTGGCGGTTCGTGAACGAGATGCGCGTGATCGATTTGATGCTTTTGAAGCCGTATTTCCACGGCACGACGAGGCGGATCGGCGCGCCGTTCTGGTTGGGCAGCGTTTCGCCGTAGAGCCCGACGGCGAGGATCGTGAGCGGGTTCATCGCTTCGTCGATGCGTAGACCTTCGCGGTATGGCCAGTTCAGAACGCTCGTGCGCTGGCCGCGCATTTCCGAGGGGCGCTGAAGCGTTTCGAACGCGACGTAGCGCGCTTCGCTCGTCGGCTCGGCGGCGCGCAGGATGTTGGCGAGCGGAAACCCGATCCACGGGATCACCATTGACCAGCCTTCGACGCACCGCAGGCGATAGACGCGCTGCTCCAGCGCTTGCGTGCGCAGGATGTTGTCGATGTCGAGCGTGGCGGGCTGGGCGCAGAGGCCATCGACGCGCACCGTCCAGGGGCGGGTCGTCAGCGCGCCGGCGTTGCGGGCGGGATCGGCCTTATCGACGCCGAACTCGTAGAAGTTGTTGTAGGTGGTGACGGCCTCGCGCGTGGTGCGCGGCTCATCGGTGGAATAGGCGCTGGCGCGCGCGGTGAGGGGCGTTGCGGCCGCGGGTGTTGCGGGCGAGCACGCCGCGAGCCCCGCTCCCGCGACGATGAACTCGCGCCGCCGCAGATAGAGTTCCTTCGGCGTGACCTCGGACTCGGGCAGGCTGTAGCGATCTGGCATTCGCAATTCTCCAGGCCTCTATACGCGCCCGCGCGCCGATTGGGTTACGCGCTGAGCCCTAGCCGCGCAGCAGTTCCGCCGCACGTGGCGCGAAATAGGTGACGACCCCGTCCGCGCCCGCGCGCTTGAAGGCGCCGAGCGTTTCGAGGATGGCGCGGTCTTCCTCGATCCATCCATTGGCCGCGGCGGCCTTGATCATCGAATATTCGCCGCTGATCTGGAACGCGAAGGTCGGCAGCTTGAAGGCCTCTTTCACGCGCCAGACGATGTCGAGATACGGCAGGCCCGGCTTTACCAGCAGCATGTCCGCGCCTTCGGCGACATCAAGGGCGCATTCCTTCAGCGCTTCCTCGCCGTTGCCGAAATCCATCTGATAGGTCTTCTTGTCGCCCTTCAGCGCCTTGGCCGAACAGAGGGCTACCCGGTACCGGCCGTAGAACGCCGACGCGTATTTACCGGCGTAGCTCATCAACAGCGTATCGGTCTTGCCCGCGTCTTCCAGCGCAACGCCGATCGCGCCGAAGCGCCCGTCCAACATATCCGACGGCGCAATAATGTCGGCGCCCGCTTCGGTCTGCACCATCGCCTGATCGACGAGGCGTTTGACGCTCTCATCGTTGAGGATGACGCCGTCCTTCAGGACGCCGTCGTGGCCGTGATCGGTGAACGTATCGAGCGCGACTTCGTCCATGATGCCGACTTCTGGCGCGGCGTCCTTCATGGCGCGGATGACGCGGCAGACGAGGCCATTCGGATTGGTTGCTTCCGTGCCGGCGTTATCTTTGAGAGCGCCGTCGATGTGCGGGAAAATCGCGATCGCGGGGATGCCGAGCTTGCGTGCGGTGCGCGCCGCTTCCGCTGCGCCGTCGACCGAAAGGCGCGAGACGCCGGGCATCGCGCCGACGGGCTCGTCGCCCTTTTTATCGTGCACAACGACAGACCAGATCAGGTCGTCCGCGCCGAGCCGGTTTTCGCGCACCAGGCGACGGGTCCAATCGGCTTGCCGCAAGCGGCGCGGACGGACGGCGGGGTAGGCGGCGGAAAGGCTCATATTGATCCGGCTCAAGTGACCGCGCCGATGGACGCGGTAGAAAAATTCAGCGCGCCGGCCCGCACGGCCGGCGCTATCGTGACGACCGTTATAGCGCGTGTGCGCTCGCGCCTCATTGGATAAGGGGCCGCACAGGTGCATATGCCGCGCGACGCTGGTACGATCTGGCGACGCCCTGATTTTATTGAGAATAGCTCGCAACAACACGAGCTGCAACGAGAAACGCCATGAGAGCCGAAGACACGCAGGTGTTTGAAGAAGCGGTCGCCGCGATCCGCGATGAAGGCCGCTATCGCGTGTTCGCCGACATCAAGCGCGACCGGGGCCGCTTCCCGCATGCTCGGCTGCGCCTGCCGGACGGCAGCGAAAAGCCGATCGTGGTGTGGTGCTCGAACGATTATCTCGGCCAGGGCCAGAACGACGAAGTGCTGCAAGCCGCGCACGCCGCGATCGAAGACGTGGGCGTCGGTTCGGGTGGCACGCGCAACATTTCCGGCACGACGAGCTATCACGTCGATCTCGAAGCCGAGCTCGCTTCGCTGCATGGCAAAGAGGGGGCGCTGCTCTTCACCTCGGGCTACGTCTCGAACGACGCGACGCTTTCGACGTTGGCGAAGCTCTTCCCGAACCTCTGGATCTTCTCCGACGCGCTGAACCACGCCTCGATGATCGAGGGCATCAAGCGCGCCAAGTGCAATGTTCGCATTTTCCGCCACAACGATCTCCAGCACCTTGAAAGCGTGCTGAACGAAGCGCCGGCCGACGCGCCCAAGCTGATCGCGTTCGAGAGCGTCTATTCGATGGACGGCGACGTCGCGCCGATCGGGGCGATTTGCGACATCGCGGAAGCCTATGGCGCGATGACGTATCTCGATGAGGTCCACGGCGTTGGCCTTTATGGGCAAAACGGCGGCGGCGTCGCGGAACGCGATGGCGTGATGCACCGGGTTGATTTCATCGAAGGCACGCTGGCCAAAGCGTTTGGCACGATGGGCGGCTATGTGACCGGCCCGAAGACGGCGATCGATGCGATCCGCCTTGCTGCGCCCGGGTTCATTTTCACCACCTCGCTCTCGCCCTCGATCGCGGCCGCCGCGCTTGAAAGCGTGCGCATCGTGAAGGCGTGCCCGCACATGCGCGACCGCCTGGCCGAGCGCGCCGAGCGCTTGAAGCAGCTCTTCCTCGACGCGGGCCTTCCGGTGATGCCGTCTTCGACGACGCATATCGTGCCGGTGCTGGTGGGCGATGCGAACCGCTGCAAGGAATTGTCGGACAAGCTGCTGCTTGAGCACGGCGTGTACGTGCAGCCGATCAATTACCCTACGGTGCCGCGCGGTACGGAGCGGCTGCGGTTCACGCCGTCGCCCTTCCATGACGATGCGCTGATGGAAGCCTTGGTCACGGCGATGAAGGCCGTTTGGACTGAGCCGGTGCAGAACCGGGCGGCGTAGTGCCGGGCGGGGCGCCCCGCGAAGTCATCTTCGAAATCACCCAGATCGGGGGCGCTGCGCGCTGCGCGGCGGTCGATGTCGAAACCGGCGTCGAGGCCATCATCCAGGGGCCAGCGAGCGCCGCGCGCGCCGATTTGGAGGCGCTGGCGCTCCGAAAACTGGAGCGCCTGCTTTCGACCCAGCCTGGGTCAAATCCAACTGCAAAAAGACCGGGAAAACTGGTCTGAAAGCCGTGCTGGGCGGCCTAATCCTTCCGGCGGACGCCGCGCCCCAAGCCAATGCGCTTGGCGAACTCGGACCGGCGGGCGGCGTAGGCGGGCGCGACCATCGGATAGTCCGGCGGCAGGCCCCAGCGCTTCCGGTAATCCTCCGGCGACATATCGTAAGTTGAGCGCAAGTAACGCTTCAGCATTTTCAGACGCTTACCGTCTTCAAGGCAGACGATGTAGTCGTTGTGGACAGACTTGTTCACGGGAACCGCAGGTTTCGGCTTTTCGTGGGTTTTGTCCTCTTCTCCGTTCGCCAGCGCGCCAACTGTGCGGTGGACGGCGCGGATCAGCTCAGGCAGCTCATTGGCCGCGATTTTATTGTTGGTGACGAAAGAAGCGACGATGTCAGTCGTTAGGCGCAGTGTTTCGTCAGTAGCCGTGAGATCATCCAAGTCGTCGTCGCGCATAACTTAGCCTTTAGCCCCAAAACACTCGTCCCATCCGCTTATGTTTATATGCATTGGGCTCTTTGGGGCGCAAGTATTCCACCGGGTACTTATGTAAGGAGTGCTTCGCTGCAGGCGCGAATTGGTATTAAATAGCACCCAGTCATCTCTGCCTTTGCTTGTGGCGCTTGGCGGGATGACCTTCTCAGGCCGCGCGGGGGCCGTTAGAACGCCGCGAACGGAATCAAAGGATCGCCCATGAGCCAAGCCGCAGGACGCGCCGCAGCAGAACGTGACCGGTTTTTCGAGGCTGCTCTGGGCAAGGCCGACCCCGATATCGAGGACGCGATCCGCGCCGAACTTGACCGCCAGCAGCGTCAGATTGAGTTGATCGCGTCTGAGAACATCGTCTCCCGCGCTGTGCTCGAAGCGCAGGGCTCGGTGCTCACCAACAAGTACGCCGAAGGTTA
Source organism: uncultured Caulobacteraceae bacterium (assembly GCA_964564595.1). Classification (GTDB taxonomy): domain Bacteria; phylum Pseudomonadota; class Alphaproteobacteria; order Caulobacterales; family Aquidulcibacteraceae; genus JBEVOS01. The sequence continues at coordinate 10,547 of CAZMCA010000087.1, forward strand.
TCCGGGCAAGCGCTATTACGGCGGCTGCGAACACGTCGATGTCGTCGAGCGTCTTGCGATCGAGCGCGCCAAGCGTCTGTTCGATTGCGCGTGGGCGAACGTGCAGCCGAACTCGGGCAGCCAAGCCAACCAGGCCGTGTTCTTCGCGCTGATGCAGCCGGGCGACACGTTCATGGGGATGGACCTTGGTTCAGGCGGCCACCTCACGCACGGCAAGAACGTCAATCAATCCGGCAAGTGGTTCAAACCGGTCGCGTACAACGTCGACCCCGAGACGCAGCTGATCGACTACGATCAGCTCGCGAAGATCGCGCAGGAGTGCAAACCCAAGCTCATCATCGCGGGCGGCTCTGGCTATAGCCGCGTGATCGACTTTGCGAAGTTCCGCGAGGTCGCGGATTCGGTCGGCGCGTATTTCATGGTGGATATGGCGCACTTCGCCGGGCTCGTTGCCGGCGGCGTCTTCCCGAGCCCGCTGCCGCACGCGCATGTCGTAACGACGACGACGCACAAGACGCTGCGCGGCCCGCGCGGCGGCATGATCCTCTCGAACGATCCTGATATCGGCAAGAAGGTCGACAGCGCGGTTTTCCCTGGCATTCAGGGCGGGCCGCTGATGCACGTGATCGCGGCGAAGGCGGTGGCGTTCAAAGAAGCGCTCGAACCCGAGTTCAAGCTCTATGCGCGCCGCGTCGTCGAGAACTGCAAGGCGATGTCGGACCGCTTGATCGAAGGCGGGCTCGCTGTCGTTTCCGGCGGCACGGACAGCCACCTCATCATGGTCGATCTGCGGCCCAAGGGCGTTTCGGGCAAAGCGGCCGAAGCGAGCCTCGAGCGCGCGATGATCACCTGCAACAAGAACACGATCCCGTTCGACCCCAAGAGCGCGATGGTGACGAGCGGCGTGCGGCTTGGCTCCGCTGCGGGCACGACGCGCGGCTTTGGCCCCGCAGAATTCCGCCAGATCGCCGATCTCATCGTCGAAGTGATCGACTCGCTCGCGAAATCGAACGGCGACAATTCCGCAACCGAAGCGGCGGTCGCCGCGAAGGTCGAGGCGCTGACGAGCCGGTTTCCGATCTATTGAGGCAGTAGGGCAGTAAGGCAGTCGGCAGTAGGGCGCGCGTCCGACTCCGCCTACTGCCCTATCGCCCACTGCCATACTGCCTGGTCCTCATGCGCTGCCCGTTCTGCCAAAACGAAGACACCCAGGTGAAGGACAGCCGTCCCACCGAGGACGGCGCGTGCATTCGCCGGCGGCGCCAATGCGATGCGTGCGGCTCACGCTTTACGACGTTCGAGCGCGTGCAGTTGCGCGAATTGATCATTCTGAAGAAGTCCGGCCGCAAGGTGCCGTTCGAGCGCGAGAAGCTGGTGCGCTCTATTCAAGTCGCGCTGCGCAAGCGCCCGATTGAAGCAGAGAAGATCGATCAACTCGTGAGCGGGATTGTGCGGCGGCTTGAAAGCCTCGGCGAGAGCGAGATCGCATCCGAACAGATCGGCGAGCTCGTGATGGAAGCGCTGGCCAACACCGACCCGGTGGCGTTCGTGCGGTACGCCTCGGTTTATCGCGATTTCCGCGAGACGGGCGACTTCGCGAAGATCCTCAGCGACCCACAGCTTGGCGCCAAGAGCGGGAAGGGCGATCCTGACGGCCCATGAGCGGCCGTCCGGACATCATCCTCAAGCTCGCCACCTCGCTCGACGGCCGGATCGCAACCGGCTCGGGCGAGAGCCGCTGGATCAGCGGGCCGGAGGCGCGCGCCGAGGTCCACCGCCTGCGGGGCGAAGTTGACGCCGTGATGGTGGGCTCAGGCACCGCCTTGGCGGACGATCCAGAACTCACGGTACGGCTGGGCGATGCGCCGGCGCGCCAGCCTCTGCGTGTGGTGCTCGACAGCCGCCTGCGGCTGCCGCTCCGGTCAAAGCTGATCGCGACGCTGGGGACCGCGCCGTTGCTGATCATCGGCGCGGAAGGCGCCGACAGATACGCCCGCGCCGAGCTTGAGAAGGCGGGCGCTTCGGTGGCGCTCGTGCCCGGCCACGCCAAAGGCGGCGTCGATCTCGATGCGGCGTTCGCGCATCTGTGGGCTGAGCGGCGGATCGCGCGGGTGCTGGTGGAGAGCGGCGGGCAGGTGGCGGCGGCGCTGATCCGCGCCCGGCTCGTCGATAAGCTGGAGTGGGTGCGCGCGCCGATCCTGCTCGGCGCTGAGGGCCGGCCCGCCATCGAAAGCCTGGAGCTGAAGCGCCTATCGGACGCGCCAGCCTTCCGGCGGGTTGCGGTTCGTGAGCTCGGCGCCGATCTCTGGGAAAGCTACGAGCGGGTGTGAGCGATGTTTACGGGTCTGGTTTCGGCGGTCGGGGAAGTCGCCGCGGTGGAGCGCGGCAACGGCCTGCTGCGCCTGACGGTCGATAGCCCTTACGACGCCGCCTCGGTCGAGATCGGCGCATCGATCTGCCATGACGGCTGCTGCCTGACCGTGGTGGAGGCCGCGCCCCGCGAGGCGGGCATGCGCCACGTCGTGGAGGTCGCGGCCGAGAGCCTCCACCTCACGTCGCTTGGCCATCTCGGCAAAGGCGACAAGGTGAACCTCGAGCGCTCGCTTCGCGCGGGCGACGAATTGGGCGGCCACATCGTCACCGGGCACGTGGACGGCTTGGGCGAGGTGCTTTCCGTCACGGCCGACGGCGATGGCTGGCGCGTAAAGATCGCGCCGCCCGCTTCAATCGCGCATTTGATCGCCCAGAAGGGCTCGGTTGCGGTCGCGGGCGTCTCGCTCACGGTCAACGAAGTCGATGACGAGGGCTTCGGGGTGCTGATCATTCCGCACACCTGGGCGGTGACGACTTTGGCGAAACTCGAACCCGGCGATAGAGTAAACCTCGAAGCCGATCTCCTGGCGCGCTACACGGCGCGCATCCTTTCGGCGCGGAGTCCTGCATGAGCGCTCAACAAAATCCGCTCGAAGACCTGCACCGCTACATCACCCCGATTGCCGAGGTGATCGAAGAGGCGCGCAACGGGCGCATGTTCATCCTCGTCGACGCGGAAGATCGCGAGACCGAGGG
>CAZMCA010000088.1:0-11015 GCA_964564595.1 uncultured Caulobacteraceae bacterium
CATCAGCCAATGCGAGATGCGAGAGGCCTGCAGGCCCGCATAGCCCTTGTAGAACAGGAAGGGCTGTAAATAGGACCGGCACGCCGGATCGCGGTCACGCACCGCGCGCATGTCGCGCTCCGCTGAGCGCGCGATGTCAGGATCGGCCAGAAACGCTTCGCGGCAAACTTCGCGGAGTTGCAGCGGGCTCATGTCCCCGCCGCCCAGCTTCTGCGCGAGGTGATAGGAGAGCGCCTCTTCGATCTTCTCGTGATGCAAAATCGTGGCGTGGAGGTAGGAAGCCAGCGTCGGCTCCTCGGCCGCGGCCTGCACGGCCTCGATGCGCAATTGCGCCCACACGCCGCCGGATGCTTCGAACACGCGCGGCTTCGCGGCCTGGGTGTTTCCGTCAGCCATCTCGCGTTCCTCTTGTCTTTAGGGCAGCATGACGCGCGCGAGCGCTTCCGGCAACCGGCCCGTCACAGCCATGTGGTGGGCCCGCAGGACCGCCGCAACGGTTAACGAGTCCGTTATTTCGCCGGTTACAACCCGTTCCAGAACCTCCGCGAACGGCGCAGACCGGCGCGCCAGCACCTCGGTCTCCTCCGGTGCGGCTTCGCCCTCACTCAGCCCAAACGCGAGATAAAGCACCGCGCTTTCGTCCGTGAGCGAGTTCGACAGGTCCATCCGCAAAATCTCGACCAGATCGCTGGCGGAAAGCCCCGTCTCCTCTTTGAGCTCACGGCGCGCGCAATCTGCGGTGTCTTCGCCAGGCTCCGCGCCGCCTTCCGGCATCTCCCACGAATAGCGCCCAAGCGGGAAACGCCACTGCCCCACCATGTGCACGTGGCCCTTGTCATCGATCGGCAACACGCCGACCGCGCGCCGGCGAATGCGGATCACCGCATAGCTCGCGGGATTGCCCGCGGGATTGAGCGTGTCATGCGCATCGATCGCGAACCACGCATTCTCGAACGGGCGCGTCACGCCGCGCACCGTCCACGGATTGCCGCTCTCTTCCCAACGCTGCACGAACACGCTCCTATGCTCCGCGCGCCATGATGGCGGCGAAGGAGTTCAAAAGCGATGGCGCGGCTTGGTTATGCAACGGTCGGCTCAAACGATCTGCCCGCCGCCAAAGCGTTTTACGACGCGCTGTTCGGCTCGTGCGGCGTTACCCCCACGATGGAGCACGAATCCGGCGGGCGCGTGTACGGCAAGGATGGCCGCCCGTTCTTCGCCGTGCTCGGCCCGCACAACAAAGAGCGCGCAACGCCCGGCAACGGCGCGATGATCGCGCTCAACTTCGACTCGCGCGCGGACGTCGATGCGTTCTACACTACAGCGCTCGCGCTCGGCGGCACGGACGAAGGCGCGCCGGGTTTGCGGCGCCCCAACATCTACTTCGCGTATTTCCGCGATCTCGACGGCAACAAGCTCTGCGCTTACAGCGTCGGCTAAACGCCGCGCTACTTGCAAACCGTTCTCAAAACACGCATGTCCGGCCCATGACCATCGATCCCGCCCGCGTGCCCGATAGCCCGCACGAAAACGATCCCGCCGTCTCCGCGCGCGAAAGCATCGAAACGCTCTCGCTGATGGCGCGCCGCCGCTCGACGAAGTTCGCATTCCTCACCGAACCGGGCCCCGCGCCGCATGAGATCGATACATTGATCCGCCTCGCCGCCCGCGCGCCCGATCACGGCAAGCTCGGCCCCTGGCGCTTCGTCGTTTTCGAAGGCGAAGGTCGCGCGCGCGCCGGCGAAGCGATCGCCAACGTGATCGCCGGCGATGACGGCGTCACGCCAGATCGCATCGCGTTCGAGAAGAAGCGCTTCCTCACTGCGCCCGTCTGCGTGATGGTCGTCAGCGCCACGCACACGCCGCATAAGATTCCAGAATGGGAGCAGCAACTCTCCGCCGGCGCCGTGTGCTACGGCCTCCTCATCGCCGCGCACGCAATGGGCTACGCCGGCACGTGGCTCACCGAATGGGTCACGTATGACGAACGCGCCCGCGCCGCCCTCGGCCTCAGCACACACGAACGCATCGCCGGCCTCGTCTTCCTGGGCACAGCCAGCGCCCCCGCCATCGAACGCGCCCGCCCCGATCTTTCGAGCCGCGTGACGCGGTTCTAGCGAAACGCCTTTTCCCTCCCCTGCAGGGGAGGGTGTCGCGCGCAGCGCGACGGGTGGGGTCTAACACAGGCGCCACCATTTCAACGGCAACGCATCCGCCCCACCCGTCGTCACGCCGCGCGCGTCGCGACGACACCCTCCCCTGGCGGGGAGGGAAAGCGCTACCTAATCGCGATCGGGTTCACGACCATCTGCACCGCACCTTGAAAGCGCGGTTGCCCAAGCACGAACAGAAACGTCGTCGCGCCATCCGCCGCGAGCTCAGCCGTGTTCACGTTCTCCAGAATGTGCACGCCGTGTTGCGCGAGCAGCGTCTGGTGCACCACGAACGGATGATCCGCGCGCTCGAAAGGGATCGCCTCAAGCGCCGCCGTATCCGACCCAATCGCAACCACGCCCGCCTCCGCCAGATAGCGCGCGCCCTCAAGCCCGAGCCCCGGCTGCTGCGCGATGTATTGCGCCGGGTTCGCCTGCGCTTGCGCGGCCATGTAGCCGGTGTGGAAGAGCACCACGTCTCCGCGCTGCAGCGTCACCCGCGCGCGCCGCAGCGCCGCATCGATCTCCGCGCGGTTGAACGCCGTACCGGGCGCGACCGGATTGGCGTTGTAGTGCCGTGTCATATCGAGAAGCACCCCGCGCGTCGCGATCGGCCGGATGCTTTCCGTGCCAAGGCGCGTCAGGCCATTCGGCGTCACGAAATCCTGCGCGCGCATGCCGTTATAGTAGCGGTGATTGATCCCGAGATGCCCGAGGCCATCGATCTGCGTGCCGATGCCGAGATACGTGATCAGGATATCGTCGTTCGCCGTCGCGTTGTTGGCGCCGATCACTGGACCCGTGCCGTCATTCGATTGCGTGACGACGATGTTGAACCAGCGCGGATCGTACGCCGGGCTCTCCCGGTTCGTGACAACGCCGAGCGCGTACACCTTCCCTTCCCGCACCAGCCGCGCCGCATTGCGCGTATGCGCCTCGGAAAGATTGTTCGTCGCGCCCGCCGTATCTTCCGCGCCGTAGCGCGACGGATACCACGGCGCGGTTTCCGCCGCCGGCGCCGCGGCTTGCTGCGCGCTCGCCGTCATCCCCGCGAACGCCAACGCGCACGCGATCATCGCCATCTTCTTCATCGGTTGTCCCTCACCTCACGGCGTCTCATGCGCCTTCGGAGGGAAGCTGGCGCGGCGCCCTGCGGAGGGCAAGCGCCTTTCTAATGCGTGATCGCTAGCCTCGCCCGCGATACGTCCCGACGCCCTGATCCGGCAGCCACAAGCCCTCCGGCGGCGCGCCGGTTTGCCAGAACACATCGATCGGAATGCCGCCGCGCGGATTCCAATAGCCGCCGATGCGCAGCCACGCCGGCGCGATCGCTTCCACGATCCGCTTGGCGACATAGATCGTGCAATCTTCGTGGAACGCGCCGTGATTGCGGAAGCTCTGCAGGAACAGCTTCAGACTCTTGGACTCCACGATCCAGTCGCCCGGCGCGTAATCGATAACGAGCGTGCCGAAATCGGGCTGCCCCGTCACCGGGCAGATCGACGTGAACTCCGGCGCCGTGAAGCGTGCGAGATAGAGCGGCGCGCCTTTGTGCGGATTGGGCGCGCGCTCGAGCACGGCGTCTTCCGGGCGCGCCGGGATCGGCGCGCTGTGGCCGAGCTGGGTGAGATTGTCCGTCATGCCCCTCTCCTAGCGGCGGCGGTGCCAAGCGGCTAGGTCATGCCCCCATAGAACGAGGAGCGCTCCGATGAACGATTTCGACGGCAAGATCATCATGGTCACGGGCGGGGGCACGGGCCTTGGCAAAGCCATCGCCATCGGGGCCGCCAAGCGCGGCGCCAAAGCCGTCATCGTCAATTACTCGAAAAGCGCCAAGGAAGCCGAAGAAACCGCCGATGAGCTGCGCGCCGCCGGCGCCGAGGCGCTCGCCGTGCAAGCCGACGTCGCCGACGATGGCGCCTGCCGCGCGCTCGCCAAGGCCGCGGAAAAATACGGCCGCATCGATGCGCTCGCCAACAACGCCGGCGTCACCAAGCACGTGCCCAACCACGCCAACATGGACGGGCTCTCCAAGGAAGACTTCCTCTGGATCTACACCATCAACACCGTCGCCCCGTTCCAGATGATCCGCGCCGCGCGCCCGCTCCTCGAAGCCGCCGAGCGTTCGTCCGTGCTGATGACATCCTCGATCGCGGGCGTCACCGGCATCGGCTCTTCCGTCGCCTACGCCGCCTCGAAGGGCGCGCTGAACACCATGACCATCTCGCTCGCGCGCGCCCTCGCGCCAAAGATCCGTGTCAACGCGCTCTGCCCCGGCTTTATCGACACGCGCTGGTTCACCGATCAGTACGGCGAAGAGCGCACGCAAACGATCCGCGACAACGCGATCAAGAACACGCCCCTCAAAGCCGCATCGACTCCCGAAGACATCGCCGACGCTGGACTCTTCCTCATCAGCGACGCAGCCCGCCACGTCACCGGCGAAACGCTGCTCGTCGATGCGGGCAGCCATCTCGGCTACGCGCCGCTCACCGCGCGCTGAGTCCGATCGCCGCAACGCGCTAAACAATCGCCGCAGGTCTTAACGCGCCATTCACCATGTGATCGCACGCTCTGCCTAAGATTCGGGCGGAGCTTGCAATGAAGCGGAAGATGATTGGCGCGGTGTTGTTGGCGGGCGCAGCGCTCCCGGCCGCGGCGCACGCCGAGGGTGCGTTCAGCGGCAACATCGCGCTCACCACCGACTACGTCTTCCGCGGCTATTCGCAAACGATGGAAGATCCCGCCGTTCAAGGCGGCTTCGACTACACGGATGATTTCTTCTACTCCGGCGTATGGGCATCGAACGTCGACTTCGGAATCCCGGGCTCGATCGAAGTGGATGTGTACGCCGGCGTAACGCCGACGCTTGGTCCGGTTTCGCTCGATTTCGGCGTCACCGGATTTCTCTACCCGGGCTCAACAAATGCGTTCGGAGAGTTCGATTTTTGGGAAGTGAAAGCCGCCGGCGCGATCAATCCCGTCGAAGCGCTGACACTCGGCGCCGAGGCGAATTACTCGCCCGACTTCACCACCAATGGCGGGCAGTCCTGGTACGTTGAAGCCAACGCGGCCTATGCCGTTACGCCTATTTTCTCCGTCTCTGGCGCCTACGGCAATCAGAGCGTCGAGACGGCAAATTATTACGCGGGCTCAACCGACAACTACAACGCCTGGCAACTCGGCGGCACGTTTGAGCTCTACGGCTTCTCGTTCGATCTGCGTTATCACGACACCGATCTCGACACCGCCGTGACGGAAGATCGAATCGTCGCAACGCTCAAACGCGCGCTCTAACGCGCTAGGTGCGCGTTTCCGCGCAGGCCCGGCGCCCGCGTTTCAGGCGGCAAACGCGCATCGCGCCCAAAAACTAGCCAATGCACACCCTTGTGGCCGCGCTGCAACGCCGTTGCCTTTAACACGCAATCTGACTGCGTTGTTTAGAGCTGTTTACCACTCGTTCACGCTAATTCGTGAGCTTCGCTGCGCACGCGGCGAGAACCCGCGGGGGAATAAGGATGTTGAGCATGAAGAAGATCATTGGACTCGCTTTGTTGGCGAGCGCGGCCACGACGACGGCCGCCTACGCCGAACCAACTTTCTCTGGCAACGTTGCGCTGACGTCGGATTACGTCTTCCGCGGCGTGTCGCAGAGCGACAGCGACATCGCTGTGCAAGGCGGCTTCGATGTCACCAATGACATCTTCTACGCCGGCGCTTGGGCGTCGAGCATCGACTTTGGTTCGAACGGCACGATCGAAACGGACGTGTACGCCGGCGTTCGCCCGGTTCTCGGCGCCGTGACGCTCGACTTCGGCGTGATCGGCTATCTCTATCCGGGCATGGACGAAGCGCCGGGCGCTCCGGAAACCGACATGTGGGAATTCAAGGCGGGCGCCTCGATCGCTCCGGCTGAAGGCTTCACGCTCGGCGGCGCGCTCTATTACTCGCCCGACTTCACGCTCACCGCTGGTGACGAGTCCGGCCTGTACGCTGAAATCAACGCGTCGTTCGCGGTCAGCGACACGCTCTCGATCTCGGGCGCGGTCGGCAATCAAAGCGTCGATCAAGCCGGCTACTATCCGGGCGGCGAAGACAACTACACGACATGGAACATCGGCGGCACGGCCACGGTCGCGGGCTTCGGTCTCGACCTGCGCTACACCGACACGAACCTCGATCCGGAAGTGTTCGGCCCGTCGGGCGACGAAGCCTCTGACGGCCGCGTCGTGCTCACGGTGAAGCGCGCGCTCTAATCCTAACGCGGCTTCGGCCGCGGGGGACGCACAACGGACGGCCGCCGCGTGGAGGGACGCGGCGGCCGTTTCGTTTTGTGCTGCGCTTAGTGCTTCTTTGGAAAACCGCCAGCCCGGCTCACCATGCCCGGCGTCGGTTTGCCAAGCGCGGCGCTGATGAAGCGCGCGGTCTCGATCGCCGCATCGAGATCGATGCCCGTCTCAAAGCCCATGCGGTCGAACATGTAGGCGAGATCTTCCGTCGGTACGTTGCCCGCAGCGCCCGGCGCGAACGGGCACCCGCCAATCCCCGCGAGCGAGCCATCGAGTACCCGGACGCCGCTCTCCACCGCCGCCACCGCATTCGCGAGCGCCGTGTTGCGCGTGTTGTGAAAATGCGCCCGCAGCTGCGCATCACCGACGAGCCCCGCGATCGCCGCAAAGCGATCCGTCACGTCCTTCGGTGAGGCGACGCCAATCGTATCCGCCAGCGCAATCTCGAACGGCCCCGCCGCCGCGATCTCTTCGGTAATCGCCGCGATCCGCTTAACCGGCACTTCGCCCTCGAACGGGCACCCAAACGCCGTGGAGAGCGTCGCCGATAGCCGCACGCCCTGCGCCTTGGCCTTCGCAGCCACCTCCGGCCACGGCTTCAGCGTATCGGCCACCGAAGCGCCGTTGTTGCGGATCGAAAATTCCTCGCTGGCGCAGAAAACGTAGTTCACCTCCCGCGCCCCAGCAGCGACGGCCCTGTCATAGCCGCGCGGGTTGAGCGCCAGCGCGATGAAGCTGGCGTCCGCCCGCGCCGGCAGCCCGGCGAACACCTCGGGGCTGTCGGCCATCTGAGGCACCTTGGAGGGGTTCACGAAGCTCCCCGCCTCCAGCCGCCGGAAGCCCGCCCCCAATATACGACCAATCAAGTCGAGTTTAATCGCCGTCGAGACCAGCTCCGGCTCGTTCTGAAACCCGTCCCGCGGGCTCACCTCCAGTAATTCCAGCCGCTCGCGGGCCATCTGGGTCTCCTATTCGGGAGCTTCGCTAAAGCCACACTCAGAAGAACGGAAGGGCGGACGCACGGGCGGCTCCCTATCTTCCGCTTGCCCGGGCCTCCACGCGCCGGCGCCGCACCGGACTGTCCACACTTCGCATATGAGCGCCCTCGCCCTCGCCCCCAAGCCCGACGCCGCCATCGCGCCGGATCGGCTGACACACCTCCAGCGCCTGGAGGCCGAGAGCATCCACATCATGCGCGAGGTCGCGGCCGAGGCTGAAAAGCCGGTGATGCTCTACAGCGTCGGCAAAGACAGCGCCGTCATGCTGCGCCTGGCGCAGAAGGCGTTCTATCCCGCGCCCCCGCCCTTCCCGCTGCTCCATGTCGATACGACGTGGAAGTTCAAAGCCATGTACGAGATGCGCAACCGCATGGCGCAAGAGCTCGGCATGCAGCTGCTCGTCTACCAAAACCCTGAAGCGCTCGCGAAGGGCATCAACCCGTTCGACCACGGCTCCGCACTGCACACCGACATCTGGAAGACCGAGGGCTTGAAGCAAGCGCTCGATAAGTACGGCTTCGACGCAGCCTTCGGCGGCGCGCGCCGCGATGAAGAAAAGAGCCGCGCCAAGGAGCGCATCTTTTCGTTCCGCACCGCACAGCATCGCTGGGATCCGAAGAACCAGCGCCCCGAACTTTGGAAGCTCTACAACACCAAGAAGCACCCTGGCGAAAGCATCCGGGTCTTCCCGATCTCGAACTGGACCGAGCTCGACGTCTGGCAATACATCCACCTCGAAAACATCCCGATCGTGCCGCTCTACTATGCCGCCGAGCGCCCGGTCGTTCGCCGCAACGGCACGCTCATCATGGTCGACGATGAACGCATGCGCCTCGAACCCGGCGAGACGCCGGAGATGAAGAAGGTCCGCTTCCGCACGCTCGGCTGCTACCCGCTCACCGGCGCGATCGAGAGCGAAGCGGAAACGCTGCCGCAGATCATTCAGGAAATGTTGCTCGCCACCACGAGCGAACGCCAAGGCCGCATGATCGATCACGATCAAAGCGCGTCGATGGAAAAGAAAAAGCAGGAAGGGTACTTCTGATGGGCATTCTTCGCTTCGCCCAAATCGCCACGCTCGGCTTTCGCAACGATCTCGCCGAAGACCGCCCCGTTTCGTTCCGCCTGCCGCGCATTCTGCGCCGCCCGCGCTACGAAGCCGACTGTTTCTTCCGCCCTGCGATCGAAGATCACGACGCCGCGTTGAAACTCGCGCAATCGCTCTGAGGATGAGCGAAGCGGACAACATCGTCAGCCTCTACAACCGCAAAGGCGCGGCGTGGAACGATCTTCGCCGCGGCGCGCCGTTCGTGGAGCGCGCCTGGATCGATCGCTTCGCCGATCGCGTCACACCCGGCGGCGCCGTGCTCGATGTCGGCTGCGGCTCTGGCGAACCGATCGCCGAACACCTCACCACGCGCGGATTTAGAGTCACCGGCGTCGATACGTCCGCGCCGATGCTCGATCGCGCCCGCGCACGCCGCCCGGATGGCGCGTGGATCGAAGCGGACATGCGTACGCTCGATCTGAAGCAGCGTTTCGATGGCGTGGTGATGTGGGATTCGTTCTTCCACCTCGATCAGCCGGCCCAGCGCGCCATGTTTCCGCGCATCGCCGATCACGCCAACGCCAATGCGCCCCTGCTCTTCACCAGCGGCCCACACGCCGGCGAAGCCATCGGCGAGCTTGAAGGCGAGCCGCTCTACCACGCCTCGCTTGCGCCCGAAGAATACCGCGCGCTGTTCGCCGCCAACGACCTCGAAGAAATCGCGCACGTCGCAGAAGACCAATCAGCCGGCGGCCGCACCGTCTGGCTCTGCCAGTTCACGCACTAATGGCCCACATCTCAGAACTCATCGCCAAGGACATCGGGGCCTATCTCGATCAGCATCAGCGCAAATCGCTGCTGCGCTTCATCACGTGCGGCTCCGTCGATGACGGCAAGTCCACGCTGATCGGGCGCCTGCTCTACGATTCCAAGATGATCTTCGAAGATCAGCTCGCCGCGCTCGAAGCCGATAGCAAAAAGGTCGGCACCCAGGGCGGCGACATCGATTTCGCGCTTCTCGTCGATGGCCTCGCCGCCGAGCGCGAGCAAGGCATCACGATCGACGTCGCGTACCGCTTCTTCTCGACCGACAAGCGCAAGTTCATCGTCGCCGACACGCCCGGCCACGAGCAATACACGCGCAACATGGTCACCGGCGCCTCGACCGCCGATCTCGCCATCATCTTGATCGACGCGCGCAAGGGCGTGCTCACGCAAACGCGCCGGCACTCCTATCTCGTCTCGCTCATGGGTATCCGCCACGTCGTGCTGGCCGTGAACAAGATGGACCTCGTCGGCTTCTCGAAAGAACGCTTCGACGAGATCGTCGCCGACTACACATCGTTCGCGAACGACATCGGCCTCGCCAACATTCTCGCGATCCCGATCAGCGGATTGAAGGGCGACAACATCACCGAAAAGAGCGCGACCACGCCCTGGTATAAGGGCCCCGCGCTGATGGACCATCTCGAAACGGTCGAGATCGATGGCGAGCGGTTGGCGCGCGCGCCGTTCCGCATGCCGGTGCAATGGGTGAATCGCCCGAACCTCGATTTTCGTGGGTTTTCCGGCCAAATCGCGTCCGGCCGCGTGCGCCCAGGCGATCGCATCCGCATCGCGCCATCAGGCCGCACCAGCACGGTCGCGCGCATCGTCACGCTCGATGGCGATCTCGAAGAGGCCGTCGCCGGCCAATCCGTCACGCTCACGCTGACGGACGAAGTCGATTGCTCGCGCGGCGACGTGATCGGCGCGAACGACAATCCCGTCGAAGCCGCCGATCAGTTTCAAACCACCATCATCTGGATGGCGGATGAGCCGCTGCTTCCCGGCCGCCCCTATTGGCTGAAGATCGGGGCCAAAACCGTCACCGCCACGATCACCGAGCCCAAGCACAAGGTGAACGTGAACACGCTCGAGCAATGCGCCGCGCGCAAGCTTGAGCTCAACGAAATCGGCGTCTGCAACGTCTCCACCGATCAGCCGATCGCGTTCGAGCCGTACGCCGCCAACCCCGATCTCGGCGGCTTCATCCTCGTCGACCGGATGACCAACGCCACCGTCGGCGCAGGCCTCATCGATTTTGCCCTCCGCCGCGCGCACAACATCCATTGGCAGGCGCTCGACGTGGATCGCGCCGCCCGCGCGCACATCAAAGGCCAGCAACCCAAAGTGCTGTGGTTCACCGGCCTCTCCGGCTCGGGCAAGTCCACCATCGCCAATCTCGTCGAGCGCAAGCTCCACTCGCTCGGGCGCCACACCATCACGCTCGATGGCGACAACGTCCGCCACGGCCTCAACCGTGATCTCGGCTTCACGGATGAAGATCGCGTCGAAAACATCCGCCGCGTCGCCGAAGTCTCCAAGCTGATGGCCGATGCGGGCCTCATCACGCTCGTCTCGTTCATCTCGCCGTTCCGCGCCGAGCGGCAACTCGCGCGCGATCTCATGGCGAAGGGCGAGTTCATCGAAATCTTCGTCGACACGCCCCTCTCGGTTGCGGAATCGCGCGACGTGAAGGGCCTCT
>CAZMCA010000088.1:11025-13442 GCA_964564595.1 uncultured Caulobacteraceae bacterium
CGGCGAACTCAAGAACTTCACCGGCGTCGACAGCCCCTATGAGCCGCCCGAGGCGCCAGAAATCCGCATCGACACCACCAAGCTTTCGCCCGAGGACGCCGCCGAACAAATCGTCGCCGCCCTCACCGGCGAAGGCGCCGCCGATAGCTGGGTCGTCTGAGCTCCGCTATACGCACGCCATGCGCATCGTCGGCGGAGAACTCAAAGGCAGAACGCTGCACGCCCCCGCGGGCGACAAGACGCGCCCCACCACCGACCGCACGCGCGAAAGCATCTTCAACATCCTCGCCCACGCAGATTGGTCCCCAGGCGTCGAAAACGCCCGCGTGCTCGATCTCTTCGCCGGCTCCGGCGCGCTCGGCTTTGAAGCGCTGTCGCGCGGCGCCGCGTTCGCATTGTTCGTTGAGACAGACGAAGCCGCCCGCGGCGCCATCCGGCGCACGATCGATGACTTTCACCTGTTCGGAGTGACGCGCGTCCACCGGCGCGACGCGACCGACCTCGGCGTAAAACCCGCCGGCCTCGGCGCGCCGTTCGATCTCGTCTTCCTCGATCCGCCTTACGCGCGGGGCCTCGGCGAAAAGGCGCTCGCCACGCTCCTCCCCGGCGGCTGGATCACTGAAGACGCACTGATCGTGTTCGAACACGGCGCAACAGAAGAGATCGCGCTCCCCGCCTTCGCCGAGCAAGACGCGCGCGACTACGGCGCTGCCCGCATCCGCTTCCTCAAACCGCAAAACAGCTAGCGGCGTCCGCTATTGCGCCGGCGTCGCCGGCGCCGTCCGCGGCGCGAGCGTCCCTGTGCGCGGTTGGATCGTCCCCTCGCGCGGAGCGAGCGTTCCCGGCCGGATCGTGATCCGGAACCGCTCGCAGCGTTGCGCCAGCTCCGCATCGCCCGCCGCCACATTCTCCTGCGTCTGCACTTCCTGCGCGGTGCGGCATGCTTCGTTGGTGCGCCCGTCGCGATCGAGTGCGCGCACGAGCTTTTGCGCATCGACCTGAATTTCGGCGGCCGCCGGCGCATTGTCCGGCGCGCGCCGCCGCAGGTTCAGCGCCTGGCTGTACCGGCGCGTCGCCGCGCTCCAATCGTTGCGCTGCGCCGCCGCATCGCCGAGCGCGCCTTCCACGAACGCGCGCCCTTCCGTCGATTCCAGGTTCGGCAGCGCAGCCTCGAGCCGCTGCTCAGCCACCGCCGTATTGCCCTCGGCCTGCGCCGTAAGCCCCGCGCCCACCAGCGCCGCGCCGCGCGCCTCCGCGCCCTGATTGGTGCGCTCAAGCCCATAGCTCAGCATGCGCCAGACCTGCGCGTCCTGCGGGTTCACGTTACGCGCCTGCTCAAGCGCGCGTAGCCCCAACGGATGGTTGTTTGCTTCGCCCACCGCGCCGCACACTTTGTAGATCGCGGCCGCCGAAGGCCCGCCCTGTTGCGCAACGGCCCACAGCGTCTGCATCGCCGCGTCGCGCGTCTGCGGGTTTGAAAGCTGCAGCGTCGCCGTGCGCACGGCTTGATCGGGATGCTGAAGCAACTCCGCCACCGCATCGCGATACGTGAGCCGCGCCGCCGCATCGAACTCCGCTTCGCTCACGCTCGCGATCTGCGCTTCCGGATCGGTCCCGTCGAGCGAGCGCGCGCTGTCCATCGGCGCGGGCGCAGCCCCCGCTGGTGCTTCCATCGCCGCCGATTGCTGCTCGCCGAGCGCGCCATTTTCCAAGAGCCGCGCCAACTCGATCGCCTGCTCCGGCGACAGCTTGCCCTGGTTCACCAAATCCAAGAGTTGCGCGCCGTGATCGGGCCGCTGCACCACCGTCTCTGGCCGGTTCACGATGTTGTTCACGCCCGCCGCGATGCCCACCACCGCCGCAATCACCGAGAGCACCGACACGAGCCGGATGCGCGTCATCAGCCGCCGGCGTTTCGCCGCCACGGCCCCGCCATCGATCGAACGCCCCTCGAGCTTGGCGCGAACTGCTTCTTCCAGCAGCTGCATTTGCGGCGCTTCAGGCCGCTCATTCCAATTCGAGAAATCTTCCGCCTGAAACGCGCCGAACCCGAGCGGGATCTGCACGCGGTCGAGCATCACCGGGATCAGCCGCCCATCGTCCCGCGCCCGCCCAGCTTCATCGCGCACGAACGTCGAGTTCGCGGAATTTTCCGTCCACACCACGATGACGGCCTTGGCCGCCGCCAACTCGCGCGTGATCACCGCGGTGTAATCGTCCCCAGCCCCGAGCGAGCGATCCCACCACACCGAGAACCCGCGGGACTCCAGCGCCTCCGCCAATGGCTTGATCCGCAAGCGGTCTTGGCTGGAGTACGAGACAAAAACGTCGGCCATTCGGCGCCCCTCGGATTTCTTCCCACGGCGTCTTTAGAGGGTTCAGACCGCGCGGAAAAGACGATTGCGCCGCCGTGATCG
>CAZMCA010000089.1:0-13432 GCA_964564595.1 uncultured Caulobacteraceae bacterium
CCAGCAAACGCGTGTAAAACGTCGGCACGCCCATCATCACCGTCGCGCGCGGCAACGCAGCGATCACCGCGTCGTCATCGTATTTCGCGAGCCACAACATCGGTGCCCCCGAAAGCAGCGCGCAGTGCAAAGCGACGAACAGGCCATGCACGTGAAAGATCGGCAGCGCGTGCAGCAACACGTCGCGTTCCGAAAAGCCCCACGCTTGATGCAACGCCAACGCGTTCGCCGCGAGATTGCCGTGGCTCAGCATCGCGCCCTTGGAGCGCCCCGTCGTGCCGCTGGTATAGATCAGCGCCGCAAGATCACTCTCCGCGCGCGGCGTGACCAAGAGGTCGGGCGCAAGCGCGTCCGCTTCCCGCGCCAGCGCAACAGCATCCGTCACGAACAGCTTCGGCTCAGCGTCGCCGAGGAAGTAATCGACCTCGCTCTGTGTGTAGGCCGTGTTGAGCGGCAGGAAGACCGCGCCGATCTGCAGCGTCGCCAGATAGAGCAGTATTGCTTCCGGCGTTTTCGGCGCCTGCATCGCCACCCGGTCGCCCACCCCAACGCCGCGCGCCTTGAGCAACGCCGCCAGCCGCCCGGCGCCCTCGCGCACCGCGCCGTAGCCGATCTCCCGCCCCTCAATGATGAAGCAGGGCGCGCCCGGATCGGCGGGAAAGCGGCTGTAGAGGAGGGCGGCGAGGTTGGCGCTCATGGGCCGGACCATAGCCGCGGCGTCCGGAAAGTCAGGTTGTTGCAATTGCAGCAATCACCCCCTATCTAGGCTCCAACAGGAGGTCCACCCCATGATCGAACGGCGCCCCTTCGCGTCCCTCGGCGGCGAAAACCACGGCTGGCTCGACGCCAAGCACCATTTCTCGTTCGCCAACTACTACGACCCGGCCCGCATGAACTGGGGGCCCATCCGCGTCTGGAACGATGACAAGATCGCCCCCCAGACAGGCTTCCCGCCCCATCCCCATTCGGACATGGAGATCATCACCTACGTCCGCACTGGCGCGATCACGCACCAGGACAGCATGGGCAATCGCGGCCGCACCGAAGCGGGCGACGTGCAGGTGATGAGCGCCGGGCGCGGCGTGCGCCACGCGGAGTACAATCTGGAAGACGGCGAGACGACGCTGTTCCAGATTTGGATCCAGCCGGCCGAACGCGGCGGCGATCCTTCGTGGGGCGCAAAACCCTTCCCGAAGGGCGATCGCTCCGGAAAGTTCGTCGCCCTCGCGAGCGGCCTCGGCGATGACGATGCTCTCCCGATCCGCACGCCCGCGCGCGTCGCGGGCGCGACGATCAAAGCCGGCGAAACCGTCGACTATGATCTAGGGCCCAATCGCTTCGTCTATCTCGTGCCGGCCGTCGGCTCGGTCGAAGTGAACGGCGTGGCGCTCGAGCCGCGCGATGGCGCGGCCGTGCGTGACGAAACGAGGATCAGCATCAAAGCGCTGACCGACGCGGAAGTCGTGCTCGTCGACGCCGCCTAACGTATAATTGCCGTGCTGGCGCAATCTGCGAAGGTTGCGCCAGTTTGCACACAAGGGAGCACGTCATGGCGCACGCGGTCGCGAGTTTGGGCGAGGTGAATTACGCAACGCGCGTGAAGACTGGCCATCACGAGCTCATCGTTGACGAAGGCCCAGAACTCGGCGGCAAGGACGCCGGCCCCGCGCCTTACGACGTGCTGCTCTCCGCGCTCGGCGGCTGCACGGCGATCACGCTGCAGATGTACGCGCAGCGCAAGGAATGGCCGCTCAAAAACGTGAGCGTCGATCTCAAGTTCAAACGCGAAGGCGACGATCAATCCATCACGCGCGTCCTCACGCTCGATGGCCCGCTCGACGACACGCAGCGCGCGCGCCTCGCAGACATCGCCGAGCGCACCCCGGTCACGCTCACCCTGAAGCGCGGCCTCACCATCACAACGACGCTCGCCAGCTAGGGCGAAAGCGCTTGCTGCGGCCCGGGCAGCAGGCCACCAAGGCGCATGCCAACCGGCGAAGAGCTTCAAATTCTAGCGACCAGCTTCACGGTCGCGCTGCGCGCGGTCGTGTGGTCGCTGCCGGTCGCGATCGCGTTCGCCTACGCGCTCTCGCGCCCGGCCTTCCCTGGAAAGAGCGTGCTCGACGCATTCGCGCACCTGCCGCTCGTGCTTCCCCCCGTGCTGATTGGTTTCCTGCTGCTGCTCGCGTTCGGCCGCCGTGGCCCAATTGGCGGATGGCTCGATCAGACCTTCGGCGTGCATCTCGCGTTTTCGAGCGAAGGCGCTTCGCTCGCGACAGCCGTGATGGCGTTCCCGCTCATGGTGCGCGCGATCCGCCTCGCGTTCGAAGCGACGGACGAGCGCTACCTCGAGGCCGCCGCCGTGCTGCGCGCATCACCGCTGGATCGTTTCTGGAGCATCGCACTGCCGCTTGCGGCGCCGGGCGTGCTCGCCGGCGCCGTCACCGCGTTCGCAGCGGGCCTCGGCGAATTCGGCGCGGTCATCACGTTCGCATCGAACGTGCCGGGTGAAACGCAAACGCTCCCGCTCGCGATCTACGCCGCTTTGCAAATGCCGGGCGGGGAGGCGCAGGCGCTGCGGCTTGCGTTCTACTCGTTCACGCTGGCCATCGCGGGTCTCGCCAGCGCCGAAGCATTGCAGGCCTGGTCGCGCCGCAGGCTGGACGCATGACCGGCGCGCTCACAGTCGATGCGCGGCTGACGCGGGGCGCGTTCGTGCTCAACGCGCAATTCGTAGCGCCGTCAGATGGAGTCACCGCGCTGTTCGGTCCATCGGGCGCCGGCAAATCGCTCACGCTCTCCTTGATCGCAGGCCTCAAGCGCGCCGAGGCGGGCAGTGTTACGCTCGCTGACCGTGCGCTCAGCGATGCGCCCGCGCACGCCCGCGGCGTCGGCGTCGTGTTCCAAGACGCGCGCCTCTTTCCGCACCTCAACGTCCGCCAAAATCTCGCCTTCGCCCAAAAGCGCGCGCCGCGCACATTGCTGACGCTGGAGGACGCCGCCGCGCGCTTCGATATCGCCGCGCTGCTGGAGCGCCCGGTGCGCAATCTCTCCGGCGGCGAAAAAAGCCGCGTCGCGCTCGCCCGCGCGCTGCTCTCGGCGCCGGATTTCCTGCTGCTCGATGAGCCCTTCGCCGCGCTCGACGGCGCCCGGCGCGCTGCGTTCCTGGCAGCGTTGCGCGCCATTCACACGGCCTTTGCGCTCCCCATGCTCGTCGTCACGCACCAGATCGACGATGTCGCCGCGCTCGCAAGCCACGTCGTTGCGATGAAGGCCGGCGCTGTCGTTGCGCAAGGTCCGCTCGCCGAGACAGCGGCCACCCCCGCGTTTCAAGCCTTGCTCGCGCGGCGCGACGCGGGCGCGGCGCTCCCGGCGTCAGCGCTCCGCCGCGGCGGGGAGGGAGGGGGCGCTGCCTGGCTGCGCGCCGATCACGTGCTGCTCGCCAGTGAAGCGCCGCGCGCGCTCTCGGCGCGCAATGTCTTCGAAGGCGCGATCGACGCCATCGAAGTTGAGCCCGATGGCGCGCGCCTTGTGCGCACGCGAACGCCGCATGGCGCAGTGCTCGCGCGTGTGACGGAAGACGCTGTGCGCGACTTAGCGCTGGCGCCCGGCAAGCCGGTGTGGGTGATCGCCAAGGCGCACGCGCTCTAGCTCAGAGCAAGAACTTCGAACGTGCGTGCGTGCGCATGAACACGCGCATCTCCTCAAGGCTGACGCGCTCGAACGCCCGGATCGTTTCGAGCTGAGCAGCTATGTCTGGCGCGCGCGCCAGGCGCTCGCGCGTCACCAGGATGTTGGCGCGGTATTGTTCGTAGCGTTCGACCTCCCGCTGCGGTTGGAGCCCGTCTTCCAGTGCGCGCACCGCGAGCGCCGCAAGCGCGGTCCAAACAACCAGTACCTCAACCCAGAGCATCGGCACGCCGATCACATCCGCGCCGAGCAGCGCGAAGTGCAGAACGATGATCGCCGCGACCGCACCCCACGCGATCCGTGCGAATGCATGCTCCGTCTGCCGGGATGACATCTGCCCGCCCGTTGCGCCATGCGCGAGCTTGGCCTCGCAATAATTAAGCTGCCAATCGATCCGCAGCCGCCGCCAAGCCGCGACAGCGTTGGCGAACGCGCCGGTATCCATGTTCGCCGGGATTGGCGCTTCAGCGACTTCAATTTCGAACGCAGCCACGTCGTGACTTCCGGCGATCCTCTGCAACTCCGCTTCCGGATCGGCCAGCACGCGCGCATGTAGTTGCGCCAGGGCGGCGTTGCGCTCTGCGCGGTATGCCGCCTGCGCCGCTTCATCCGCGCCAATCGCGGCGATCTCCGGCAGGCGTGCGGCGATGAGGTGAAAGTGCAGAATGCGCATCGTTTCCGTGCGCAGCCGGTTGTGCAGCCAGCGCCTTCGCGAAGAATCGCGGCGCATGCCTGCAAAGCCAAGCGCCGTGCCCGCAAGGCCAAGCACGGCCGAGCCATACGCAAACGCCGCTTGCACATCGTGGCCGAACGGCTTCAGCAGCGGCGCCGCCGAAGCCGCCGCAAGCGCCACGAACACGAGGCCGACAGAGAAATAGCCAAGCTGCCGGTTCAGCCGCTTGGCCGCGCCCGCCGCAGCATCCGCCTCCCGGAAACGCTCCAGCAATTTAGGAAACTCGAACGCAAACCGGATGCGCGGGTCGCGCGCTTCTTCCGCTTCGGCCTTGAGATCGAAATTCTCATAGGCGTTCGCCTGCCCGCCGCTCATGCCGTTCCCCGCGCGCCAAGAGCCGCTTTGTGGCCTGCTGCGCGCGAATGCGCAAACGGCTTC
The DNA here is from genome assembly GCA_964564595.1 of uncultured Caulobacteraceae bacterium. Classification (GTDB taxonomy): domain Bacteria; phylum Pseudomonadota; class Alphaproteobacteria; order Caulobacterales; family Aquidulcibacteraceae; genus JBEVOS01. The sequence goes on from CAZMCA010000089.1 coordinate 4,802, forward strand.
AGCCCGCGCGCGCCTTCAGCCACGGCGTGATCGTCGCCGCAAAGAGCGCTGGATCAAGCGCGTGCATGGCGTGGCCCATCTCCGGAAAGGAGTGATAGTAGAAGCTCTGGCCCGCTTCCTCGATCAGCCGCTTCACTCGCGCGGCCTGCGCATCGGAGAGCGCGCCGACGAACGCGCCCGTCGCTTCGATGGTGCGCCGGAAGTGGTGGGTGAACAGCACCGGCGTTTTCACCTGCGCGAGCATCGCGTCGTGATCGCACCCGGCATAGACAGAGCCCGTCACGAACGCCTGCGCCCACTCCGGATCGTATTCCTTCAAGTTCTGCGGCGGCTCGCCCGCCGGCGCGGGCCGGCCGGCTGGCGCAATGTTCGATGGCCCGCCAGACATCGCCTGCGCAAAGCCCGCCCAATCGCCGACAGACCATTGCGGCCCGAGATAGCGCGCCCACAGCGCGAACACCGCGCCCACCGGGCCTTCGCGAATGCTCGGCCCGCACGCCGGCTCCGTCTGCGACGCATAGAGCGGCGGATCTTCGTAGACCGCTGCTTTCACCAACCCAGGCGGCGCGAACGCAGAAAGCCACGCCGAAATCACGCCGCCCGAAGAAAGCCCGCTCACGAACGCCGGCCGCCCAACAGCAAGTTGAATGAACCGCACGACATCGCCAGCGATATTGTCGAGCGTATAGCGCCCTGGCGTGCGCGTGCTGCGCCCTTGGCCGCGCAAATCGATCGCGAACACCTGAAAATCCTTCTCGAGGATTTTCATCGCCGCCTCGTAGCCCCACCAGCTTTCCGTCTGCCCCGGAATCAGCACGAGCGCGGGCGAAGAGGGCGCGCCGGCGGTGGCGTAGTTCATCACCACTTCGCCGAGATCGACGCTGCGCTCCTGGTAGCCGTGCGGCACGTAGGTCACGTCCGGAAAGTCAGGGCCAAACCTGAAGGCCATGCGTTGCTCCCTGGTGTTATGCCGTGGCGCGCGTTGCGAGACGCGGGAACAGCTTCTCGGCGTTGCCGCGCGAAAGCGCCGCGAGGTCGGCCTCCGCCAAGCCGTTTTCGTTCAGCAATTGCGCGATGCCGCGCGCCACAGCCGCTTCCGGCGTGAACGGCCAATCGCTCCCAAACAAGATGTGGTCCATCGGCGCGATCGCCCGCAGCGCCGTCAGGATCGTCGGGTGGGCCGAAAGCGCTACATCGTAGTAAAGCCGCGCCAGCGTCTCGAACACTTCGCGGTCCGACGCCGGCCGCGGTTCAACGAATGGCGCGTTCGCGAACATTGCAATGCGCGTCGCGAGCGCCGGGAGCGCGGCGCCGCCGTGTGGCACAATGAATCGAATGTCCGGATTCGACTGAATGGTGCGCCGGTAGAGCAGGTCGACGATGGTGCGCGTTGTGTCGAGCGGAAACTCGATCATCGGCGCCGGGCGCCCAAGGCCGATCGCGTCCATGCACGCCGGACTCGTCGGATGCAGAAACACGACAGCCTTCCGCCGGTTCAACTCCGCAAACACCGGCGCCAACTCCGGCGCGCCCAAATACGTACCGTTGATATTGGTTTCGAGAATGAAGCCATCCACGCCAAGCTCATCGAGCGCGAACGCGATCTCTTTGAGAGCCGCATCGACATCGGTCAGGGGCAGGCTTGCGAAATGTCCAAACCGCCCCGGATGCGCGTTGCGCACATCGTAACCGGCCTGATTGACGGCCCGGCACAGCGACGGCTTTTCGGCGGCAGGCAGGAAGTGCGGGCCCGGCGAGGATACCGAGATCATCGCCGTCTCGATCTCGTTGCGATCCATCACGCCCAGCGCGGCCTCAGCGCTCCACGCCGGGATAGGCATGCCGCCATCGAGCCGTGTCAGCCCGGCGCGCGCCAAGGCCTCGGTGTAGCAAGCCGGCAGAAAGTGCGCGTGCACGTCGATCCGGCCGCATATGCATGTCTCGGACTTCGCCATCGCCGCCTCCCCACGCCGTGGTCTCTTACGACCAGGTATCCCACGCTTTCACGAGCGCTGCGCCATCACCGGCGCCGAACACGTAACGATCGGGCCGCACCAGCACTGCCTCCGCGTTCTGCGCCGCAAGCCACTTTTCAAGCGGCGCGCGAAACGGCGCTAGTATCTCAGACGCAAGGTGTGCGTTGCGCAGACCTGCCGAACCCGGCACCGGCGCCGCAGCGCGCGAAATCAACCAAGCGCCGGTTCCCAGTACGTCATCGAGCCGCGAGCCATCGGCCGCCACAGGCTGAGGAAAATAGACGCCCGCCGCATGCGCCTCCGTTGCAACGCATCCGTTGCTCAGTGGCGGGTAGGGCGGCCCACCGCTGCCACCGCCTGCGCCGCCCGCCGCGCGCGCTGCCAACATCTGCTTGTCGCGCGCCGCGGCCGCCTCGGGATCGGTGATGCACACCGTGCGCCCCATCATGATCGCCATCGCGATGATCGCGCGCACATGCGGCTCGCGCTCGGGCTGATAGGTGTCGAGCAGGCGCGCATCGGCGCCCTTCACAATAGCGGCGAGCTTCCACGCCAAGTTCGCCGCATCGCGAATCCCCGAACACATGCCTTGGCCGGCGAACGGCGGCATGAGGTGCGCCGCATCGCCCGCAAGCAGCACCGGCCCAGCGCGCCACGCTTTCGCGACCTTCGCGTTGAAGCGATACACCACCTTCCGCTCAAGCGTGACGGCGCCTTCGACATTCCACGGCTTCAGCAAGCCGGCGATAAACGCATCGTCCAGCATCTGCTCGGCGGTTTCGCCGGGCTTCATCATGAACTCCCAGCGGTGCCGCCCCGCGCCCATCAGCACGCATGTGGTTGGCCGCGCGGGATCGCAAATCTGCAGATTGATCTCGGGCAGGCGCGCGTAGTCCTGCACCAACACGTCGATCACGAGCCAGGATTCGTCGAAGCCAAGATCGTCGAACGCAACGCCTGCGGCCCCGCGCACCGGGCTGCGTGCGCCATCGGCGCCCACGACGAAACGCGCGCGCACATTGCGCGGCCCTTCTGGCGTGTCCACCGCGCAGCGCGCCCCATCTCCATCAGCGGCGAGGGACTGAAAGGCCCAGCCGGTCTGCAGCGTCAGCCGCTCTTGCGCGCGCGCAGCGCCCCGCAAGCACGCTTCGATCGAAGGCTGATGGATCATGTTTCCCGCGGGCCAGCCGCCGAGCCCAATCTTGTCCATGCTCTCGAAGCGCAGCAGCACCTCGCCTTGCGCCGTCAGAAAGTCATAGCGCTTCGACGCGCGGCATCCCGCGAGAATCTCCTGCGCAAGTCCAAGCTCTTGAAAGACGCGCACGACCTCATGATCGATGTGCGCCGCGCGCGGCAGCGGATAGATGTCCGCTTCCTTGTCGATCACCAGCGTGCGCACGCCCGCGCGCGCCAGCAGGAGCCCAAGCGTGACGCCCGTCGGCCCGGCGCCGACGATCAGCACATCGCAGTCGATTTCCGCGCCGGCCATCACGCACCCGCCGCCATCTTGCCTTCAATCGCGCCAAGCCCATCGATCTCGCAGCGAACGATGTCGCCAGCCTTCAAGAATCGGCGCGGCTCCATTGCAGCGCCGATACCTGCGGGCGTGCCCGTAAAGATGAGGTCGCCAGGCTCAAGCGTCATCGCCTGCGAAAGATGCTCAATCTGATCCCAGACATTGAACACAAGATGTTTGGTGTTCGATTCCTGGCGCTTCTCGCCATTCACGAAGCACCGCAGACCGAGCGCATGCGGATCGCCCGCTTCATCGGCCGTGGTGATCCACGGGCCGATCGGCGCGTGCGTATCGAATGATTTGCCGAGGCTCCATTGCGGGGTGCGGTGCTGCCACGCGCGCTCGGTCACGTCGTTGCCAACGCAATAGCCGAACACGTGCGCCGCAGCGTCTGCATTTGCGATGTTGCGCCCGCGTTTGCCGATCACGGCGACGAGTTCGATCTCGTAATCCACGAACGGTCCATTCTTGGCGATCTCGATCGCATCGTAGGGCCCGTTCACCGATGTGACAGCCTTGGTGAACCACACCTGGTTCGCCGGCGTCTCCATGTTACTCTCGGCGATGTGGTCCGCGTAGTTGAGCCCGATCGCGAACACTTTGCCGGGCCGCGCCACCGGCGCCAGCAAGCGCACGGAAGAGAGCGCCATCCGCTTGGCGGATTTTGCCGTCGCTTCGATCCCAGCGCGGCGCGCGTCCCAATCCGAGATCAGCTCGATCTCAGAGCCGTCATATCCGGCATCGGCGATCTCATCGCCGAGCACGATCCCGATGCGTGCGCCGCTTCCGGCGTCATAGCGCGCGAGTTTCATCAGACGTCTCCCGTCATCGGATGGCACGGGCCCCATTGCACGCCGAGAAGATCTTGGAACGTCGCTTTGTTCGAGCCGTCGGCGGCGTTGAAGAGATCGCCGTCTGTCCAGTGCTCAAGCTCGTGTCCCCAGGGGTCTTTCCAGTAATCGAAAATCTGGCTGCCCAGGATGTGGCGCCCAACGCCCCAGGCAGCCGTTCGCCTTGCGCGCTTCAGATGCGTGTGCCCCGCCATCAGATCATCGAAGTTCGCCACCTCGAACGCAGCATGGTTGAAGCGCGGTCCGTTCGGCGATTGCAGCAGGAAGAGCGTGTGATGATCCGTCGGCGCATCGCCCCGGTCGCAGCGCATGAACGCGCCGATCGCAAAACCAGGCGCCGCCTCGATCTCGTCGGAGGTAATGAACCCGAAGCGCGCTTTGTACCAAGCTTCGGAGGTGCGAAAATCTTTTACCTCAAGCACGGCGTGCCCCAGTCGCGCGACGTGCGCAGGCCCTTCCGCAAGTCGCAGCGCGCTGCGCACCCGCGTCTTCTCGCGCGCATCGTTGTGGGCGCCGGCGCCTGGCAAATCCAACGCGGGCGCAGGCGTTTGCCCGGCGACGACCTCAACCAGATACCCATCCGGGTCGGTGAGCCGCACCACCGAGCCGCCGCCGGGCGTCGTCAGCGCCTCAATCGGCGCGCCTTCCGCATCGGCTAGCCGCGCAAGGTCGGAAACGCTCTCGGCTTTGAGCCCGAGCGCGACAAAGCCCGGCTCGCCAAGCGTCGTCGCATGCACGAAGGGCTGGCCGCCCGCGCCGCGCGCGTATAGCGCGCCGTCGCCGGAAGGGAGCGGCGTCAGGCCGAACTCAACGAGGAACGCGGCCATCGCGTCGAGATCGGGCGCGCTGAAACGGACATGCGCGATGTCTTCGATTTTGATCGTGCTCATGCTTGTTTCTGCCGGGTTGTGCGGGCGCGGGGCGCCGGCGCCAGTGGTGGAAGTTCTTCGTTGGCGATGCGGTGCGCTTCAGCTGGTGCAACGCCGCCGGCGCGCAGGAAGAGCTCGGCGCCTTTAGCGCCCGCGTCGCGCCACGCCTGATCGCCGCGGATCACGCAATTCATCGCCGACATGGTCGCGCCGTTCTGCAAAGAGAGCAGCGCGGGCACGAAACTCGCGTCGGTCTTGAAGCGCTTGGCCTCGATTGCGGCGCGAATGTCGCGCGCGGGCGGGCCGTGCAGCATAGCGCGCAACGCCGAGTGGCTGAGCCCAAAGCGCACGAGAAAGGCGCCCCAATCGTGCTCCTCATGCGCGCGGCGAATGAAGAGGCGCATGCCCATCGCCATGCGCCGCACCGGATCTTCGATCTCGTGCATCGTCGCTTCCGTACGCTGAAGCATTTCACTCGACAGCGCCGCGCTAACGTCGCCGAACAGTTTCTCGGGCGCGTCGATGTTGTTGTAGATCGTGCCGCGCGCGATGCCCGCCGCCTCCGCCAACTCACTGACCGTGATGTCATGCCCGCCGTTCTCCGCGAACACACGAAGCGCGGCGCGGTAGATCTTGTGCCGGGCGCTGCCGGGCGGATCGGACAGGGGCGAGGTCATCGTTGTACTAAATTGAACAGGATTGTTCAATTGTCAACCCGATGTTGCGCCGCCTGGTTGATCGCCACGGAACACCGCAATTTGGCATTGTTCCCCGGTTCCTCTACGTTCCAAGCGGGCAGGCGGGACGGTCGTGGCGGACATTTTTCTCTCCTATTCGCGCGGCGATAAGCCCCGCGTCGCGCCATTGGTGGCCAAATGCGCGGCTTGCCGCGCGGCAGTTTCCGGATTTCACGCACCGGCTCGAAATCGATGCCGTGGCGTTGCGCACGCAGGCGTCCTTTGCGCCTCCGCCAGATAGGCGAAGCGAACTTTCTCTGGAGGGACCAAGCGGCCACGGATTTTCCAACGGGCGCGGGCTTGCGCGCTTATGCGCCATTGTCGCAAACGGCGGCGCGCTCGATTATGGCGTGCGCATCCTCTCACCAGAACTCGTCGCCGAAATCGGAAAGGAGAACAGCGCGGGGATCTGCCCGTTCTTCGGGCCGATCCGATGGGGGCTTGGATTTGCCTTGCCAAATGAGCGGCTCGGCGGCCCGTCCGAAGCCGCGTTCTGGTGGGGCGGCATGGGCGGTTCACGCGGCCTCTGCGAACCGGTGCGGCGCGTCAGCTTCGGCTATGTGCCAAACAATCTGCGCGTGCCCGAGCCGGGCGAAACGAGCGACGCGCGCGAGCAACGTTTGACGGCCGCGCTCGCCGACGTACTCCAAAAGCTCTAACAGGCGCCGTTCGTGCCAACGGGGTTGGGTCCGCATCGGGCAATTGCGGAAGTCGCGAAACGGCGTTTGGCACTTAGATGCGGATGTTCGTAGACGGTGGCGTGGCGACGGAGAGTGCTTGAGGAGCGCAGAGGCCGCCGATGTGTGTTCGAGGATCGCAGTCCGAAGAAGCGCGCCGCAAGAATCGCGAGCGGCCTTACTCCTGAGCACAAGAGCCCCGGCCGCCGAAGCCGGCGACGCCTCGTCTCCAACTCACCGCCGAGATGCCCGGCAGGCTGACATGAGAGGCGCTCTCATTTCCCTGGACTGCCGCAGCCAGCTCCAATCAACGCCCCGGAGAACCGGCGCGACACTGGAGCGCTGGCGCGCTACCGGGATTCCACGTCATAAGTGAGGGGATGTTGCGGGGGCTTCGCCACCATAGAACTGGGTTCGCCCAGGCGCTGACAGCGTTCGCGCTGCTGGCGATGGTCGTGCGTGCGCTTGTCCCGGCCGGCTATATGTTCGCGCCGACCCAGGACCATCGCTTCATCACGGTGACTTTGTGCTCGGGCCATGGTCCTTCCGAACTTGTCATGGACGTGAAGACGGGCGCGATCGTCGATCCCGGTTCAACCGACCACGACGACGCGCCGTCCAAGAAGTCGCCCAATGCGGACGCGCCCTGCGTGTTCGCCGTGGCGGCGGCGCTCTCTGCGCCGGAGCAACCGGCGTCCTTGCCGGTGGTGTTCCGCGTCGCGTCAGCCGAGTTCCCGCGCGCGATTGAAGTCGCGCCCGGCCGCGGCCTTGCTGCACCGCCGCCCTGGTCGACCGGGCCTCCGCTCACAGTCTGATGATGTCTCGAACCGCGGTCTGAACGCCGCAGGGCAGGCGTGCGCGTAAGCGCCGCCGCATCATTTCGATTGTGAGCTTTCATGACAGGACAAACGAACGCGCTTGCGCGCGCGCATCATGCGCCAATACCGACCGGCGCGGACTTATTCTGGCGGATCGCAAACCCGATCATGGCCGGCGCGATCGGGTTCTATTGGGCCAATGCGACAGGCGCCGTTATCGGCGCCACTCTGGCGACCGCGCTGCCATTCTTGCCGGCGGCGCTGAAGAAGCTGTCGCCTTTGCTGCGCAAAGCCGCGCGACGGATTGCGCCGCATCTGCAAACCGCCTGGGGACGCTTGCTGGCCTATCTGCCGCTTAGCCTCGTGCGCGTGATCGAGCGGAGGCGGTCATGAGCATGTCCGACACCGATCGCATCTGGTTCGATGCGCGCATTGCGCCGAACCAAGCCATGAGCCGGCGCGGGCTTGCCCTGATTGGCGCGGGTCTTCTGGCGCCCGCCGTCCTCTTCAGCGGCTTCATGATCTTCATTGACGCCTGGCCGGCATCGCTCTTTCTCGGCGGCGAAGCGCTGCTCGCGGTCGCGGCGCTCTATTGGTGCGCCAAGCGACTTTCGGAGCAATCCGAGCGCGTCCGTCTCACCGACAATGCGCTCATCGTCGAGAGCTGGGATCGGGGCAAGGTCGTCGCCAGCGAGCGCATCGATCCGACCTGGGCGCATGTCGAGCGGCGCATCGACCGCGACCACGGCTGCCAGGCGGTCTTCGTCCGCGTGCGCCGCCGCTACGTGCGTCTCGCCGCCGCCCTCAGTCCGCCAGAGCGCGCCGCTTTCGCGCAAGCGCTCGAGAACGCCCTCCATCAACGCAAAACCGGCTTCGCCAGAAGCGCGGCCTGAAAACACGAAGGAAGAATTTCCATGAAGAATACACTTTTACTGTCGTCGGCGCTCTGTTGGCTGATCGCGGCGCCATCTGCGCTCGCACAATCGGCGTCCCGATCCTCGGCGGACGAAACCATCGTTGTGACGGGCCAGCGCGCCCCGCAACGCGATCTCGACTTCGAAACCGACGCTGGCAGCCGCACAGGCCTCACCAATCGTGAAACCCCGGCCATCGTCGACGTGCTCACGCAGGCTGATTTTCAGAACCAGGGCCTCAGCAGCGCCATCGATGCGTTGAACGCAGCGCCG
>CAZMCA010000090.1:0-13386 GCA_964564595.1 uncultured Caulobacteraceae bacterium
AGAAATCACCGTCAGCGAAGCAATGGTCGCCGAAGCACTCAGCGAACCGGTGACCCGCATCGTCGATGCCGTGCGCCAAGCCTTCGAGCAGATGCCTCCGGAACTCGCGGCCGACATTTACGATCACGGCCTGATGCTCACCGGCGGCGGCGCCCTGCTCCGCAACCTCGATGTCGTGCTGCAGGAGCGCATCTCGATCCGCGTGTCGGTGGCCGATGAGCCGCTGCGCTGCGTCGTCAAAGGCTGCGGCATCGCGCTCGATAAGCTCAACACGCCGGAGGCCCGCCGGCTTCTGACTCTCGAAGTCTGAGCAGCGGCGTTTAGGAGGCGCGATCTCGGTGGCGAGACGCAGAAGCGTTGTAAGGCGCGGCCAGCGGACGGCGATCGGCATCGTCGTCGCGGTGGTGCTTGCGTTTGTCGCGCTCTTGCTGGTCGTCACGCGCGCGGGCCAAGGCGGCCCGGCAGGCGCCGTGCAGCAAGCCGGTGACAGCGCCGCCGGCGCGGCGGGCCGCGTCGCAACCACGCCGGCGCGCAGCGCCGAAGGCTTTGGCGGACGCCTCGCCGCGATGTGGAACGCAACGGCGCGCATCGAAGAACTCGAAGCGGAAAACCGCGACCTGCTTGCCTGGAAGGCGCTCGCCGAGCGCCTTGCCGAGCGTAACGCACGCTATGAAGCGCTGCTTCGCATGCCCCAGGACGCTTACGGCTCAGGCGTCGATTTCAGCCAAGCAATTGCCGCGCAATTGGTGCTCGATAGCGGCGGGCCATTTACGCGCACGCTTGTCGCGAACGCCGGCGCCGATCACGGCGTGCGCGTCGGCTACATCGCGGTGAACGAGATTGGCCTAATTGGCCGTGTCGTATCGGTTGGGCGCCGTTCTTGCCGCATCCTGATGCTGGACGACTACAACTCGCGCATCCCGGTGATGGGCGAGGCGTCGCGCGTGCGTGCCGTGCTTACCGGCCAAGCCACCGAGCCGCCGGAGTTGCTGACGCGGCCGTTCGCAGTGGAAACGCCGCGCCTTGAGTTCATCGTCGGCGCCGCAAGCCTGCGCGAAGGTGAGCGCATCATCACCTCCGGTGACGGCGGGCTCTTCCCGCGCGGCGTGCCTGTTGGCCAAGCACGCCAGGGGCGTGACAACATCTGGCGCGTTGCGCTCGCCGCAAGCCAACAGCCGATCGATTTCGTACGGATCCTTCCCTACGTCGGGCCAGAAACGCCGGAGCAAGCGCCCGTCGCCGACCCAGGCCCGCCCGCTCCCGCGCGCGATATTGCGCGCGCCATGGCGCCGGCAGCGGTCGCCGCAACGCCCGCACCGCGCCCAACGCCTGCTGCGACTGCTGCCGCGCCACGCGTGCAACGCCCAGCTCCGCAACCTGAAGCGCCAGCGCCGGCGGAAACGCCGCCGTCCGCGACTCCCGAGTGACCACGCTCTTTCAAGCGCGGCCCGACCGCGGGCGAATAATCGGCGCGCTGATTGCGCTCGCCAGTGTGATCTTGCCTGCGCTGCCGCTTGGACCGTTGTTCGCGCAGCCGCCTCTGCCGCTAGCCGTGTTGTGGGCCGCTTACGGGTGGGCGTCCGACCAATCGCCAGGATGGGGCGCGCCTGCTGGGCTCGCGGCGATGGGCCTGCTGCACGATCAGCTTGCCGGCGGACCCTACGGGCTGTTCGCCGCGCTCTATCTCGCGGCGTTTCTGATCGGCCGCTTCATGTCGAATGTCGCGAGCGCGCCGACATTGTTCGCCGCCTGGGGTGGCTTCATCGCAACCTGTATCGGCGTCACGGTCATCGCGGCGGTGCTCGCGCCGATCGCGCTTGGCGCGCGCGCGCAGGTTTGGACATTCGCGGAAGCCGCCGCCATCACCGCAATCCTGTTTCCGCTCGTGCGGAAGCTCTACATGGATCCAGCGTTGGGCTCACGATGAACATGGGAGCGCGCTGATATGTTCGGTCTAGGCAAGAAGGGCAGCCGCGTTCGCAATCACAGCGTGCTCCCGAAGCGCGACATGGAAGTCGTGTTCAACCGCCGCGCGCTTTGGATGTCGTCGGCGGGCGCCGTTACGCTGATCGCGATCGGTGCGCGCTTGGCGCATTTGCAGATCACGGACGCGGTGAACCGCCAGTACACGTCGGCCGCCGATGAAAACCGCTACGATTCTCGCTTGATCGCACCACCGCGCGGCGTGGTGTACGACCGCTTCGGCGTGCCGCTTGCGATCACCAGCAAGGACTATCGCGTCTCGATCATCCCTGAGCGCGCGGGCGATGTGGAAGGCGCCATCCGAAGCGTCGCGCTCATCTTGGGCATGGACGAAGACTGGGTGCGCCGCCGTACCCGTGAAGCACGCGCCAACCGCCGCTTTGAGGCGACGCCCCTGAAGCAAGGACTGGATTGGCAGGATTTCGCCGCCGTCAATGTGCGCCTGCCAGAATTGCGCGGCGTGATCGCCGAATCCACCGAGGTGCGCTCGTATCCCTACGACATCGTGTTCGCACACCCGATCGGGTACGTTCAAAAGCCCAACCAGCGCGATATCGATCGTGCGCGCGAGGAAGAAGGCGGCGAGCGGCGCGTCACCTATTATCGCCACCCCGATGTGCGCGTGGGCAAAGCTGGCCTCGAAGCGCGCCTTGAAGAAACGCTGCGCGGCGAAGCGGGCTGGAAAAAAATGATCGTCAACGCCTTCGGCCGCGACATCGCCGAAGACGTGGAGGAACGCCAGGAGCCGCGGCCGGGCTCAGGCGTGGTGCTCACCATCGATGCGGACTTGCAGCGCCGCGCAATGGAGATGTTCAACGACGACGAAAGCTCGTTTGCGCGCGCGGGCTCGGTCGTGGTGATGGACATCTACACCGGCGACCTTCTGGTGATGGCGTCGGCGCCCGGCTTCGACCCCAACCACTTCGTCAACGGCATCGGCACGGCTGAGTTCAACCGGCTCAACACCGCCGAGACCAAACCGCTCTTCCATAAAGCCGTCACTGGCGTCTACGCGCCTGGCTCGACATTCAAAATGATCGTCGGCATCGCGGCCAAGCAGGCAGGCGTTGAGGACGACTGGGCTGTCGGGTGCTCGGGCGGCTTCTTTTATGGCGGGCGCACGTTCCACTGTTGGCAGCGCGGCGGCCACGGCCGCGTCAACCTGCACGACGCGATCAAGCATTCGTGCGACGTCTATTTCTACCAAGCCGCGCTGCGCGCTGGGCCTGAGCGCATTGCAAACGTCGCGCGCCAGTTCGGCCTTGGCCAGCACTTCGATGTTGATGTGCCAAACATCCGTGACGGTCTCATCCCCGATCCGACTTGGTGGCGCGCCAATCGCAACGAAGGCTGGACCGGCGGCCTCACGGTGAACTACGGCATCGGCCAAGGCGCGATGGGCGTGACGCCGCTGCAGCTTGCCGTGATGGCCGCGCGCCTCGGCAATAACGGCCACGCTGTTGTTCCGCGCCTCGTGCGCGAGGCGCCTGGCGTGCAGCAACCACGCGATCCGCCGCACATGAGCGGAATCGAAGCGGAATACCTCGCCCGTGTGCGGGACGGCATGTTCGGCGTGTGTAACGAACCCGGCGGCACGGCGATGCGCGCGGGCAATCTTGGCTTGGTGCGCGACCCCGAAACGGGCGCCGCCGTCGAACTGACAGACGCGAACCGTAGCTGGCAACCCATCCAGATCGCAGGCAAAACCGGCACCGCGCAGGTGCGCGCCATCACCGATGCAACGCGCGGGCGCCACTATTCGACGTTTGAGTGGCGCTTCCGCGACAACGCCCTCTTCTGCTGCTTTGGCCCCTGGCATGAGCCGCGTTACGCGTGCGCTGTCATCGTGGAGCACGGCGGCGCGGGGTCCGGTGTTGCAGGCCCGATCGCGCGCGAAGTTATGCGCGCGACATTCCTGCGCGATCCATCGCGCCGGCCCGCTGCGCGACTCGCTGCGCTAGAACAACCCGCAGGAGCGCCGGCATGACCTCTCCTGCCGCCATGTTCCGCGGTGCGCCGCGGACGGTCAGCGAAAAGTTCAGCCGCCTGAACTGGGGTATCATCACGCTCCTGTGCGCGCTCGCGTTCATCGGCGTGATCATGCACTTTTCGGTTTCGTCTGGCTCCTGGTCCGGCATGCCGCTCACACATGGCGTGCGCTTTGGCGTGATGCTCGCGGTCGTGCTCGTGCTTGGGATGCTCGATACGCGCGTTTATCTGGCGGTCGCATACCCGCTTTACGCTACCGCGCTCATCCTGTTGCTCGGCGTCGAGTTCTTCGGCGAAACACGCATGGGCGCCACGCGCTGGCTCAGTCTTGGGCCCGTTTCGCTCCAGCCATCCGAAATCATGAAGGTGGCGATCGTCTTGGCGCTCGCGCGCTACTACCACCAGCTCGATCCGCGCCGTTCGGAAAACCTGCTGTGGCTTTTGCCGCCCGTGGCGATGATCGCAGCACCGGTTGGCCTCGTGATGCATCAGCCCGACCTTGGCACAGCCATGATGATCCTGATTGCCGGCGGCGCGATCATGGTGCTCGCGGGCCTGCCGCGCTGGATCATCTTCGGCTCGGCGATCCTCGGTGCGATCGCCGCCTTCGCCGCCTACCAATTGGTGCTGCACGACTATCAGCGCGACCGGATCAACGTGTTCCTTGGCATCACGAACGATCCGCTCGGCGAGGGCTATCACGTCCTTCAATCGACGATCGCGATCGGTTCGGCGGGCCTGTTTGGGCGCGGCTATCTCCAAGGCACGCAGTCGCAGCTTGACTTCCTTCCCGAGAAGCACACCGACTTCATTTTTACGATGATCGTCGAGGAGTTCGGCCTGGTTGGCGGATTTGTCGTGCTCTTCCTGTTCGGGCTCCTGATGGCGCTGGCGGTCAATGTGGCGCTCCGGTCCAAGCACTTGTTCGGGAAGCTTGCAGCCGCAGGCGGGGCGGCGACACTCGCATGCTATGTGCTGATCAACACCGCGATGGTGATCGGGCTTGTGCCAGTCGTCGGCATTCCGCTGCCATTGATCTCATTTGGCGGCACAGCGATGTTCACGCTCATGACCGCGTTCGGGATCGTGCTCTCGGTCGATCTCCACCGCGAGCAAGCTGGCTCACGCGGCATCCTATGGTAGGCGGCCGCCCCGCTTGAGGCGGCGGGCAAAACGCGCGAAATTGGCGGTGCTCACGAGGGTTCCGCGATGACCGGCGTTCCGCCCCTTTCCATGCGCCAGGCGGCGCAAGACCCCGAAGGCTTCGCCCGCGCAATGGGCGAGAGCTACGCGCGATATGGCTTTGCGATCGTTTCCGATCATGGCCTCGATCCCGCGCTGATCGCGCGCGCGATGGCGCGCGTCAAAGCGTTCTTCGCTCTGCCAGATGACGTGAAGCGCGCATACCGCGTGCCGAACGGCGGCGGCCAGCGCGGCTACACGCCGTTCGGCGTCGAAGCTGCAAAGGGCGCCAAGCTCGTCGATCTCAAGGAGTTCTGGCACGTTGGGCGCAACCTGCCGGCGGGCCATCCCTATCGCGCGCAAATGCCGGACAATCTCTGGCCCGCCGAGATCCAAGGGTTCCAGGAAGACGTGTACGCGCTTTACGCTGCGCTCGATGCGCTGGGCGCCAAGCTCCTTGTTTCGATCGCGCGCTTCCTCAATTTACCCGACGATTTCTTCGAGAGCCCGGTGAAGGACGGCAATTCGATCCTCCGGCTCCTGCACTATCCGCCTGTGCCAGCGTCGGCTGAAGGCGTGCGCGCCGAAGCCCACGAAGACATCAATGTCATCACGCTGCTGCTGGGCGCTGAGGAAGCGGGCCTTCAATTGTTGGACCGCGACGGCCAATGGCTCGATGTGAACCCGCCCGAGGGTGCGGTCGTCGTCAATGTCGGCGACATGCTGCAGCGGCTGACAAACCACCGCCTGCCCTCAACGACGCACCGCGTCGTCAACCCCGCGCCTGAGCGCGCGCACCTGCCGCGCTATTCCATCCCGTTCTTCCTGCACTTTGCGCCGGACTACGAGATCAAGACGCTGCAAAGCTGCGTGAACGCGGCCGCGCCCGATCGCTACAAGACGCCGATCACGGCGCAGGGTTTTCTTGAAGAGCGCCTGAAGGAAATCCGGCTGACCTGAGCCGGCTAGACCGCGAATTTCACCCCGGTCATCCGCTCGCTCAAGTCCCACAGCTTGTCGGCGATTGCATCGTCAACGGCCCAAGGGCGTACGCCGTCCATCGTTTGCGCATCGGGCGCGCGCGCGGCCGCAATATCGCAATCTTCGCAATAGACGCCGCCCATGCCTTCGAGCTGTGGGTTGGTTGCGCACCACACGCTCGTGGCCGCACCCTGCGCAGGCGACTTGAAGCGCTCGTTGACGCGCCCTTCGCTGTCGATCCAGCCCATCGCGCGCTTTTCTTCGTCCGGCATGAAGCGCTGCAGGTCCGTCATGATGCCGCCTGGATGTACCGCGAAGGCGCGCACCTTGTGCGCTGATCCGCGCTTATCGAGCCCAACGGCGAACAGCGCGTTTGCAGATTTCGCGCAGCCGTAGGCCTCCCACTTGTCGTAAGGCTTGCGGTCGAAGTTCGGGTCTTCAAGGTCGACTGGGCTCCGGCGGTGCCCAATGGACGAAAGCGAGATCACGCGCGCGCCGTTCGCGGCCTGGAGCGCAGGCCAAAGCCGCGCCGTGAGTTGGAAATGCCCCAAATGGTTGGTCGCGAACTGCGCTTCGTACCCGCGTGCATCGCGCGTCAAGGGCGCCGCCATGATCGCGGCATTGTTGATGAGAATGTGCAATGGGCGTTTGCTTGCAATGAAGCGCGCCGCAAACGCATCGATCGAGCGGGGATCTGCGAGATCGAGCGCGTCCTGCTCGACCTTGCCGGCAACCTCACGCAACGCGGCGCGCGCCTTTTCCGGCGTGCGCGCAGGCACGATCACCGTGGCGCCCGCACCGGCGAGCGCGCGCGTCGTTTCCAGGCCGAGCCCCGAATACCCGCCCGTGACGATGGCGATTTTGCCATCGAGCCGCGCGCCGGCGAGCGCCTCAACGGCGGTCGTGCGTGCGCCAAAACCGGACTTTATGGGCGCCTGCTTGGTCGGCATTTCCCGCTCCTTGCGCTGTTGTGATTAGGCCGGCGGACGCAGCGATATCGTGCCCGTCGTCAAAAGCGCGAAGCCAATGATCCAGAGCACCCCTGCAAGGATCGCGGCATAGCCCGCCTTCTTGAGAATGTTCGGCACGGCGGGAGCTGCGCGCTCGATCCCCGGGCGCGTTTCGACACCCGCCTCATCGTGATTGCGCACGCCCATCGGCAGCATCACGAAGAACGACAGCCACCACAGGATGATAAACGAGGCGACACCCAGCACACTCATGCTCAATGCCCCTTCGGCGTTTCCATAAGCTCGATCAGAACGCCATTCGAGTTTTTGGGATGCACGAAGATGATCAGCGTCCCATGCGCGCCGATACGCGGTTCGCCGAGCACGGTCGCGCCTTTCGCCTTCATCGCGTCGCGCGCTTCGTAGATGTTCGCCACCTCGAAGCACACGTGATGCTGGCCGCCTTTTGGGTTCTTCTCAAGGAATCCAACGATCGGCGAGGCCGCGCCCAGCGGCTCGATCAACTCGATCTGGCTGTTATCGACATTGACGAACGCCACCCGCACGCCCTGCTCGGGCATATCGCGAATGTCGGTCATCTCGCTCTCGGGCACGCCGTACAGATCGCGGTAGGTGTTCTTGGCTTCCGCAATGGAAGGCACGGCGACGCCGACATGGTTCAAACGGCCAATCATGAGGGGCTCCTTCGCCCCCAATCTACGCCAGGGCCGGCGCCCCCGTCACCCCGCCCTCGCTGGGCCTAAACGCGCATCAGCACGACTTCCACGAACGGCCGCTTGCCCCACATCTTCTCCGCCGCCTTGCGCACCGCGCGTTGAACGCCGGCCTCGGCCGTGTCGTCATTGGCGCGGTCATCATGCTTGAGGCGGTTGAACGCCGCTTCCGCGACGTCGGCGAGTTCTTCGAGTGCGAGGTCGAGTTCTTCCTCGTCCTGCATCGTCAGGCCGCGCACGCGCACGTCAGGCCCGGTGACGATCGTGTGCTTGCGCTCGCTCACTGCCATCACGACGGTGACGACACCCTCCGTCGCGATCCGTTTGCGCTCCCGCAGCGCATCCGTATCCGCCTCGATCAATGTCACGCCATCGACGTAGAGGCGGCCCGCGGGCACCTCGTCGATGACGAGCGCTTTGCCTGGCGCCAACCGGATCATATCGCCATTCTTCGGCGCGACGGCCTCCGGCGTCTGCAGCTCCTGCGCGAGCTTTACATGCTCGAGAATGTGCCGCCGCTCGCCATGCACGGGCACCGCGATGCGTGGGCGCGCCCATTGGTACATTTGCTTCAGTTCGTCACGGCACGGGTGGCCACTGACGTGCACGTCCGCGTCCTTGTCGGTGATGACTTCAACGCCGCGTTCCGCGAGCCGATTGTAGAGCGCGTAGATCGCCGTCTCGTTGCCCGGGATGACGCGGGACGAGAAGATCACCGTGTCACCCTCGCTCAAGGCGACATGGCGATGATCGCCCGAGGCGATGCGCGCCAAGGCCGCGCGCTCTTCACCTTGGCTTCCGGTGCAGAGGTAGAGCACGTGCTCAGGCGGCAGATGCCCCGCCTCATCCTCACTCGCAAACTCCGGCAGACCAGCAAGAAGACCCACGCTTTTTGCCGCGTTGGTCACCTTATGCATCGACCGGCCAACGAGGCACACGACGCGCCCGCACGCTTGCGCCGCGCGGATCGTGGTTTCAAGGCGCGCCACGTTCGATGCGAACGCCGTCACCGCGACCTTTCCGCGGCATTGTTTCAGCACTCCAATCAGGTGCTCGCGTACATCGCCCTCAGAGCCGCTCACGCCTTCGACGAACACATTCGTTGAATCGCACACCATCGCGAGGATGCCCTCGTCGCGAAGCCCTTCTAGCGCGGCGACATCGGTTGTCTCCCCGATCAGCGGATCAGGATCGATTTTCCAATCGCCGGTGTGCCAGATGAGACCGAGCGGCGTGCGGATCGCGAGGCCATTTGGCTCCGGGATCGAGTGCGTGAGCGTTACGTACTCAATATCGAACGGCCCGAGTGAGAAACGGCTCTTAAGCGGTGTTTCGGTGAGCTTTACGCGCTCCAGAAGGCCCCGCTCACGCAGCTTTTCGCGCACCAACGCTGCCGTGAACGGCGTCGCCCACACCGGCGCTTTGAGTCGCGGCCACAACCAGCCGAGCGCGCCAATATGGTCCTCATGCGCGTGCGTGAGGATGATGCCGAGGATGTTATCTCTCTCGCCTTCGAGATAGCCGGGGTCCGGCACGATCACATCGACCCCTGGCGTGTCCTGATCACCGCCGAACGTCACGCCAATATCAACGATGATCCACTTACGATCGTCCGGCGGGCCATAGCCGTAGGCGTTGAGGTTCATGCCGATTTCGCCCGAACCGCCGAGCGGAAGAAAGACGAGCTCGTCCTGTGCGCCTGGTTTCATATCGCTCCGCCGTTCCGGCGAAACACTTCTAAGAGCCCGCGCGAGGTAAGATCCTGGTCGAATACTTCGATCGTCGTGGACGCGCCTTCGAACAGGGAGGCGACGCCTCCCGTCGCGATGGCTTTCATCGGCTGCCCGTACTCATCGCGGATGCGCTGGATGAGCCCGTCGATGAGCTCGATGTAACCCCAGAAGATCCCGCTTTGCATCGCCGTAACCGTGGTCTTGCCGATGACGACGCCTGGATCGCGGATTTCCACACGCGGCAGGCGCGCCGCCGCCGTGTGCAACGCCTGCAGCGACAGATTGATCCCCGGCGCGATGATGCCGCCCTCAAAACCGCCATCGGCGCCGATCACATCGAATGTCGTGGCCGTGCCGCTGTCGATAACCACCGCAGGGCCGCCATAAGCGATATAGGCGCCAATCGCGTTGACGAGCCGGTCGGCGCCCGCTTCACGCGGATTGAGCAGGCGGATTTCGATGCCGAGATGCGTGCCTTGCTCGCCGATCACCAGCGGCTCGGCTTCTACGTAGCGGCGCGACAGATTGCGCAGATTGAACAGCGCTTGCGGTACGACCGTTGAGATCACGCACGCTGTCAGATCGGCAAAGCTGAGCTTTTGCATGGCCAGCAGCGTTGCGAGCCACGGGCCGTATTCATCTGCCGTCCGCGTGGCGTCCGTGGTAGAGCGCCAAGAGCCGCGCCAAACTGCGCCGTCATAGACTGCGAATTTTGTGTTCGTGTTGCCGACGTCGATCGCAAGAAGCATGGCGTTAGGCCGCGGCGGGAGAGAGAAGAATGTCGCCCGCCGCGACGAGCCTTACGCCTGCGCCGGTGTCGAGTTCGAGTTCGCCGCGCGGCGAGAGGCCCACGATGCGCCCTTCGACGCTCTCAGCACCGATCAGCACCCTCGCCGACTTTCCAAGCCCATGCGCACGCGTGAGCCAAGCGCGCCGCAGCGGCTCGAAGCCATCGCGTGGCAACCGCGCCGCGTGCGCTTCGAGACGCGGACGGATGAGCGCAAGCAACGCCTCAGGCGTCGGCGCGACCGCATCCGGCGGCAGCGCATCCCGCAGCGCAGCCGTCTCCTGATCAATCCCATCTGGCGAGCCGACAATGTTCACGCCAAACGCCAGCGCGAGCCAGTACGCGCCAGGCTTATCGAGCGCTCCGCTATCGAGCATCAGACCTGCCGCCTTGGCGCCATCGAGAAACAAATCGTTCGGCCATTTCAGCGTCGCGCGCCCGGGACCCAGTATTTCGTCGAACGCCTCTGCAATGGCGACGCCCGCCGCGAACCCCAAGAGTGCAATCTCTGCCGGCGGGGCGTGAGCCACACCCAGATAGGTCGCCATCAGGTTTCCATCGAACGAGGCCCAGCTGCGGCCGCGCCGCCCGCGGCCCGCCGTCTGCCGGCGCGCAATCATCCAGACAGGGCCAAGTTCGCCTCTTTCAGCGCGACGCCGCGCTTCCACGATGGTGGAATCGATCTCCTCGAAAATTTCGAGCGGTGCGCTGGGATCGAGCATTGGCCCCTTGAACTAAGGAAAAGAGGGGCGCCGGTCAGAACGAGGTCGCCACCGCACTCTTAGCCCAGGCTTCGAGCGCGCCCAAGGCGAGGAGAAGGATCGGGAAAACGAGCGCGACGGCCGCCGATGCGGTGAGAACGACGGTCCCGCTCGCGGGGCCGAGCGGGGCCGCGGCCGGGCGGAACCAGATCGCCGAAACGATGCGCAGATAATAGCCAGCTGACACGACTGCCGCGAGACCGCCGATGATCGCCAGCGGCACGAGGCCCGCATTGATGGCCGCGATGAAGGTCGCGTACTTCCCAAAGAACCCGGCCAGCGGCGGGACGCCCGCGAGCGAGAACATCAGCGCCGTAAAGAGCGCGGCCATCCAGGGCTTGCGGGTCGCGAGGCCGCCAAGGTCATCCAAGGATTCAGCAGGCTGGCCATCGCGCCGCATTGAGAGGATCAGCGCAAACACCCCGATCGTCGACGGAAGATAGATCGCCAGGAACAGGAGCGCGGCGGAAGCTCCGCCCTCCCCGCCCGCCGTCAGGGCCATCAGGGCGAAACCGATGTTGTTGATAGAAGAGAACGCCATCAGTCGCTTAAGATTGGTCTGCACCAAGGCAGCGACCGCGCCCCAAACCATTGAGATAGCGGCGAGTGCGGCGACCACCTGCTGCCATTGCGCGATCAGCGGCGCGAATGGCTCGGACAGAAGCCGCGCCGTCAACACTACGGCCGCAACCTTGGGCGCAGCGGCGAAGAACGCCGTCACAGGCGTCGGCGAGCCCTCATACACATCCGGCGTCCACATATGGAACGGCGCAGCGGACATTTTAAAGCCGAGCGCGCAGAGGATCAGCACGATGCCGAACAAGAGCCCAACGCCGCCTTCTGGCGCCGCCGCAGCGATCGTTTCGAAGCGCACAGATCCCGTGAAGCCGTAGACGTACGAGGCGCCAAACAGCAGCAGACCGGACGAGATCGCGCCGAGCACGAAATATTTGAGGCCAGCCTCGGAAGAGCGCGCATCGTCACGCCGCCAAGCCGCGAGCACATAGGCCGCCAGCGACTGCAGCTCCACGCCCACGTAAAGCGTGATGAGATCGCGCGCCGACACCATCACGAACATGCCGAGCGTCGCGAGCACAACGAGCACTGGGAACTCGAAGCGCCGCTCTCCCGTGCGCGCAAAATGATCGGCGCCAAGCAGCAATGTCGCCGCCGCTGAGAACGCAATCAGGGCTTTGGCAAACGCCGAAAACCCGTCGATCACAAGCGCGCCGCCGAACAGCACTTGGGGCGCGGCCGGATCGAACACGATGCCGAACACGCCCGCAGCGATCAGCGCCATCGCGCCGGCAACCGAGAGCGGCCCAGCCGCGCGATCGCCAGCCCAGGCGCCCACAACCGCGGCCAGCATGGCAAAGCCAGCGAGGATTAGCTCGCCCTGCACCCAAGGCAGATCGGCGGCAAAGCTCGTCACGGCGCGGTCCTCGCGAAAGCGTTCACGACGGTCTCAGCCGACGCATTGGTGAAGTCGAGCACCATCGACGGCGCAAGGCCCATTACCAGCGTCGCAATCACGAGCGGCACGAAGATGATCCATTCGCGCGCGTCGAGATCGGTGATGTCCGCCAGCTTCGGGTTCACGATCGGTCCCATCGCGACCTTGCGATAGAGCGTCAGCGCGTAAACGGCCGAGAAGATCACGCCGCTCGCCGCGCCCGCCGCGATCCAAGCGTTCACCTGGAACGCGCCCATCATGGTGAGGATTTCGCCGGGGAAGCCACTGGTGCCCGGCAGGCCCACATTGCCCATCGTAAACAGCATGAAAATCGCGGCGTAGACAGGCATCCGGTTCACAAGGCCGCCGTAGAAGGCAATCTCCCGCGTGTGCATCCGATCGTAGATCACGCCGACACAGAGGAAGAGCGCGCCCGAAATCACACCGTGCGAGAGCATCTGGTAGATCGCGCCCTGCACACCGGCCATCGTGCCGGTGAAAATCCCCATCGTCACAAAGCCCATGTGCGCGACGGAAGAGTACGCGATCAGCTTTTTCACGTCCGTCTGCCGGAACGCGACGAGCGAGGCGTACACGATCGCGATCACAGAGAGCACGAACACCATAGGCTGGAAAAGCGCGCTCGCGTCCGGGAACATCGGCAGCGAAAACCGTAGGAAGCCGTAGCCGCCCATCTTCAGCAGGATCGCCGCCAGCACGACTGAGCCGGCCGTCGGCGCCTCAACGTGCGCGTCAGGAAGCCATGTGTGCACCGGCCACATCGGCATTTTCACTGCAAATGAAGCGAAGAACGCCAGCCACAGCCATGTCTG
>CAZMCA010000091.1:0-13370 GCA_964564595.1 uncultured Caulobacteraceae bacterium
CGCGCGGGCTCGCCAAGGTCGCCGTTTCGCTCACCACGCTCGATAAGAAGCTCGCGCGCGCGATGGAGCCGCGCGCGGCCGCGCCGTACAGGCGCGTCGAGGTGATCCGCGCGCTCGCAGGCGCAGGCGTGCCGGTTACGGCGATGACAGCGCCGATCATCCCAGCGCTGAATGACAAAGAGATTGAGTATCTGCTCGCGACCGTCGCGGAGGCTGGCGCACGCGAAGCTGGCTACGTGCTGTTGCGCCTGCCGCTCGAGATCAAAACGCTGTTCCGCGAATGGCTGAAGGAGCACTACCCCGATCGCGCCGCGCGCGTGATGGCGCTGGTGCGCCAGACGCGCGGCGGCAAGGACTATGACGCAACCTGGGGCGTGCGCGCGCGCGGCACAGGCCCGTATGCGCGTCTCATCGCCGATCGCTTCAAGCGCGCGGCCGCCCGCAATGGGCTCAACGTCGAAAAGACCACGCTGGACGCCACCCAGTTTCGCCGGCCCTACGCCTCGGGCGATCAACTGGATTTTCTGGACGCGCAGGACGACGTCTGGACATAGTTGCCGTTTGTGTGAAATAAATCGCGCAAACGAGAGGGAACGCGCCGATGACCGAAGAAGCACCCGCCCCCCAAAAGCGGGCTGGCGAAGGCGCAATCGTGTTCGTCTGCGCGGCGATGCTGATCGACACGATCAGTTTCGGCCTCCTGATGCCGGTGCTGCCGCCGCTGATCCAGGAGCTCACCGGCCAAACGCTCTCAGAGGCGAGCGCCACCGCGGGATGGCTCTTCGTCACGTTCGCGGCGTTCCAGTTTTTCGCCGGGCCCGTGATGGGCAATCTGAGCGATCGGTTTGGCCGGCGCCCGATCCTGCTGGCCTCTATGGCGGCGTTCTTCGTCAACTACACGCTGATGGGCTTTGCCCATGAGATCGCGTTGCTGTTCATCGGCCGCGCCATTACCGGCGCCGCGGGCGCCATCTTCGCGCCAGCCAACGCCTACGTCGCGGACGTAACGCCGCCGGAGCGGCGCGCGCAGCGTTTTGCGCTGATCGGCGCCTCGTTCGGCGCAGGCTTCGTTCTCGGTCCTGCGATTGGCGGGTTGCTCGGCGGGCTTGATCCGCGCGCGCCGTTCTTCGTCGCGGCGGGGCTCGCGTTCCTCAACTTCACCCTCGGTTGGTTCGTGCTGCCGGAATCGCTGCCGCCGGAGCGGCGCCGCGCGTTCGATTGGCGCCGCGCCAACCCGATCGGCGCGCTGCTCTCTCTGCGCAAGCGCCCGGAGGTGCTCACGATCGTGGCCGCCATATTCCTCTGGAACTTCGCGTTTCAAGTTTACCCGGCTACTTGGCCGTTCTTCACGATGCTCCAATTCGATTGGGGCACGACCGCGATTGGTTTTTCGCTCGCGTATAGCGGCATCATCATGGTGATCATGCAGGGCGGCTTTACCGGCCGCATCGTGCGCGCCGTTGGTGAACGCACGGCGGTGGTGCTGGCGATGATCTCGTCGATCCTCGGGATGATCGTCGCGTCCGCCGCGAGCGCGGGGTGGATGCTCTATCTCTCTTCCACGATCGCGTGCCTGCAAGGCCTCGCAGGACCAGCCATGAACGCGATCATCACCAGCCGCACGCCCGCCGATCAGCAGGGCGAATTGCAAGGCGGCGTCGCCAGCTTCAACGGCCTTGCGGCGATCTTCGGCCCGCTCGTCTTGTCTCAGACCTTGTCGCACTTCACCGCGCCCGATGCGCCGGTGCATTTCGCGGGCGCCGCGTTCGCGCTCGCCGCGGCGATCTCGCTTGGGGCGCTCGGCGTTTTCCTATGGGCGACGCGCGACTTCCGCCGCCTCGCACCCGCGCCAACCTGAACGGGCGCCCGGCATGGACCGGCCATCGCCGCCGCGCTAGGGTCCGCGCTCCTTGAGGAGGATCCGATGCGGCTCGACAATCAGCGGCGCTCCACGAATTTTGAAGTGCGTCGCGGCGGTGGCGGCGGTGGCGGCGGATTGGGTGGCGGCGGCCTGCCGTTCCGTGTGCGCGGCCTCGGAATCGGCGGCATTATCATAATCGGCCTCATCCTCCTGGTGATGCCCGCGAACATCCGCAACATGATCATCGGGCAAGTGCTCGGCGGCGGCGGCGGCGCGGTCACGCAACAAGCTGGCGGCACGGTTGCCAGCACGTGCGAAACCGACAACGCCCAATTCACGGCCGACTGCGATCAGGCGATCGCGATCCTGGCGTCGACGGAAGATGTCTGGGCCGCCGCGTTCCGCAACGGCGAAATCCCGCAATACGGCCGCAGCCCTGGCGAGTATCAGGTTCCGCGCCTCGTGATCTTCGACGCCGACAGCGTTGATAGCGGCTGCGGCAACGCCTCCTCACAGGTTGGCCCGTTCTACTGCCCGGCCGACAATCAGCTCTACATCAACCCATCGTTCTATGAAGTGATGCGCGCGCGCCTCAACGCGCCCGGCGATTTCGCGCAGGCTTACGTGATCGCGCACGAAGTCGGCCACCACGTGCAGAACCTGATCGGCGCGACGCAAATCCGCTCAGGCGGTACGCAAAACCAAAATTCGGTGCGCCTCGAATTGCAGGCCGATTGCTTCGCCGGCGTGTGGGGCCATTCGGCCCGCACCAACCTCGCCATCGACGAAGCCGACCTTCGTGAAGCGCTCAACGCCGCACACGCGATTGGCGACGACACGCTCCAGCGCGGTTCGCGCGGCTATCCCGATCCCGACAGCTTCACGCACGGCACGAGCGATCAGCGCATGCGCTGGTTCCGCCGCGGCTTCGACAGCGGCGACGCGCGCCAGTGCGATACGTTCGCGGTGACGAACTACAACCAGCTCTAGGTCTGAACCCGGCGCGCATCGCACGCGCCGGGCTGGCCCCCGCTAGTCCGCGAACCAATTGCCGTGGAAGCCGTACGGCGCGCGTTGCGGCAGCGTGACTTGCGCGACCGGGCCTGCGGCGAGGTTCGTCGCGTCGAGCACGGCAAAGCGCGTCGCGTTCGTCGCATCGTCGTGCACGAAGCCCATCAGCCAGCCAGCGTCCTCGCCGCCGCCTGACGCAGCTGCATGAACGAACTCGCCGCAATGGCGCCCGGCGCCGAAATCCCAGCGCGTGGTCGCGCCGCTCTCGAGATCGAACTTCGCCACAACGCTGCTCGCGCCTGAGGCGCCCGCGTCCGGACCGTTCTGCAGCGGCGCGTAACCGTAGCGATGCTTGAGGCCAGCGCGCGCATCCGCGACCCGCGGAAACTCGATCGACACATCGTCCATCTGCGTCTGGCTCACGCGCCCAGTCTTCGTGTCGATCACCCAGCGCACAAGGTAAGGCGCATGATCGCCGAAGCCTGTGACCCAGAGCTTCTCGTAGTGCGCGACGTCGAACACGATCCGGTCGCCATCGTCGTAGGCGTTCATCGGGTGGAACACGTAGCAGGCGGGCACGTCGTACCATTTGAGGTCTTTGGCCGTGCCGTTGCGCGGCATCACGCCGAGGCGCGCGGGGTACTCATCGCTCCAGCGGTAGGGCATGCCGCCTTTCATCGCGATCTCTAGATCGAACACGATCGGCAGGTCCATGAAGATGACGCTCGACGCGGTCGCGCAGAAATCGTGCATCATCGTCGGCCCGCGCACGGGGATGTCCTCGCTCTGTACGAGCCGGCCTTCGCGGTCGAGCCGGTGGTAGGTGAGGAACGGCGGCATGAACGAATAGCCGAACGCCAGCATCTCGCCCGTGATCGGGCAGATCTTCGGGTGCGCCGTGAACGAGCCTGTGAGCTTGCCGCCAAAGTCGGTCCAGCCCGTCGTGGCGAGATCGCCCGTCACCTCATAGGGAAAGTGCGCCTCTTCCAGCGCCAAGAACTTACCGCCATGCCGGACGATGTTGGTGTTCGCGCTCGACGCTTTGCGGTCGATCATCGGCCCCGGCGCGCCGCTCGCGCCCGCGAGCTTCGCCGTCTGCACATAGCGATTGCGATACCAGGCAGCCTTGCCGCCTTCGAGGCGCATGCCGTGCAGCATCCCATCGCCCATGAACCAATGCGCCGAGCGCTTGTCCTTTGGGTTTGGGCCGATGCGCATGTAGACGCCCGTCAGCTCCGGCGGCAGCGCGCCTTCGACCTTCAGATCGAACGCCTCCACCTCATCCGTCACCGGCGCGAAATTGCCATCGAGCCACCATGCCGCGCGCGTGCTGAGATCGTCCGCCATCGCGTTCCTCCGTTGTTTTGTGGGAGCGAGCGAACGCCTGCCCCGGCGCGCTGTCAACGCCCGTTCGCGAAGCGCGAGCGGGCTTTTGCATTGTTTTTTATCACAAAACGCAACCGGCTGACGAAGCGCGGATGGTCAATCCCCCCGCACGCGGAAATTTACATCCGCTCGGGCGCCTCAAAGCCCAAAAGATCGAGCGTGCGTTCAAGCTGCCGGAGAGTCGCGGCTGCGAGCGCAAGGCGCGAGCCGCGCACGCCAGCGTCCTTCTCCGGCAGGATCGGGCAGTTCTGGTAGAAGCCCGAAAACGCCTGCGCGAGCGCGAAGGCGTGTTCGGCCAGAAAGTGCGGCGCGCGTTTGTCGTAGGCGCTGCGCAGCGCGCTCTCGAATGCATCGAGCGTCAGCGCCAGAGCGCGCTCTGCCGGCTGTGTGATGACGATCTGCGCTTCACCGACGTCCTCGCTCGCGGCGCGGCGCAAGATCGATTTGATCCGCACCGCTTGGTAGAGGAGATACGGGCCTGTCTTTCCCTCGAAGCTCATGAACCGGTCGAGGTCGAACACGTAGGACGTGCCGCGGAAGTTCATCAGGTCCGCGAACTTCACCGCCGCGATGGCGACTTTGTCCGCGACCGCCTCGAATTCCTCGGCGCCAAAGTCCTTGCCGATCTCCGCTTCCCGCAGCCGCTCACGCGCCTTCTCGCGCGCCTGCTCGATCAGATCGTTGAGCTTCAGCACGCCGCCCGCGCGCGTCTTGAAGGGCTTGCCGTCCGTGCCGTTCATAGTGCCGAAGCCGACATGTTCGGCGACGCCCGGGCCGATGTAGCCAGCGAGCTGCGCGGCGCGGAACACTTGCTCGAAGTGATCGGCCTGACGCTGATCGACGACGTAGAGGATTAGCTCCGGGTTCTGCTCGCGCACGCGCTGCAGGACCGTGGCAAGATCGGTCGTGCCGTACATCGCCGAGCCTTCGGACGAGACGACCAACAGCGGCGGCAGCTCGCGCTTATCGTCGTTGCGCGCCACGCGGATGATCTGTGCGCCCTGGTCCTCGTGCAGCAGATGCTTGGCGGTGAGATCGGCCACCATCTCCGCGATCAGCGGGTCGGCGTCGCTCTCGCCGTTCCAGAGATCGAAGTCGACGCCGAGGGCCGCGAAATCGCGCTTCTGCGCCGCCATCGAAACGTCACGCATCGCGCGCCAGATTTTGCGCGAAACCGCATCGCCCTTCTGCAGCGCCGCCGTCGCTTTGCGCGCGCGGTCACGGAACGCTTCGTCATCCTTGGCGCGCGCAGCCGCGGCCGGATAAATGCGCTCCAGATCTTCCAGCGTCAGCGCCGCGAGCTTCGCGTCGAGTTTTGCGGCGTCAGCGAAGCCGCCGAGTTCTTCCTCCATCACGACGATGAGGAGCCCCATCTGGAAGCCCCAATCGCCGAAATGCGCGTCGCCCCAAACCGTGTCGCCGCGAAACCGGAACAGGCGCTTGACGCTCTCGCCGATGATCGAGGCGCGCAGGTGCCCGACATGCATGCCTTTGGCGACGTTCGGCCCGCCGTAATCGACAACCACGCGCCGGGGCGCAGCGACCAGCGAAGCGCCCGCGCGCGCATCGCCAGCGATGACCCGCGCACGCGCCGCAACAGCATCATCCGTCAGCTTGATGTTGATGAAGCCCGGCCCCGCGATCGAGAGCGCCGCGCCCTCCCCGCGCCACGCATCGATCACCGCCTGCGCGATCTCTTGCGGCTTCTTACCCGCGGCCTTCGCGCCGGCCATCGCGCCATTGCACTGAAAATCCGCAAGCTCGGGCCGATCCGAGCGGCGCACGGCCCCAAGCGCCGGATCGAGCCCAATCGATGCGAACGCCGCCCCGGCGGTTTCGCTCAGCGCGTCGGCGAGATCATGTACTACAGTCATGGCGCGGTGCGTTCGCCGCTTCCGGCGCCCGCGTCAAGCAACGCGCCAGAGGCGGACCCTAGTTTTCCGCCGTGTTCGACGGCGAATTCACCCGGAAGCGCTTACCGTCCCGGTTGAACTGAAGCTGTTCGGGCGTCAGTTCGAGGCCAACGAGGATTTCGAAGTTCTCGCCGGAGGTCTCGGGCGTGGCGCGCGGGATGACGATGTGCTGGATGCGCTCCTGGCGCGTCACGACATTGCGGCCGTTCTCGAAGCGCACGTTGACGTCGAAATAGCTCTTCTCGATCGGCGCGACGCCCCGGCGCGTCACCGCCACCCAATAGCGATAGGTGCGTTCTTGCGCGGTCGCGGCTGGGCCGCGGCCAAACGCCATGTCGATCTCGAGCGCCATCGTGATCGGATCGGCGTCCACGTAGCGGCACAGGCCACGCACGCCAGACACTTCGCCCGTGAAGGCGATGTTGGCGTAACGCTCGCGCCCCGGCTCGGCGAATTCGACCAGGCGGGAATTGTCATAAAGTACGCCCATCAGCGGGCACGGGCCGGCATTGGCGCGGGGATCCGCGCCCATCATCCGCTCAAGCCAGTTGGGCGCATCGTTGCGGCGATCCTCGACCGGGCGGTTCACGCCCTCCGGATCGAGCTCGATGGTGTTAGTCCCGCCGCCGCCGCAGGCCGACAACAGGCTCAACGCCAGCCCCGTCACCACCGCAGCGAGCACCTTTTTGGCCGGCATCCAGAACCCCACATCAGTAAGACGCGCGCGCTTGGGGCGCGGCGCGAAGGCTGGTAGCACGTGCCGGAGACGAGCCCAAGGGCTCGCAACCGTTGCCCCCGATGGCCCACAGTGGCCCGAGATTTTTCCCAATGCCGCCCGCGTCTAAGCCGCCCCTCACTGTGCTCCTGGCCACCCCCCGCGGGTTCTGCGCGGGCGTCGACCGGGCGATCCAGATCGTGGAGGGGGCGCTCCGGAAGTGGGGCGCGCCGGTCTATGTGCGGCACGAAATTGTCCACAACCGGCATGTGGTCGAGCGCTGGGAGGCGCTCGGCGCCGTGTTCGTTGAGGAACTGGACGAGTGCCCGGCCGATCGCCCGGTGATCTTCTCAGCGCACGGCGTTCCCAAATCGGTGCCTGCCGACGCGCGTTCGCGGAACATGATCTACGTCGACGCGACCTGCCCGCTCGTCTCGAAAGTGCATGTCGAGGCCGAGCGCCTGCACAACGCTGGCCGTGAGATCGTGTTGATCGGCCACGCGGGCCATCCCGAAGTGATCGGCACAATGGGCCAGCTTCCCGCCGGCGCGATCGCCTTGGTTGAAGACGCAGAAGATGCTGAACGCTTCACGCCACGCGATCCGTCGAAGCTTGCGTTCGTGACGCAGACGACGCTCTCAGTCGATGACACGGCAGAGATCGTCGGCATCCTGCAGCGGCGTTTTCCCGGCATCGCCGCGCCGCACAAGGAAGACATCTGCTACGCGACGACCAACCGCCAAGACGCCGTGAAGGAAATGGCGAAAGCGGATTTGGTGCTGGTGATCGGCGCGCCCAATTCGTCGAACTCCGTGCGGCTCGCCGAAGTCGCAAAACGCGCAGGTGCGAAAGACGCGCGCCTCATCGGCTCTGCCGACGATCTCGATTGGGCGTGGCTCGACGGTGTGCGCATCGTCGGCTTAACGGCTGGCGCCAGCGCGCCGGAGGATTTGATCCAAGGCCTGCTCGCTGCACTTCGCGCGCGTTACGACGTGATACTGGAAGAGATCGTCGTCACCCGCGAGGACGTGACGTTCAAACTGCCGCGCGTGCTCAGCGAAGTCTGATGGCCGTCTATACCGACCTCACCGACGCGGAACTCGCCGCGCTGCTCGCCGAGTATGGTCTTGGCGCGCCGATCGCGTTCAAGGGGATCGCGGAGGGCGTGTCGAATTCGAACTTCCTTCTGGAAACCGAGCGCGGCCGCTTCATCCTCACGATCTTCGAGCGCCGCTTCGTCGAGAGTGAGCTGCCGTTCTTCATGCGCGTGATGGAGCGCTGCGCCGAGCGCAATTTTCCAGCGCCCCTGCCGCTGCACACCAAAGACGGCGGCTTTCTCGCGCACACGCACGGCAAGCCCGCTTGCATCATCACGTGGCTCGCGGGCGTTTCGCCGAAGACGCCGACTCTCGCACATTGCCGCGCCATCGGCGGCGCGCTCGCAAAGCTACACGAAGCGCTGCAGGGCTTGGAAGAAACCCGCGCCAATGGGCTCGGGCCTGACTCGTGGCGCGCGATGATCGCGCCGCGCACGGCGCTCGCCGACTATCTTCAGCCCGGCCTCGCGGCGCTGGTTGAAGGCGATCTCGCCGCCGTTGCGAACTGGCCAAGCGATCTGCCGCGCGGGGTGATCCACGCCGATCTCTTCCCTGACAACACGCTCTTCACCGGCAACGAGCTATCGGGCGCGATCGACTTCTACTTCGCCTGCACGGATTTTCTCGCCTACGACCTCGCGGTCTGCCTCAACGCGTGGTGCTTCGATGAGAAGCACCGCTTCGACATCGACCGCGGCGAAGCGATGATCGCGGCCTACGAACGCGTGCGCCCGCTCACGCTCGAAGAACGCGCCGCCTTCCCGACGCTCGCACGTGGCGCGGCGCTGCGCTTCTTCTCAACGCGACTCGCCGATTGGGCCGACACGCCCCCCGGCGCGCTCGTCCGCCCCAAAGACCCGCTCGAATACGCCGCAAAGCTGGCGTTCCATCGCACGGCGAACACCATCAAGGATTACGGCGGCTAGTCGGTGAACCGGCTTCTCCTCGCTCTCTTGGTAGCTCCGCTAGTCGGCGCACTCGCAACGTCGGCCCTGAGTGGGGCATTCGCCGCTTTTGATGCGCTGCGAACTGGCCACTCACCAATGGCTTGGTTTTTCGCTCAAGTAGCCGGCAGCTTTGCCCGCGATGCAGCCGTGATCTACACCTGCACGACGACGCTCGGACTGGCGTTCCATGCCATTGCTCAGATGGTTCACGTGCAAAATGGGTTACTCTACGTCGGTGGCGGCGGGTTTCTCGGCTCGCTCGTCATCGTTTTCGTTGGCCTTGTGACCGCAGGCCCCGGCACCCCAGCAATTGATCTCATCCACGACATTGGACTCTACGCTCCGGGAGGAATCGTGGGAGGTGCGACGACGGCTCTTGCCGCTTGGGCGATCCGGTTTATTGGGCCTCAACAACCATGAGCACAGTGGACATCTGGACGGACGGCGCGTGCAGCGGGAATCCCGGCCCCGGCGGTTGGGGCGCGGTGCTGAAATATGGCGACGCGGAGAAGGACATTTCCGGCGGCGAGCAAGCGACCACCAACAACCGCATGGAACTGATGGCCGCAATCGAAGCGCTCTGCGTGCTCAAGGGCCCCTCGCGCGTCCGGCTCCACACCGACAGCCAATATGTAAAGAACGGCATCACGACCTGGATCCACAATTGGAAAAAGCGCGGCTGGAAAACGGCGGACGGCAAGCCCGTCGCCAACGCTGATCTCTGGCAGAAGCTCGAGACCGCGGCCGCGCGCCATCACATCGAATGGAAGTGGGTACGCGGTCACGCCGGCGACGTGATGAACGAACGCGCTGACGCCCTCGCGCGTGCAGCAATCAAATCTCTTTAGCGGCAGAGCCAACGGCTGCGCTTGACTTCTAGTTTAGCTTTGAACTATTAGTTTGACGGTCAACCATAAGAGGCCGCCATGAACCGCCGCCACGTCCTCGCGCTCCTCGCTGCTTCCACGCTCCCGGCCGGCTGCGCGCCCGGCAACCTGCCTGACCCGATCGCGGCGTGGCGCCATCCCGGTGCGGGCGAGGCCGATCCGCGGCGTTACGCACTCGCGCACGCGATCCTCGCCCCCAACCCGCACAACCGGCAGCCCTGGCTCGTGGATCTCGTGGGCGAAAACGAAATCCTGCTCTCGCCCGATACCGAGCGGCTGTTGCCCGAAACCGATCCGTTCAATCGCCAGATCACAATCGGCTGTGGCGCATTCCTGGAACTGCTCGCGCTCGCCGCCGCCGAACGCGGCTTCAGGGCTGACGTGACGCCGTTCCCAGGCGGCGAGCCGCACCCCACGCTCGATGCGCGGCCGTTCGCGCATGTGCGCTTTAGCGAGGGCGGCGCGGCCGATCCGCTCTTCGCGCACATCCTCACACGCCGCACCAATCGCCTCGCCTATCAGGCGCGCGCCGTCTCGCCAGAAGACATGGCGCGCCTCATGGAAGCGGGCGGCGCGGCGCCGGGCCTCGCCTACAGCTACGCCAGCGGCGGCGAGACAACGACAGCGCTCGGTGATCTCGCGTGGCGCGCATTCGACCGTGAAGCGCACACGCCGCACGCGCACCACGAAACCGCGCGCCTTCTGCGTGTCGGGCGTGAACAAATCGCGCGCCATCGCGACGGAATTGCCGTCACTGGCGCGTTCGTCGAAGCTGCCGCTGCGCTCAATCTCGTGACGTTCGATATGCTCGCGAACCCCGACCATCCTTTCACCAAGCCCAGCATTGACGCCTGGCGCCCGCTCGCGGAGGACGCGCCCGCGTTCTTCTGGATCACGACTGCGGAAAACACGCGCGCCGCGCAGATCGCCGCAGGCCGCGCCTATGCGCGCGTCAATCTGAAAGCGACGGAACTGGGGCTCGCCATCCATCCCTGGAGCCAGGCGCTGCAGGAATACCCCGAGATGGCCGGCCTCAAAGACGAAATGACGCGCGTCACCAACACAAGCGGCGCGACCTTGCAGATGTTCGTGCGCGTCGGCTACCCAACAGAGACGCCGCCGCCCGCCCCGCGCCGCGGCCTTGCGGAGCATGTGCGTGCATGACGCGTGAAGAAGCTGGCGCAATCGTCATGCGTGCGATGACTCAGATCGGCGTGATCGCCCAGCTCAACAACACCGCGTTGCAGCGCGTGCTGGAAGATGGGCTGTCGCTCGCGGGATTTTCGGTGCTGCACCATTTCGTGATCCGCGATCTCGAAGGCCAAAGCCCGCTCTCGCTCGCCAACGCCTTCCAGGTCACCAAAGGCGCGATGACGAACACGCTGCAGCGCCTCGAAGCGAAGAAATACGTCACCGTCGAGCCTGATCCGGCGGACGGTCGCGCCAAGATCGTGCGCATCACCCGTGCAGGGCGCGCCGCGCGGGACCGCGCGCTCGCCGCGATGGCGCCGGAGATCGTCAGCCTTCTCAGCGAGATCAAAGCGTCGGAGTTCGCCGCCGCGCTGCCGTTTCTGACCAAGCTCAAAGAGGTCATGGACCGCCGGCGCGACTAGCGCGCAAAGCTTGCCGCCGCGCCCGCCGCGCGCTTAGGTCTGCCCCAACAAGGGAGACGCGCGCTCATGGAGCTAAAGGACAAGATCACCGTCATCACCGGCGCCGCGAGCGGCATCGGCAAGGCGCTCGCGGTGCGCTTCAAGGCGGAAGGCGCCAAACTTGTCGTCTGCGCGGACCGGAACGGCGAAGGCGCGCGCGCGACCGCCAAGGACGTCGGCGGCGTCGCGTTTGAAACGGATGTGTCCAAGGAAGACGACATCAAGCGCCTGATCGACACGGTCGAGAAAGATCACGGCCCGATCGATCTCTTCTTCTCCAACGCCGGCATCGGCATCGGCGGCGGCGCGGAAGCCTCGAACGCCGATTGGCAGCGCATCTGGGAGATCAACGTGATGTCCCACATCTGGGCCGCGCGTCATCTCGTGCCGCTGATGGCCGCGCGCGGCGGCGGCTATCTCGTAAGCACCTCCTCCGCCGCGGGGCTGTTGTCGCAGATCGGTTCTGCGCCCTACGCCGTGACGAAGCACGCAGCCGTCGGCCTCGCCGAATGGCTGGCGATCACGCATGGCGATCAGGGCATCAAGGTCTCGGTGCTTTGCCCGCAGGCCGTGCGCACCGCGATGACCGCCGGCAATCCAGACGGCGTCGCCAGCATCGACGGTATGATGGAGCCGGACGTCGTCGCAGAGGAATGCGTGAAGGCCATCCGCGCCGAGGATTTCCTCATCCTGCCGCACCCGGAAGTGCTGCAATACATGCGCAACAAGACCGGCGACTATAACCGCTGGATCGGCGGCATGCGCAAACTCAACCGCCGCTATCGCGGCTAGCGGAGGTTCGAATGCCCTATCGAGCGCTAGCGGCGGCCGTGTTTGGCCTGATCCTCGCAAGCTGTTCGCCAGCGGCGGAAGCCCCTCCGCCGGCGCCAAACGAAGCCGCGAGCCTCGGCGATGTCGGCGATTGCTTCGAAACGACCGTTGTATCCGTCGGTCCGCGTCTTGAAGGCGTGCCGGACAGCGGCAGCGCGATCACCTACGAATCCGGCCTGTCGCAGATCGACTATGCGCGCGTGGCGGGCATCGATAACTCCCAGGCCGGCGATCGCGTGCGCGTTTGTCTGGTTAGCGTGCCCGAGAATTGCCCACCCGGCGACGATCGCGGGCGCGTCTACACCAGCACGAATCTGCGCACCAACGAGACGTGGACGGCGCCGGATTCCCAGCATAGTTGCGGCGGCGCCTAGCGGGGAGAAAGCGATGTCAAAAGTCGTCGTGATCGGAACGTTGAGATTTCCGCCGGCGGCGATCGCCTCCCTACTGCCGCACCTGCGTGCGCTCGTCGAAACGACGCGCGCGCGAGACAGGTGCCTTGCTTACGATGTCGCCGAAGATCCGTTCGATCCTGGCCTCATTCGGTTTTCCGAGCTTTGGCCAGACGCGGCGTCGCTCGAAGCGCATCTGCAGGCCGAACATATCGCGCCGTGGCGCGCGGCGGCGCAGGCGCACGGCTTGATCGCGCGCGAATTTACCGCCTACGACGCCGCTGACTCGCGCGCCGTCTAACCCGGAACAGGACATTGTTCCGCGAGGTTCGACCCATTCAAACGGAGATTCCTCAATGGCCTACGTCGATGGATTTGTCGCTGCGGTTCCCGCAAATGGCCGCGAAGCGTTCCTCGCGCATGCGCGCGAGATGGACAGCTACTTCAAGAAGATGGGCGCAACGCGCGTCGTCGAATGCTGGGGCGATGACGTGCCTGAAGGCAAGGTCACGGACTTTCGCCGCGCCGTGAAGGCCGAGGCCAACGAGACCGTGGTGTTCAGCTGGGTCGAGTGGCCGTCCAAAGACGTGCGCAACAAAGCGATGGAGGCCATGCAGAGCGATGCGTCCATGCAGAACGCCGAAATGCCGTTCGACGGCAAGCGGATGATCTTCGGCG
>CAZMCA010000092.1:0-13000 GCA_964564595.1 uncultured Caulobacteraceae bacterium
GACGCAAAACCCGATGGTTCCCCGCCGAACAATTGGCAGGCGATGTTCGGTGGCCCATCCTGGACGTGGGACGCGCGGCGGCGGCAATATTACCTGCACAACTTTCTGAGCTCGCAGCCCGATCTCAACGTGCGCAACCCAGAGGTCGCGGATGCACTGCTCGGCGCCGCGAAATTCTGGCTCGATCGCGGCGTCGATGGCTTCCGGCTCGATGTCGTGAACTTCTGCTGCCAGGACCTTGCATTGCGCGATAACCCGCCGCGCCCGCACAACAAGACGCCGCACAAGCCGAACCTCTTCCAATGGCAGAAATACGCCTACTCGCAGCCCGACACGCTCACATTCGTCGCGCGCCTGCGCGCGCTGACCGATAGCTACAAAGACCGCTACCTGCTCGGCGAGATTTTCGACGACGACCCGCTCGCGCGGCAGAAAGAGTACACGGATGGTCCAACGCGCCTGCACAGTGCGTACAGCTTCGTGTTGCTCAACGCGATCGACGCAGCGCCTTCGCTCTTTATCGATGCGCTTTCCGGCTGGAACGATCACCCTGGCGCGCCCGCATGGAGCCTCTCGAACCACGACGTGCCGCGCTACGCCACGCGCATGGCGGGCGGCGACCCCGCGCGCACGCGCATGCTGATGGCGCTGCTTCTATGCCTGCGCGGCGGCGTTTATCTCTACCAGGGCGACGAACTTGGCCTGCCGCAAGCGGACGTGCCTTATGACCGCCTGCAGGACCCCGAAGCGATCGCGTTCTATCCCAACAATCTCGGCCGCGACGGCGCACGCACGCCCATGCCGTGGGACGCGAACGCCAACATGGCCGGCTTCACCAGCGCGCCAGATGCGTGGCTCCCGCTCGATCCGCGCCACCGCGTGCTCGCAGCCAATGTGCAGGAGCGCGATGCGGGATCGATGTTCGCGTTCACGCGCGATCTGATCGCGCTGCGCAAAGCGCACCCTGCGCTCAACAGCGGAAGCTGGGCGGCGGTTGAGGCGCCAGAAGGCGTGCTTGCGTTCACGCGCACAGCCGCAAGCGAAACCGTGCTCTGTGTGTTCAATCTCGGCGGCAACAACGCGCGCTTCGCGCACGCGGCGCTGAACAAGCAGTCGCTGCTGGCCTCCGGCGGCGCAGCTATCGCAGATGGTGCAGCGACGCTCCCGCCAAACAGCTTTCTAATCGTTTAGCGTCCCTCTCGCCCTTGAGGGGGAGAGGGTTCATCTGCTAGCGCCACCCAGCGATCCCAACATCCGCGACGAAGCGCCATTCGCCTTCGAAATCGCGCGTCCACACGGTGATGTATTGCGTCGGCGCGCTGGCGCCGTCAGCGCCGGTGTAGGTCGCGCGGCCCCAGGTCCAGCCCATGTCGCCGCGCGTCGAGACTTGCGCGTCTTCCGGCGCCCAGACGAGGCGCGCGCCTTCCGGGAATTCGTTTGCGATCGCCGCGGCGCCGCGCGCTGGCGCCTGGCCCGCGCGCAACAACATGCCGTTCGATGCGGCGTAGCGCGTGAACGCAGCGCGCACGCCTTCTGCTTGCGCGAGCGCGTTGAAGGCGCGATCGGCCTCCATCAATTCGCGTCGCGCGGCGGCGGCGAGCTCTTCTTCGGTGCGCGAACCGCCAAGATCGGACATGCGCCGCGCCAGCGCGCCAATCGCATCGGCGCCAAGGCAAGTGCGCGTGGCGCTGGCGCTACGGCGATCGGCGTAGATCTCGACGTAGACCCGCTCCCCGCTCGGGCAATTTGCGTTACCGTCAGAGCCGATCGCGGCCGCTGTGAGCGCAGAGCGCGCAAGCCGATCGATCTCGGCGCGCGTTGCTGCCGGCGGCGTGCTGACGACCGGCGTGTCCGGCCCCCAGAGCCACCAGCCGGTCGTCGGATGGCCGGTAAAGCGGCGCACCGCGAGCCGGTTCGTGTCCGGCCCTGAATCGTAACGCACCACGCGCGCAACGCCGCCTTGATACGGCGCGATCGTTACGCGCACGGAGAGATCGACGCCTTCGGCCGCGAGCACGGGGCGCCCGCCCGTCGTCGGCAACAGATCGGCGGCGACCAGGCGCGTCGCCCAATCGGGTGCGCGCAGCGTGAGATTTTGCGCGAGCGCGGGCGCTGCCAACGCACAAACGACCACAACCGCCGTCAGCAAACGCCGCATCGGCACACTCCCCCTACATGTTTGACGGGCACTCTATCAGTTCGTTTCCGGGCCGCGATGGATCGAAAGCACACCGGTGCGGCTGACTTCCACAAGCCCAAGCGGCTTCATCAGCTCGACGAAGCCATCGATCTTCCCGCTCGCGCCCGTGATCTCGAAAATGAAGCTCTCGAGCGTCGTATCGATCACCTTGGCGCGGAAAATTTCCGAGAGCCGCAGCGCCTCGATCCGTTCAGCGCCCTTCGAGCGCACCTTCACGAGCGCGAGTTCCCGCTCAACGCCTGCCGGATCGAGCGTCACGTCGATCACTTGGCGCACAGAGACGATGCGTTCGAGCTGCGCTTTGATCTGATCGAGGATGATCGGCTGGCCGGACGTCACAATCGTGATCCGCGAGGCGTGCTGGGTCTTGTCCGTCTCAGCGACGGTCAGGCTCTCGATGTTGTAGCCGCGCGCGGAGAACAGACCGACGACCCGCGCCAGCACCCCCGGCTCGTTATCGACCAGGACGGCCAGAGTGCGGTGCTCGGAAGCTTGTTCGGTACGGGGCGGCATGGCGCGCTTCTACCGGCCCGCGCGGGCTTGTCCAACGCCGGGGCGGTTTCGGCACTCGCAAGGCCAAAATGAAGCGATCGCTACATTACCTTACGTGAACGTCAGGCATTGAATATTTTCGTTTGCGTTCATTTTTCTCTTGTCAGCGATCAGCCGCCCGGGCACAAAGACGATGTGACCGTTCCCGTCACGTCTCCCGGGAAAATCGCCATGATCCGCACCATTCTCGCCACGACGCTCTCGGCCGTGGTTCTCACGACCGCGTTCGCCACCCCCGCTTTCGCCCGCCCGCGCGATTTCGTCGCCCAACTGAGCCAGCCGGTGGCTGAGCGCGTTCAGATCGTCGCCGACGGCGCGCTTTGGACCTGCGTTGGCGACAGCTGCACCGCCCGCATTGACGGCGCCGCCTCGATCCAAGGCTGCCGCATCGTGGCCGGCGAAGTCGGCGAACTGCGCGCCTACGGCTCGGCGACCGCGCCGATCTCCGCTGAGCGCCTCTCGGCCTGCAACGAAGCCGCTGCACCGGCCCAGACGCTGAACGCGTCGAACGCGCCGAACTAACAGATTTTCCCCGGCCTGCCCGCCGGGGTCCGATCTCTCAACCCACCTCGGCCGCCCGCTCCCCAGGAGCGGGCGTTTTTTTGCGCTAGGCGCCCCGGCCGCGCAGCCCGGCGAGCCAAGCGTCTGGCGCGCACGGGCGCACCGTGAGCGCCAACGCGGTGCGGTCTTCGCCAATCGGCGCGCGCACAGCGCCGGTAAGTTTGTTGCGCATCAGATGCGATACAGGCCGCAGCCAGCCATCGTCGCCCCGCTGCAACACGAGACGCCCTTCCATGCCGCGCCCTTGCGGCAGCTCGTAGTCGATCGACACGCGCATGCCCGTCGCGGTGTGGGATTCGCGATAGCGCGGACGCACGAACAGCGCTTCGCGTTCGGAGCCATAGACCGCCGCGATCGCGTCTTCGCCGAATTCGAGGCCGACGCCCGCCGCGCACGCGGCCGGGCCCGCGCTCCACAGGCCGTGAAGCGCGCGCGGCGGCCCGCTGTCGCAACTGGCCGTCAGCGCGAGCAGGCCGCCCAAGAGGAGCGCACGCCACATGCGTCCCACATCGGCCATGTCGGTTGACGAGCCCTAAACGCGGCGTGTGTGCGACACATCACAACAGAAAGGACACACATCCCCGTCTTTTTTGTCCCTCACGCTGGCGTGCAGAAACCGGCGCCCCCACTTAGCCGTAGGCTGTCACGATGGATTCAGGCGCTCTCCCGAAAGTCTCGAAGCATGCGCCGAACGCATCGGCGCTGCTCGCGGAACTGCACGACGCGTTTCCAAACGAAAAGGTCACGGTCGATGAGCTGATCGACCGGCTTGAGGGCCGCGCGATCGGGCTGCTGCTGCTGATCCTCGCGCTACCGATGTGCATCCCGAACGTGCCGGGCATCTCCACGATCTTCGGGCTGCTGCTGGTCGCGCCCGGCGTTCAGATGATGTTGGGCGGGCGCAAGCTCTGGCTGCCGCGCCGGGTGCGGGCGTGGTCCTTCTCCCGCGAAGGGCTGCAACGCGCCATCCAGGTGGCGAACCCCTACCTGAAGCGCATCGAGAAACTGATCCGGCCGCGGCTCTCTTTTCTCACGCAAGCGCCGTTCAGTTTCCTGTTCGGGTTCCAAGTGTTGGTGATGGCGTTCGTGCTGGTGCTGCCGATCCCGTTCGGGAACTGGCCGCCCGCGATGACGCTGGCGATGATGGCGCTCGCGCTCTTGCAGCGTGACGGAATCCTGATGTTGCTCAGCGTGCCGGCGGCGGCGCTCTCTGTTGGGATCGCATATGCGGGCGTGCGGATCGGCTGGGCGGCCCTCGTCGAGCTCGGCCAATTGCTCACCAGCTTCTTCGTGTTCCTCGCCGGCGGCTAACAGCTGCGGCGCACAAGCCAGCCGAGACGCGCCCCATCGGCGCCATCGACCGCTTCGACACTCCGGCACGGCTGCGTGCGCGGCGGCGGGCCGGGCGCGCGCACGAACTCCGGGTCGCCTTCGCCGCTGCGGCGATCGAGATCGCTCACCGGCTCGAACGCGCTGATTTGGCGCCCATCCGACGTGACGAGGCACTCTGCGCGCCCGCCATCGTTTTCCCGCAAGCGAACGGAGATGATCGCGTCGTCGAGTGCGCTTGCGATGGTCACGCGCGCGGGCGGCGCGGTGACGCGCGCCAGGCACGCATCGATCGCCGGAAGCATTTCGCCAACCACCGAGGCCCAGCTCGCGCGCGGGCCAGCGCCAATCCCGCGCTGCGCGCAGCCCTGATACGCCACGCCCTCGAACAGCACGTGCGCGCTGTATTGCGTGGTGACGTTGTTCGGCAGCGTGCAGGCTTCGGCCTTGATCGTGATCGTGAGCGGGCCGGCGACGACATGCATGCCGCGCTCGCGATATTGGCGGTCTTCCGGAATGCCGCCGTCCTGCCCGAGACCGGGGCGAACGAACGAAGCGTAGTCGCCCAGCAACTGAAGCTCCCAGGCGCCTTCGCCGGCGGCGACATCGCCAAGCGCGCCGGAGGCCTGGAACTCACCTTCATAGAGCACGCGCTGATCGGCGTTGGCCGGCCCGCCAAGCGCGGCGAGTTGTTCGGCCGCGGCGGCGGCTTCGAGCGCCTCGACGTCCTGCCCCTCTTCGGCCGCGGGCGGCGCTTCGGCTTGCTGGCGGTTGCAGGCAGGCGCGAGCACGGCGAGCGCGAGCGCCGCCGCAATGGCTCCAGCCTTGGTCCAGCGCGCCGGACTCATCTCAACTCCACCCCAGCCCCCGGGCCAGTTTTGCACGGCGCGGACGCGCCAACACCCTGGCCTTGCACTACTATACGCCCATGCACCGTGATTCCGGCGCCGCATTTTATGAGTTTTTCGCTGGCGGCGGCCTGGCCCGTTTGGGCCTGGAGCCAGCCTTTGCGTGCGCGTTCGCCAACGATATCGACGCCGCCAAGGCCCGCGCCTACGCGGCGGCGCATGGGGATAACCTCTTCCGCCTCGGCGATGTGTGGTCGCTGAATGCCGCGGACCTGCCGGGCAGCGCCGCGCTCGCCTGGGCCTCCTTCCCCTGCCAGGACCTTTCGCTCGCCGGCGCGCGCGGCGGGCTTGCCGCGCCGCGCTCCGGAACATTCTGGGGCTTCTGGCGCCTGATCGAAGCGCTCGCCGCGGAGGACCGCGCGCCTGAAACGCTCGCGCTCGAAAACGTCACGGGCTTGCTGACCTCGCATGGCGGCGCCGACTTCGCCGCGATCGTGACCGCGCTTGCCTCTGGCGGCTACCGCGTCGGCGCGCTGGAGATCGACGCGGCGCATTTCACGCCGCAATCGCGCGCGCGTGTGTTCATCGTCGCGACGCGCGCGCCCATCCTTTCCGATCTCATTGCGCCATCGCCGTCGCTGCCGTTTCACTCAGCCGCGCTGGCCAACGCCGTTGGCGCGCTGCCGGACGATGCGCGCGCAAAGTGGCTCTGGTGGCGCTTGCCCACGCCAGCCGCGCGCAACGCGACGCTCGCCGACATTCTGGATCGCACCGAAAACTGGGACGATCAGGAAAAGACCAACCGGCTTCTGGGCATGATGAGCCCAGCTCAGCGCGCGCGCGTGCTGACGCTCAAAAAATCCGGCGCGACCACCGTCGGCGCGCTGTTCCGGCGCATTCGCGTTGAAGATGGCAAGCGCGTGCAGCGCGCCGAAGCGCGCTTCGATGGCCTGGCTGGCTGCTTGCGCACGCCCGCGGGCGGCTCGAGCCGGCAGACATTGCTTGTGATCGATCGCGGCATCGTGCGCTCGCGGCTCATCAGCCCGCGCGAAGCCGCGCGCCTGATGGGCGTGTCCGACGCTTACCCGCTTCCGCGCACGACGACGGACGCGCTGCATCTGTTTGGCGACGGCGTGTGCGTCAGCGCGGTGAAATATCTCAGCGTTCACCTGCTCGCGCCGCTCGCTGGAATGCGCGCGAGAGAAGCCGCCTAGCGTATACTCGCGCGATGGCGCGCGCCGACGTCTTCGACGAAACCAAACGCTCCGCCGTGATGCGCGCTGTGAAAAGCACGAACACGGCGCCGGAATTGCGCGTGCGCGCCGCCGCGCGTGCGCTCGGCGCGGGCTATCGGCTGGGCGGTTGGGGCCTGCCGGGCAAACCGGACCTTACCTTTCCTGGCCGCCGCGCCGCGATCTTCGTGCACGGCTGCTTCTGGCACGGCCATGATTGCAAGCGCGGCGCGCGCGCGCCGAAGGACAACGCCGACTACTGGCGCGCGAAGATCGCCCGAAACGTCGCGCGCGATGCGCGCACACTGGAGGCGCTCCGTGCCGGCGGCTGGCGCACGCTTGTCATCTGGGAATGCGAAACCAAAGACGCCGCCGCGCTCTCGGCGCGCCTAGCGCGCTTCCTCAGATAAACTTGCGCTTTTCCCGCTCGGCGCGCAGCGTCAAGAAAAACGGGAGGGGTTCATGTTTGCTGGCCATTACGCACCGGCGTTCGCCGCCAAGGCGCTGAAGCGCCCGCCATCGCTCGGCGCGGCGTTCGTGGCGGTTCAACTCGTTGACTTCGCGTGGGCCGGCTTCATCCTCACTGGCGTAGAACACGCGCGGATCACGCCCGGCTATCTCGCGCTCAGCGATCTTGAACTCTACGACATGCCGTGGACGCACTCTCTCGTCGCGGCGCTTGCGTGGAGCGTGATCGCAGCGATCGTCTATGCGCTGCTCGATCGCAAGAGCGGCCTGCCCGCGGCGATCGCGATTGGCGCCTTGGTGTTTTCGCACTGGGTGCTCGATCTCATCGTCCACGCGCCCGATCTTGCGCTCTATCCAGGCGGCGCCGAGCGCTTCGGCTTTGCGCTGTGGGACAATCCTCCGCTCTGGGCGCTTGCGGAGATTGGGCTCTTTGCGCTGTGCTTCGTGATCTATCTGCGATCGACGCGCCCAAACGGCGCGGCGGGGCGGTTTGCGCCGTGGCTCGTCGCAGGGCTGATGATGGCCGTGCTCGCGTTCGAAAAGCTTGGGCCGGAGCAGAGCAACATCAAAAGCGCGGCAGCTTCCGCGCTTGGCGCGTACGTCGTGTTCGCCGCACTCGGCTTCTGGCTCGATCGTGTGCGCAGCGTGAAGGCTTAGGCCGCGCGCGTCGCGCCCGAAGGCGCGCCGCCAAGCACGCGCGCGCATTCATCGAGGAGCGCGGTGGGCGTGAGCGGCAGCAGCACCGCGCCATCGCAACCGCATTCGCGCGCCATGGCCGCATCGCCTTCGTTCTCGACCAGCGCGAGAAGCGGCGTTCCCGCATTCGGCCCGCCCGTGCGCAGCATGCCGGCGATGTCGATCGCGTCGAGCTCCGGCAAGCGCTGATCGGCGATGACGAGATCGTAGCGCGCCTCATGCAGCATCTCGAGCGCGCGGGCGCTCGACTCGGCCATTTCGAACTGCGCATTGGTCTGATCGAGCGCGGCAGCGATTAGACGGCGCTCCTGCGAGCTATGCGTGACGACGAGATAGCGCACCGCTTCGCGCACGCTGCGCTCGGCGGCGCGCGCGATTTCCGCTTCGATCACCAATGAGAACATCGAGCCTTGGCCCGGTGTCGATTTCGCCGCGAGCTTGGCGCCCATGAGGCGCGCGAGCTTGGCGCTGATCGCAAGGCCAAGCCCCGTGCGCTTGCCGTTCGCCGCGCGCCGTTCGCCAAGATGGAGCGCAAGATCGGCGCGGCTCATGCCAACGCCGGTGTCGGCCACAGCAACACCAAGACGCACGTGGCCGGGCTTTTCGCTGGGCGCGGCCTGCAGGCGCACGCGCACGCCCCCGCTCTGTGTAAACTTCACCGCGTTGGACGTGAGGTTGAACAGGATCTGCCGCACCCGCACGGGATCGATCAGCACTTCCTTGGGCGCATTCTCGGCGATGTCGAAGAACAGCTCGAGGCCCTTGTCTTCCGCTTGCGGGCGGAACGCATTGACGACGCTCTTCACCAGATTGCGCGGATCGGTCGGCCGCTTTTGGATCGCGAGGCGCCCGCTTTCGATCGCGTCGAGATCGACGAGATCGTCCAGCACCGCGGCGAGCACTTCGCTCGCTTCGATCAGCGCATCGACCTGCACGCGCGCTTCGGGCGGCAACGAAAGCCGGCGCAACACTTCGGCAGAGCCAGTGAGCGCCGTCATCGGCGTGCGCACTTCGTGACGCATGATGCCGACGAAATCAGCCCGCGCCTCAACGGCCTGCCGCGAAGATTCCTGAATCCGTGACGCCGCATCGAGCGCGCGGCGGTTGGCGGCGTCAGCGGTGCGCAGCGAGCGCCACATCGCGTAGCCGTAGAGCGCCATCAGCGCGATCGCGAGCATGGGCGCAAGATCGGTCATGAACCGGCCCTGGCCGCGCACGAAGAAATCGACAACGGGAACGATAGCGGCCGTCAGCGCCGTCGCCGACACCCCGCAGAGGAAGAGGAGGTTCGACGCGCGCAGCGTCAGCAGCGCGTTCACCGCCCCGCCCATCAGCAGGAAAACCGCGAGCGCGTCGCCGTGGCG
The DNA here is from genome assembly GCA_964564595.1 of uncultured Caulobacteraceae bacterium. Taxonomy (GTDB): domain Bacteria; phylum Pseudomonadota; class Alphaproteobacteria; order Caulobacterales; family Aquidulcibacteraceae; genus JBEVOS01. The sequence continues at coordinate 9,251 of CAZMCA010000092.1, forward strand.
CGGCTCCATGAACCACGCGATCACGGCCAGTCCATTCCCGACGAGGCTCTGGACGAAGGTCCACGACGCATAGCCGCCGATCTTGGGCTCCTCCCCCGCGTGCGCGGCGGCGAGCAGGCGCTTGGCCCAATTGCTCTCGACCGCCATCAGCCCGGCCATCAGCACCGCCCAGGCCAAGGGCAGCCAATGGCCAATCACGAGCGCGAGTACGAACGCGGCGGCGAAATAAATCAGCGTGCGGGTGAGCGCGTTCTCCACGCGCAGGCGCGCGACCGCCGCAACGGCGCTCTCAAGCGCTGGCGCCGATGCCGGCCCGCGCGGACGGGACGAATCCCCCTTTTTCACGAGCGCTATCAGGCCACCGCCTTTGCTTACCCCGAGTTAAAGGAACCGCCCTTGAACGGCCTCAATATCCGGCCCAATGCCGGTTCCATGCGGGACCCAAAGGGCCCCTTTGGCCGTTGTGGGACCGCAATCCGTTCATCCGCCGCTCAGGCGCGAACGTAGACAGTTGATCGCGTTGAACTTTCGGCCGCCTGCCGGGGAAAGCCTTTACCGGGCCTTGGGGCGCGCCTTCGGAGGGAAGTCCATGAATCTGAAAATTCTCGCGGGCGTTGGCGCGCTCCTGGTTTTGGCCGGCTGCACCACCATCGACCCCTACACCGGCGAACGCGATCCGAACCGCGCCGCGACCGGCGCCATCATCGGCGCGATCGGCGGGGCCGCCGCCGGCACGCTCGCTGGCGGCGATGACCGCCGCAACGCGCTGATCGGCGCGGGCATCGGCGCGCTCGCGGGCGCGGCGATCGGCGACTACATGGACGATCAGGAAACCACGCTCCGCCAGCGCCTCGCCAACACCAATGTCGGTGTGCAGCGCGTGAGCCAAAGCCAGATCCTGCTCACCTTCCCGGCCGACATCACGTTCGACTTTGACCGTGCGGACGTGAAGAGCCAGTTCGTGCCGACGCTCTCGAACGTGGGCGGCGTGCTCTCGAACTACCCGCAAACGACGGTCGATGTCGTTGGCCACGCCGATAGCGTCGGCGCCGATGCGTATAATCAGCAGCTCTCCGAGCGCCGCGCGATGGCGGTGTCTTCTGTGCTGGTGAACAACGGCGTCATCCGCCAGCGCCTGATCGCGCAAGGCGCGGGTGAGACGCGCCCGATCGCCGACAACGCGACGCCGGACGGCCGCGCGCGCAACCGCCGCGTGGAAGTCTACATCAGCGCGTTCCAGTAAGCTGATCTGAAACGAAGCGGCCGGCGTCACAGCGCCGGCCGCTTTTTTCATGCCTGAGAGCACGTGATGAAGAACATCGCCGCCCTGTTCGCCTTCGGATTCGCCACTGCCTGCGCGCCAACGGCGAGCGAGGCGCCGCCCGCCACCAGCGCCGCATCGCCCGCAACGCCCGCAACGCCCGCCATTGAGGCGTCGACAGACGCGTGGGCGAATGCGCGCGCCGCTGGCATCGATTTTCGCGCCATCGGCCAAGAGCCGGGATGGCTGCTTGAGATCGACGATGGCGGCCGGATGACGCTGCAATACGATTACGGCGAGAGCCGCGCCGATTTCGCGACGCCAACGCCCAACACGTCACAGGAATTCGTCACCGTCTATGAAGCGCGCGCCGGGCAAGACACGGTGAACGTCACCATCCGCCGCGCGCCGTGCCAGGACGCGATGAGCGGCGAGAATTTTCCCGCGCGCGTCACCGTGCGCATCAATGACCGCACGCTCGAAGGCTGCGGGAAGTCTCCGTAAGCGATCCGTCGCAGCGCGCTTGACGGCTGGCCGCACGCAGTTGAATGATCATTCAACTGCGGAGGGCGCGCGTTGAAATCCATCTTGTTTGCTTGCTTGGCGCTCGTCGTTGCCGCTCCGGCCGCCGCGGAGGTGAAGGCGCGCGCCGCGGACGGCTTCGTGATCGAGCATGTCGCGGAGATCGCCGCGCCGCCGGCGCAAGTTTACCGCGCGCTGGGACGGATCGGGCGCTGGTGGGAAAGTTCGCACACCTATTCAGGCGACGCCGCGAACATGACGATGCCGCTGCGCGCCGGGGCGTGCTTCTGCGAACGCTGGAGCGGCAACGAGATCGAGCATGGGCGCGTCATTCTCGCCTGGCCGAACCAGACGTTGCGGCTCGATGCGCCGCTCGGCCCGCTGCAGGAGCAAGCCGTTTCGAGCATTCTGAATTTCGCGATCGCCGAGGCGCCAGGCGGATCGCGCCTGACGGTGACGATGCGCGTCAACGGCGCGTCGCTCTCGGCGCTCGAAGCATTCGCCGCACCCGTCGATGGCGTGATCGGCACGCAAGTGCAGCGCTTCGAGCGGTTCGTGGAAACCGGTTCGCCGGACGCGCCAGCGGCGGCGCGCCAATGAGCAAACGCTAGTCGAGCCCGTAGCTCTTCTTTTCGGCTTTCGAGAGCTGGCGCTTGGCGATGGCGTGCACGTAGTCGCGCCCGTAGCGCTCGTGGATCGGCAGATCGCTCAGCTTTGCCCGCGAAATCACGTCAATGTACCGCGCGTCCGTATCTTCACGACCGACGACAGCGGGGCGCTCGTCGTGCTTGTAGGGCTTGGTTGCGAGCTCGACGAGCCACCACGCGCCATCGTTCAACAGATGCAGCTGCGTCCACTCATCCAGCTCGCGCATGCGGTGCGCGCGCGCCTTTGCTTCGGCCTCGCGCGCGATCTCCCAGCGGCGGCGCCACGTGCGCCAATGCGGGTTGACCTTCAAAAGCCCGCTGCGCGGATGCACGTAGAGCTGCCGGTAATCCTCGGTAAGCGGGCGCTCCGAGCCGAAACGCGCCGACGCCGTCATCACCACGCCGTCCTTCATGCGCGTGCGGATGGCGACGAAATCTTCGACGTGATCGCGCACGTGCTGCTGCACCGTCGATGACGGGCGCAGATTCTCGGCGATGTCGGCGTAGACCTTATTCCACGGGCGGCCGACCTGGGCGTTGAGGTAGCGCTTCAGCGGCGCGAGATTTTCGTTGAGGTTCTTGGTCTTATCGGCGCGGCGCATGGGCTCGCGCGCGCGCAAAGGTTCGCCGTCGTCGTCGGTGACGACGCGCGTGCGTCCAGGCCGGTAGCGCTTACCGGCATGGTCGTGGCGCGGGCGCTCCACGATGACTTTGGACATATCCTTGCGCATGGCGGCGGCGAGATAAGCGCGGTTCGCGGCGCGTTTGTGGCGCGCCGCGAAAAATCGAACCTGACGTCAACGAAAGAGCGATGCGCCCCGCGCGCTACCGCTTAGGACGGCGGCCGTTCGGCTTTTGCGCGCCAGGACGCGCGGCGCCGCGTTGGCTCGCCGGGCGCGCAGCTTTGCGCTCCGGCTGGCGCTCACCGCGCGGTTGCTCCTGATTTGACCAAAGGCCGTGACGGTTGCCGCGCGGGGCGGCTTGATCGTGGCGCGCGCGCGGATGGTGATCGACGCGCTCGCCGTGCGGCTTTTGCTGGCGATTGTCGCGTTCGTTGCGCGGGTGCTCGCGGCGCGGCTCGAAGCGATCGGGGCGCGCATGATGGCCAACGTTGTGGCCGCCATCGTGCATCGGCCGCTCGCCTTGCGGCGTGTACTTCGCGCGGCGCTGCGGGCGCTCGCCGTCGGCGCGTTGCGGGCGCTCGTCACGCTGTTGTTGGAACGTGCGCTGCGGGCGCTGCTCGTCGCGCTCGAAGCGCTGCGGGCGATCACCGTCGCGTTCGAAGCGCTGCGGGCGGCGCTCATCGCGCCCGCTTTCTTG
>CAZMCA010000093.1:0-12972 GCA_964564595.1 uncultured Caulobacteraceae bacterium
CGCGCGGCCACCTGCTCGATATGCGTCGACTTGCCGGTGCCGTGATAGCCCTGGACCATCACGCGGCGGTTGTGGGCAAAGCCCGCGAGGATGGCGAGCGTCGTTTCCGGGTCGAAGCGGTAGGCTTCATCGACTTCGGGGACGTATTCGGTGCGCTTGGAGAACGCCGGGATCTTCATATCCACGTTCACGCCGAAATCCTTGGCGTTGGCGGTCTTATCGGGCGTCAGGCTCAGGAGATCGTCGGCGGCGGTCATTTGGGTCCAGATCTAGGAGAGCGGCGGGCCAGCGCACGCCGTGGGGGTATTTTGGACCGGCGGGACCATACCCGCCAATCGATATTTGGTCGCGAGGCGCCCAAAATCAGGGACCTGCGACAGCCTAGCGGGCCCGGTTGCCGGTTTGGGCCGTGTGTGAAACGGTGCGCCCCACCAATTGTTGAGGGGACGGACGGCATGCAGGCGATCGTGATCGGGGCGGGCCTTGGGGGGCTTACCGCCGCGCTCAGCCTGCATGACGCAGGGTTCTCCGATGTCCGGGTCTATGAGGCCGCGCCCGAGCTGAAGCCGCTGGGCGTGGGGATCAACGTGCTGCCGCATGCGGCGCGCGAGCTGATCGAGCTGGGGCTGGAGGCGCCCCTCTCCGATACGGCGATCCACACCGAAGCGCTGATGTACGCGAACCGGTTTGGCCAGGAGATCTGGCGCGAGCCGCGCGGCAAGCTCGCGGGCTATGGCTGGCCGCAATTCTCGATCCACCGCGGCGCGCTGCAGATGATCTTGCGCGACGCTGTGCTGGAGCGGTTGGGCGATGGCGCGATCGTCACGGGCGCGCAGCTGGCGCGGCTCGATGCGAACGATGTGCGGCCGGTCGCGCACTTCGTGGATGGGACGCGCGTCGAGGCCGATCTGATTATCGCGGCGGATGGGATTCACTCGGCGGCGCGCGCGCAGTTTTATCCCGGCGAAGGCGCGCCGCGCTGGAACCGGCGCATCCTGTGGCGCGGCGTGACCGAGGGCGCGCCATACCTCGGCGGGCGCACGATGGTGATGAGCGGGCACCAGGCGCAGAAGTTCGTGTGCTACCCGATCGATCGCGTGGCTGAGAGCCGTGGACGCGCGACGATCAATTGGATCGCGGAGCTCGAGTTTCCCGAAAGCTGGGAGTGGAAGCGCGAAGATTGGAACAGAGCGGGCGATCTCAATGATTTCCTGCCGCAGTTCGAAAGCTGGGCGTTCGAATGGCTCGATGTGCCGGGCGTGATCCGGGGCGCGGCGCGCGTGTTCGAGTATCCGATGGTGGACCGCGATCCGATCGCGCGCTGGACGTTTGGGCGCGTGACGCTGCTCGGCGATGCGGCGCATCCGATGCATCCGGTGGGCTCGAACGGCGCTTCGCAAGCGATCCTCGATGCGCGCGTGCTGGCGCAGGCGCTGGCGACGGATAGCGATATCGATGCGGCGCTGGCGTCTTACGAAGAGCAGCGCCGGCCGGCGACGAGCAAGATCGTGACGGCGAACCGCGCCAATGGGCCAGAGCAAGTGATGCAGATGGCGCATGAGCGCGCGCCTGGCGGGTTCAAAGATGTGCATGACGTGATCACGCAAGCCGAACTCGAAGCGTGCGCGGAGAATTACAAGAAGCTCGCGGGCTTCGATCGCGAAGCGCTGAACACGCGGCCTTCCCTCTCGGTGAAGAAGAAGGCGCTGGCGTGAGCTTGGAGACGCGCCCGCTGCTGGTGATCGAGGCCGATGTTGCAGCGCCCGCCGACCTCGGCGCGCGGCGGATGATCGCGATTACCGGCGGGCGCGTGAGCGGCGCGGTGAGCGGCGTTGTGCTGCCGGGCGCTGATTGGCAGAGCGTGCGCGCCGATGGCGTGCTGGAGATTGCCGCGCACTACGCGATTCGCACCGACGATGGCGCGCTGATCGAAGTGAAGAGCGACGGCGTGCGCAGCGGGCCGCCGGAGGTGCTGGCCGCGCTTGGGCGTGGCGAGGCGGTGGACGCGTCGCGCTATTATTTTCGCACTGCGATGCAGTTTCACACGGCGGCGGACGCGTACGTGCGGTTCAACGGGCTGCTTGCCGTCGCCAAGGGCGAACGGCGCGCCAGCGTGGTGCGGCTTGAGGTGTTCGAGATACTTTAGACACTGCGCGTCCACACTGCGTGCGTGAGCTGGAAGCGTTCGGTGAAGCCGAGTGTTTTGTAGAGCGCGATGGCGGTGGTGTTGCTGACATAGGTGTGGAGGAAGCAGACGTCTCCCTCGTCGAGCATGCGTTGGCCGACGGCGCGCATCAAAGCTGCGCCGTAGCCACGGCCGCGATAGTCCGGATGGGTGCAGACGGCGCTGATCTCGTGGAAGCCATCGACGTTGAGCCGCTCGCCAGCCATCGCGACGAGGCGGCCATTGTCGCGAATGCCAAGGAAACGGCCGAGCGTGTGCGTCTTTGTGCGGAACGGGCCTGGACGCGTAAGCGTCGCGAGCGCGAGCATTTCTGCCGCATCGGCGTCACCCAACGGTTCGAGCGCAGGCGCTGCCCCGCCCTTCGTGAGCGCGGGCGCGATCATTTGCAGGATCGGCGCGCTCATCGTGCATTCGTGGTTGATCATTGGCGCGGGCGGATCGGCGCACACGATCGAGATGTCGTCGCCGTCCGGGATGAGATCGCTCAGCGCGGCGATCGAGCCGGGCGTGTAGTCGCGCATCGCGGCGAGCGGCGAGACGTCTTCCGCAAAGCGCCGCGCGAGCGCGCCGCCGGCGCTGATGTTCTGCTGGCGCGACGTGAGCGCGGCCCAGATGGGATTGTCGAGCGGGTGAGACATGCGTACCGCCTAAAAGTGCCGCGCATCATGCCAGTTTGCGATGCGGGGAGCACGCCATAAACGGACGTGGCGGCGCCACGCCGTTTCGTGCGTCACACATCCTTCCAGCTGTCGCCCAAGAGGTAGCGCGGCCCCGCGCCTTTGCGCTGGGCGCGGTCTTGCGCGTTGTAGAGCTGGCACTTGCGGAGCGAGAGGCAGCCGCAGCCGATGCAGCTATCGAGATTGTCGCGCATGCGCGTCATCGCGGTAATGCGGCGGTCGAGTTCGGCGCGGAAACCGCGGCTGATCGAGTCCCAATCCTTGAGCGTGGGCGTGCGGCCGGCGGGCAAGCTGGCGAGCAGCGCGCGAATTTCCTCGATCGTGAAGCCGACTTGCTGGGCGATCAGCACGAACGAAAGCCGGCGGATGTCCGAGCGCGGGAAACGGCGCTGGCGCCCTGCGTTGCGGCTGGGCGCGATGAGGCCGCGCGTTTCGTAAAACCGGATCGCCGACACCGAGACGCCGGTGCGCGCGGCGAGCTGGCCGATGGTGAGCAGGTCCGTGGGGCGCAGCTTTGGGGGAGCGGTTTCAGGCACGCGAAAAATACCTTGACCTCAAGTTAGGTTGAGATCGTAGCCTCGGCGCAGATCATCGACAACCGCAAGGATTTCCAATGGCCGCCGCGCAGCTTGAGCACGTCAACGTCACCGTTTCGGACCCTGCGCGCACGGCCGAACGGCTCTGCGCGCTGTTTGATTGGAAGGTGCGCTGGAGCGGCCCAGCCAAGGGCGGCGGGCGCACGTTTCATGTCGGCAGCGATGAGAGCTATGTCGCGGTCTATTCGCTGGGCGCACCGCGCGCGGCCGAACGCGAAAGCTATGTGACGCGCGGCGGCCTCAACCACATCGGCGTCGTCGTGCCCGATCTCGATGCGGCGGAGCGGCGCATTCTTGCGGCCGGCTACAAGACGCATTCGCACGCCGATTATGAACCCGGCCGCCGGTTCTACTTTCACGACGACGACGGCATCGAGTTCGAGGTGCTGAGCTATGCATGAGGCCGCCCTGACGCGAGCGGCGGGGTTCGCGGCGCTGACAGGGGGCGCATTGCGGATTGCGTCGGCGTTTATCCCGTATGCGGCGGAGAACGCGGCCCTCGAGGCGCTTTATGCTGTGATCGATGCGTGCCTGTTGATTGGGCTGATCGGCGTCTATGCGGCGCATGCTCCGGCGTTGGGACGCATCGGCTTTATGGGCTTTGGCGTCGCGGCGCTGGGCGTTGCGAGCATTGTGGGGCCTGACGCGGCGACCTTTGGCATTGATTGGTACGCGATTGGCGCAAGCGTGTTCGTAGCCGGGCTCGCCCTCGTCGCAGTGCAGATGCTGCGGGCGCATGTGCTGACAAGCGCGGCGCTGGCGTGGCTCGGCCCCTTTGCTTCAGGGCTCGCCGTGCCGCTCACGCCGTACGCCTTCATGAGTGCGGGCTTGTTGTTGGGTCTTGGCTATGTGCTGGCGGGATATGCGCTGACACGCGCTGCTCAGACGAAACCGGCCTTCTTGAGCGTCTGATACGCTTGCACGGCCTTTTGCAGCATCTGCTCTGCGCTGCGATCGCCCCCGTTCGAATCAGGGTGCCAGCGTTTGACCTGTTCGGCATAGCTTGCGCGGATCGCTTGCGAGTTCGCGGTGTCTTCAAGGTTCAGCGCCTCGAACGCTTTGCGGTGCACGTTCGAGATCGAGCGGCGCGCGCGGGCTTCTTCCTGCGTCGGGCGCTTGCCGAAGATGCCGAAGCGATCGCCCGGCTCGGCGGCCTTCCAAAAGCGCGTCGGCGAAATGCGCTCCTGCCTGCCAGGCCGGAACGTCCACATCGGGCGGTGGCCGACTTCTTCGTTGTGCTGGAAGTTGACGAAGTCGTGCTCCGTCATGCCTTCGAAATAGTTCCAGCGCTTGTTGTATTCGCCCGCGTGCTCCCGGCAGAAATGCCAATACTCGTTGGAGCGCTCGCGAGACTTCGGCGCGCGGTGCTCGCCAGCAAGGCGGCAGCCCATATGGTCGCACGGCAAATCCGCGTCGCCGCGGACAGGCTCCGTCGGGGGCTTCTTGACCCGGATGTCCACGAACTTGGGACGATATTTGAATGCGCCGCTCATGGGGGAAGCTAGTATGTGTCCGGTTCGCTCAGGGGACAAGGAATTGACAACACAAGAAACGCCCCTCTCGCGCGCTGAGCGTATGAAAAAAGTGCTTAAGGACGCGTTCGCGCCCGAGACTTTGGAGATCGAGGATCAATCGGCGCGGCACGCGGGCCATGCTGGCGCGCGTGAGGGCGGCGAGACGCACTATAAAGTGCGCATGACCGCGGAATTTTTCAACGGTCTTTCGCGCGTTCAGCGTCAACGCGCGGTGAATGACGCACTTGCAATCGAATTTGCGGGCGGGCTGCACGCGCTTTCGCTTGAATTGCGCGCGCCGGCGGAGGATCGTTAGCCCATCGCAGGCGCCACGCGGAGCGGGGATGGCGCGTCGGATTCTCTTCTGGGGCGCGGCCGTGCTGATCGGCGCGCTGATCGGCGCCGGCTCGGCGTGGTGGACGATCAACCGCGCGGGCGGCTGGTTCGAACAGAGCTATGGCGGCGGCTGGCGCGGCAATGCGCTGGCGGGCTCACAAGCGGCCGATCCCTATACCCGCGCGATCGTGGCGCGCAGCGGCCTGCTGGCGCTTTCCGCGCGCGAGACGATCTACTTCACGCTCGCGCAAGACGCCGAGGGCCGGCCGCTCGACGAGGCGTGCGTCTATGAGCTGAGCGGCGGCGCGCTGCCGGCGCGCTGGTGGTCCGTCACGCTCTACGCGCCGGACAATTATCTCCCGCAGAACAACGATCGCGCTTTCTCGATCGACGCGACGCGCGCGCAGCCGGGCGCGGACGGGCGATGGCGCGCGCGGATTTCGGCCGGACGCGGCGATGCCGCGAACTGGATTTCCTCCCGCGCCGCGCATCGCGGCTATTCGCTGACGCTCCGGCTCTATCAGCCGCGGCAGGAGGCGCGCGAGCATCCAGACACGATCGCGTTCCCGGAGCTGACGGCGCTTTCATGCCCAGAGCCAGTGTCGTGAGCGCGGCGGCGCGCTTTGCGCTCGCCGCAGTGGCGGCGGCGGTGCTGGCGCATCTGGCGTTCGTCAGCCTCGCACCGGGCATGATGATGGCCGCAGCGATGGAGCGCATTGGCGGCGCCAATGCGTGGGCGCACGCGCCGCGTGTCACGGAAGCGGCGCGCACCATCGTGCGCCCCTCCCCAGATCTCGCTTACTCGGCCTGCGTGTTCGATCTCTCGCACGGCCCAGTGCGGATCGCGGCGGCGCGGTGGGACGCGTACATGTCGCTCTCGCTCTACGATGCGCAGAGCGACAATTTCTTCGTCGTCTCCGACATGGAGGCGCCGGACGGGTTCGACGTGACGGTGGTGCGCCGGGCGCGCGATGCGCCGGACGATGCGGTAAACGTGGTGGTGAGCCCTTCAGCCAAGGGCGTCGCGCTCGTGCGGCGCCTCGCGCCCACGCCGGATCGTTTCGCCGCCGCCGAGCGCGCGCGGGCCGCCGATATCTGCGCGCCGGCGCAGCGTTAGCGCGCGCACAACCGTGCGAAACGCGCATGGAACGCTCTTGTTCCGCCGCGTTGAAATAAATTTGTTTACGCCGCGGCGGGCATTGTAGCGGCGACCGATTGCTCCCTAGGTTGCGCGCTGGAGCCAGAATTCATGCCGGCAGCGGCGTCAATCCAACTCGCGGATGCTTTGGCGCGCCTTGCGGCGTCGCGATCGCTCGACGAGCTTGTGGAGCACCTGCGTGGCGCTGCGCGCGGGCTCATCGGCGCGGACGGGATCGCCGTGGTGCTGCGCCGGGGCGATCGCTGCGCTTACGTCGCCGAAGACGCGCTCGAAGCGCTGTGGGCGGGCCAGGAATTCGTGATCGAGGCCTGTATCTCGGGCCACGCGATGATGAGCGGCAAAACGATCGTCATCCCTGACATCAAGAAAGATCCGCGCGTGCCGCAAGCCGCGTACGCGCCGACTTTCGTGAAGAGCCTGGTGCTGGCGCCGATCGGCAACGAAGCAGCTCTCGGTTCGTATTGGGCGAGCGTCGCCGCGCCAACCGCCGAACATGTCGCGGTCGCTGACGCGCTCGCGAAGGCGGCGACCGCCGCGCTTGGCAACATCCGGCTGCTAAGCGAGGCCGAACGCAGCGAGGCGCAACTGCGCGCCGTGCTCGATAGCGTGCAGGATTGTTACTACGCGCTCGATCGCAACTGGCGCATCATCGAGTTCTCGCGCTCCTCGGAGGAATATTTCCGGCTTAAGCGCGCCGACGTGCTCGGCAAGGTCCTGTGGGACATTTTCCCGGCGGGAAAAGATCGCCCCTACGGCGCACTGCTGCGCACGGCGATGAACGAGCGCAAGAGCGGGCGCATGGAGGCGCCGAGCGCGTTCCGCCCCGGCAACACCGTGGAGATGCGCACCGCGCCGATGGAAGGCGGCGTCTCCGTCGTCATCACAGACATTACCGAGCGGCGGCGCGCCGAGGCCGATCTGCGCGCGCTGAGCGAAGAACTGCAAGCCGTGCTCGATGCGGCGCCGACGGCGATCTGGATCGCGCACAATGCCGAGGCCCTGCAGATTACCGGCAACAAATTCGCGCAACATCTGCTGCGGCTCGATGACGGCGCCAACATGTCGAAGTCCGGCCCGAAGGCGGCCGCGACTGTCGGGCATTTCCGTGTGCTCGGCGCCGATGGGCGCGAGCTTGCGACGCATGAACTTCCGGTGCAGCGCGCCGCGCGCGGCGAAACGGTCGCGGCGTTCGAAGAGCGCGTCGTGTTCGACGACGGCGCGCAGGTGCAATTGTTCGGCTCGGCCGTGCCCCTGCTCGACCGGAACGGCGCGCCGCGCGGCGCGGTCGCGGCGTTCGCGGACGTGACGCACCTCAAGGAAGTCGAAGCCGACCTTCGCGAGCTGGCGCGCGATCTTGAAACGCGCATCGCGGCCGCGGTGAAAGACCGGGAAGCGGCGCTCAACCAGCTGCATGAATCGCAAAAGACGGAATCGCTCGGGCAGATTGCCGGGGGCGTCGCGCATGATTTCAACAATCTGCTGACGCCGATCATCGGCGGGCTCACCATCGTGCGCCGGCGCGTGGAGACCGATGAGCGCGCCGCGCGGCTGATCGTTGGCGCGCTCGATGCGGCGGAGCGCGCGCGGATATTGGTGCAACGGATGCTGGCCTTTGCGCGCCGCCAACCGCTCTCGCCGCGCCCCGTGAGCATCCAGGAAACGATGACGAGTCTGGCGACGCTGCTTGCTTCGAGCGTTGGCCCGCGCATCACGCTCGCGTTCGACATCGCGCCCGATACGCCGCCAGCTTTGGCAGACGCCAATCAGCTGGAGCTGGCGCTGCTCAACCTCGTGGTCAACGCGCGCGATGCGATGCCCGATGGCGGACGCCTCACGATCGCCGCGACACGCGCGCCGCGGCGCGATCGGCCGCCAAGCGAAGCGTGGGTGCGCATCGCCGTGACGGACACGGGCGTCGGCATGGACGAAGCGACGCTGAAGCGCGCGGTCGAGCCGTTCTTTTCGACCAAGGGCGTCGGCAAAGGCACGGGGCTTGGCCTTTCGATGGCGCACGGCCTTGCCGGGCAATTGGGCGGCGCGCTTGAAATTTCCTCGACGCCGCGCGTCGGGACGACGGTGGAGCTATTCTTGCCGGTGGCGCATGCCGCGCCTGAAACCGCGGCAGCCGCAGCGGCCGAACCCAAGCCTGCGATCGGCGCGGTGCTGCTCGTCGATGACGAAGACCTCGTGCGCGCCTCGACGCGAGAGATGCTGGAAGAGCTGGGGTACTCGGTCTCGGAAGCGTCATCGGCGCATGCGGCGCTGACCATGCTGGAGACCGGCGCTGCGTTCGACTGGTGCGTGACCGATCACATGATGCCCGGAATGACTGGCGCCGATCTCGCGCGCGCGGTGCGCCAGCGGCGGCCGGGCGTGAAGGTGCTGGTGATCTCAGGCTATGCGGGCGTCGATGCGATCGCGCCCGACCTGCCGCGCCTCGCCAAACCGTTCCGGCTTGAGGAACTTGGCCGCCTGCTCGCGGAAGAGTGAGCTTCGGAACAGACGCGCCGCCGCGCCGTTCGCACTTCACCTGACCAAGGAGTGAGAACGATGACGCGCGAGCGCGATCTTGAAGAGAAGTTCTGGAAAGCCATCAAGCATGACCGCACGATCATGCTCGGGCTGAGCGACAGCCATGACGATGCGCAGCCGATGACGGCGCAACTCGATGGCGACCGTGAAAGCGGTCCGATCTACATTTTTACCTCGAGCGACACCGATCTGGTGCGCCAGCTCGAAACCGCCGCCGATGCGACGGCGCAGTTTGCGTCGAAGGGGCACGATCTCTTCGCAGCGATGCGCGGGCGCCTTTCGCTCTACAACGATCGCGCGACGATCGACCGGCTGTGGAGCCCGTTCGTGGCGGCGTGGTTCGAAGGCAAGAACGATCCGAAACTTCGCCTGCTGCGCTTCGACCTCGACCACGCGCATGTGTGGCTGAACGAAAACAGCTTGTTTGCCGGCGTGAAACTGCTCCTCGGCGCCGATCCGAAGAAGGAATACGGCGACAAGAGCGCGGACATTCGCCCGTCGTAACTTAGGACTCGGTTGGGAGCCCCTGCTCCCGCCACGCCTTCATGCCGCCGTCGAGCGCGACCGCCCGGGTGAAGCCCATCTTGCGGAGCGTATCGGCGGCGAGTGTGGAGATCTTTCCGAACTCGCAATAGGTGACGATCCGGATCGTTGGGTCCGGTAGTTCCTCGTTGACGCGTAGCTCCAACTGGCCCCGGGGGAGCAAGCGCGCGCCCGGGATATGGTCCTTCGCGAATTGATCGCGCTCACGCACGTCAAGCACGATGAGATCGTTCGGGCGCTTCGCGACCTGCGCGTTGAGATCGGCGAGCGAAATGAACGGCACCGCATCGGCCGCCGCCGCCAGCATTTCCGCGACGCTCGATCCGCCGCTCATGTTCACGCGCAACGCTTCGGTGAGGTGCGTGGGCATAGAGAGATCGAGTGAGCGCATCATCGCGATGAACTCGGCGCGCTCTTTCTTTTGCAGGCGCGGATTGCTTTCGATCTCGGCGCCAATTGTGGTTTCGTCCCTGCCCTTATACTCGTGCGCGGGATAAACCTTGAGCGCGGGATCGAGCTTCAAGAGCTTATCGAACAGGCTCTCATAGAGCATTTCGGGATCACCGGTTGGCAGATCGGTGCGGCCAGTGCCGCCGATCAGCAGCGTATCGCCGGTGAACACGCGATCGGGGCCGACGAGGCACATGCTGTCGCGCGTATGGCCGGGCGTGTGCAGCGCGGAGAGCAGAATGTCGCCGATTTTCAGGCTATCGCCTTCGTCGAGCCGCAGATCGGCGAACGGCGCGGGCGAATAGCGATGCATCACGATCGGCACGCCGAGCGCAGCGCCGAGACGCTTAGCGCCCGTGAAGTGATCGGCGTGCGTATGCGTATCAACGACATAGCGGATGCGCACGCCGTGCTTGGCGGCAAGCGCGCGGTAACGATCAAGCTGACTGGCCTCGGGATCGATGAGCGCGGCGGCCAACGTGTTCGGGCAGCCGATGAGGTAAGAGCGACACCCGCCCGTCGCGACCGTTTCGAAGATCATGCCCGCCTCCTCCGCGGGCATGGCTAGCGCATCAGGCGCGCTTGCGCACGGACTTCTTGGGAGTGGCCTTCTTCGTGGCGGCCTTTTGGGGCGCGGCTTTCTTGGCGGCCTTTTTTGCTTTCATGGCGGCGGCGTGCGCGGCGGCCTCTTCGGCTTTGAACTTCGCGATCTTGCCAATCAGTGCGGCGGAAGCGGGCATTGTGTACGGAAACTGGATCGTGCCTTTGGCGATCTTGTTGCCCGCCAACTCCTTTGCGAACGCCGCGACCAGCGCCTCGCTCGCGGGATAGATCGCGTAGTGCTCCTTCCAAGCCGCAAAGAAAATCACGACTTTGCCGTCGATCTTGAACGCAGGAATCGAATAGCTGATCGCCTCCTCCGCCTTCGGCAGCGCTTTGGCGATGGCGGCGCGCACTTTCTGCAACTCAGCACGCGCGGGCGCGGGCAGCGCTTTCATGTAAGCATCGATGTCGGTGAACTTGGTTGGCATCAGGCGATGGCTCTCAAAGCTGCGAGGCGGGCGTAGGATAACGTCATGGCTTTGCGACGCGCGCCTGCGAGCGGACGCAGCGGGCTATCGCGCAGCACCGCGCCGCCAAAACCGTCCGCGACGATGAGGCCGCATTCGTCCGGGATAAGCTCGCGCGGAAACTCTTCCGTCACGCCGAAGAAAAACCGGTCGCAATAATCGAGATAGTCCGGCCATTTCTGATCGACGGCGTAATCGGCAAGGCACGATTTCGTTTCAACGATCCAGAGCTCGCCGCCGGCTGCGAGACCGACGATATCGGCGCGCCGGCCATTGCCGAGCGGCAACTCAAGCAAAGGCGTAAGCCCCAGATCGATCAGCAGGCGGCTGATGCCGCGCGCCAGCGCGCGCGTGATTTCCGGCCGCGTTGTCGGCTCCTCGGGCGTGTCGTCTGACATTTCGCGCATGTTCCCATTTCGCAGCGCGCGGGAACAGCCCCGATCAACCGCGCGTTCCCTTCGCCGACGAAACGGGAGCACCGAACATGAGATTGACGCGCGCCGCGGCCCTCGCCGCCGGAACCATGAGCCTTGCGCTGCTGACCGCCTGTGGCCTTGGCGGGCCGCAATATCCGACGTTCGGCAATGTTGCTTACAAGATCGAAGGCCAAGCGGTTGGCCCCGATGGCGGCGCTGCAGTGCAGACCGCGATCTATCGCGACGGGCCGCGCATGCGCGTGGAGACAACACTGCCCGGCCGTGGGCCCGCGGCGATCGTGTTCAATGAAGCGACGGGCGCGGCCTACGTGCTGAGCGCAGTCGCGGCGCAACCAGCCGCCGCGCCCGCAGCACCTGCTGGCGCGACGCCAGCTGCGGCGCCGGCAACGGCTAGCGCAACGCCAGCGGCTGCCCCTGCTGCAGCGCCAGTGGGCGTGGCGGTGCGCGTGGCGGATGCGGAAGCGCCTGCGCCGCTTGAACAGCCCTGGGCCGCGCTTGGCGCGGAGAACGCGCAGAGCGAAGGCGCATGCAACGTCGCGGGCGAAAGCGGCAATCGCTGGCGCCCGAAGGGCGATGCCCAAGGCGTGGTGCGCACGGCGTGCATCACCAGCGACGGCATCGTGCTCGAACTGCGCGAAGGCGAGCGCGTGCTCTTCCAAGCAACGAGCCTCACGCGTGGCGCGCAACCGGCGGGCACGTTCGGCGTGCCGGCGGGCTATGCGGTGGTCGATCCGCAGGCGGTCGTCGAAGGCGTCGGCGCCACGATGGATCAACTCGACAGCGTGACGGGCGCGCCCGCGACGCCGGCGGCGGCGCCTGCAACGCCGGCGCTGAGGCCGTAACGCGGCGCGCGCCTCCCTCTCCGCTTGTGAGTGGGAGGCGGTAGCGCTAGCGCGCTAAGTTCTGCATATCGACGCCGTAGATCGCGGCGTTCTTTTGCATGAAGTCGGCGCGCGCGGGGTGTTTGCCGTCGAGCGCATGCGCGACGAGATCAAGCATGGTGTGCCAGCCCATCGCGGTTTGCTTCTCGAAGCGCGCAGGGATCGGGGTGTGCGTCAGCACCAAGCGCACCTGCGCGCCGTGTGGTTCAAGCGTGAAGGTGAGATACGAATCCGGGTGCTCCGAGACGGCGTCCGCCGGATCGTTCGGTTCGAACACGCTCCATGTGTAGGCAAGATGATGTGGCGGGCGCCATTGCGTGACCACACCGCGGATGTGCCCGTCCATCAGCCGCACGGCGCCGCCCGCGCGCGGCTCGATCGAGCCGCTTTCGCCGTACCAAGCGGGGATGAGTTTCGTGTCGGTGAGATGCGCCCAAACGCGCTCGATTGGGCCGGGCAACAGACGCTCGAGCCGCACGAGGCCGGTACTTTCGAATGTCGCGCGATCATCCATTGCCGTTTTCCTTTTTCAGCGCAGCTTCGAGCGCGTCGAGTTTCGGCGCCCAGAACGATTTGATTTCGCGCACCCAAT
>CAZMCA010000094.1:0-12917 GCA_964564595.1 uncultured Caulobacteraceae bacterium
TGGTGACAGGCGAATTGTTCGATCACCTGGTCAACAATCACGAACTGCCGCCGCAATTGGCGATCGAGCTTGCGATGGGCTCGCGCGAGCGCGCGACGATGGACATCGTCGAGCAGGCCGCGCGCCAGCGCGACCTCGGCACGTTCGTAACGCAGCTGAACTTGCATGGCCGCTTGACGCCCTCATTGCTGATGCGCGGCGTGTGCATGGGGCAGATGCTGTTCGTCGAGCACGCAATGGCGGAGCTTGCGGGCGTCACGCATCATCGCATTTGGCTGATGATCCACGATAGCGGGCCGCTGGGCCTCAAAGCCGCGTTCGACCGGGCGGGGCTGCCGCCGCGCCTGTTCGCGCCGTTCCGCGCGGCAGTCGATATCTACCATCAGATCGAGCGCGAAGGCGTTGAGGAAGACCGCCTCAAATTCCGCGCGCGCATGCTCGAGCGTTCGCTGACGCTGTTCCAGAGCATCCCGAAGGATGATCTCGATTATCTGCTGGATAAGCTCGACGCTGTCGGCGCGCCGCAGACGTTCGCCGCGGCGCTCTAGTCGCGATCCGCGTAGGGGCCGCAACCGCGGTCAAAACCGGCCACCGCTAGAAGCTTTGCTTGCGCGGGCGTGCGGATGTGTTCGGCGCTCAGCACCATGCCCGCTTCCTTCGCCGCGAGCAGGCGCCGCGAGAGCGGGGCGCGATCGCGAACGTCGAGCCCGAGAAAGGGATCGTCGAGATCGGTCGCGTCGAGCACGAGCTCGGTGTAAAGGCCCCGTGCTTTCGAGCCGAAGGGCAGGGGGCAAGCGCTATCGCCGCGCAGCGCCACGCCCCAGCCGCGCGCGCGCAGCGCTTCGGGAAGCGCCGGGCCAGCGCTAATGATGGCCTCTTCTTCGAACTCGAATGTCAGGGCGTGCTTGGTGCAGCCGGCCTCAATCGCGGATGCTTCGAGAAGCTCGGCGTCGTAGTCGGCAAGGTCTTCGCCAAGCACGAGCGATATTTGCCCGATCGCCGATTGTTGGCGCCAAGTCATGCGCGCGGCGCGCAGAAGCCGCGCAAGGGCGGAGAAGCCGTTAGCGTCATCGCCAAGCGGACGCACGACGCCGCTGACAGGCGCGCCAAGACGCAGATCATAGCGTGCGCCGAGCGTGAAGCTGACCGGCTCGCGCTGGATGGGCGCGCGGGGAAAGGGAATGACCGTCATCGACAGAACCGAACCTAGGCGTCAGGGTGTAGCCGAGCGCGGTTAAGAAACGGGCGGGCGTCCTTGGTGAACGCGGCGTCAATAGAAGCAAACGCGCGATGAACGAGGGGAGCGAACCATGAGTGAGGCACGACCGCTGGCGCCAGCGTCCACGATCTTGATGGTTCGCGATGGCCCGGGCCTGGAAGTGCTCATGGTGCAGCGTCACCACCAGATCGATTTTGCATCCGGCGCGCTGGTGTTTCCGGGCGGCAAAGTTGCTGCCGAGGATTCCGACCCGCGCTGGGCCGCGCATTGCGACGGCGACGCCGGCAGTGAGGACCGCGCCTTTCGCATTGCAGCGATCCGTGAGGCGTTCGAAGAATCCGGGCTTCTGCTGGCGCGGCGCGCATCTTTGCGTGGCGCGGGCGCGCCGTTCGCAACGCCGGATGATTTCGCCGCCGTGTTCGCGATCCGCGATGCGGTCGCCGCTGGCAAGGCGAGCTTTCTCGACGCAATCGCGGAGGCGCAACTCGTGCTCGCGCTCGATGCGCTGACATTCTACGCGCATTGGATCACGCCCGAGGGGCTGCCAAAGCGGTTCGACACGCGGTTCTACATTGCCGAGGCGCCGGAAGCGCAGGAAGCGTTGTGCGATGGCTCAGAGACGGTCGATGCGTGTTGGATCACGCCCGAGCAAGCGCTCGCCGACATGCGCGCAAAGAAGCGCACGATCATTTTTCCGACGCGCCTCAATCTCGAACTTCTCGGGCGATCGGATACGTCGGACGCGGCGATTGCAGCGTCTCGTGCGCGCAAGATCATCGAGGTGCTGCCGTGCATCACACGCGTCGATGGCGTGCAGATGCTGAACATTCCGGAAGAGGCCGGGTATTCGGTGACGACCGAGCCGCTCGACGGAAATCGGCCGTAGTTAGACGGGCGCGACGCCCAGCGCTTCGACACGCCCCTCAAGCGCGGCGAGCAGCGCTTTGCCAGCCGGATGTTCCGGCGTGCGGATTTTGTCTCGCGCGGAAGCGCGCAGCGCGTCGACATGCGCTTCAACGAGGTGCGGTTCGCGGCGGGCGGCGGCCTTGCCCTCCGCAGTTTCGATCAGGCGGCAAAGCGAAGCGGCGGCGCGGGTCGCGAAGGGATAATCGTAGGTCGCGCCAAGACCCTTCACGTCGTGCGCTGTGACAAGCAGCCCATCGAGCGCATCATCCGACCAGCGCGCATCGCGTGCGAGCACGCGCGCTTCGTGAACCTTCTGCACTTCCTCTTCGAGCCAGCCCTGGAAGTGTCCGCTCAACGCCTTGAGCGCGCCCTCGGCGCGTGCGACGGCGGCTTCGTCGAACAACGACGGTTTGGCGCCGGTGCGGCGGAACGGTGCTGCGGACATGTCGTGCGATCCCCGAGGCAGGAACATCGCCGCGGGCGGTCAATAATTCGTTGACGAAGCTACACGCTGAATTGTTCGCGCAAGATGCGCTCGTCGAGGGCGTGGCCTTCATCGAACAGCATTGTCAGCGAGACGCCACTGTCCTCCTCAACATCGACGGCGCGAATGTTGCGGATTTCCTGATTGTCGGCTGCTGCACTGACGGGGCGGCGCTCAGCTTCGAGGACTTCGATCCGGACCTTCGCGCTGTGCGGCAACAACGCGCCGCGCCAACGGCGTGGGCGGAACGCGCTGATCGGCGTCAGCGCCAGCAGGCGCGCCTGGATCGGCAAGATCGGGCCGTGCGCCGACAGATTGTAGGCGGTGGAGCCAGCGGGCGTCGCCACCAACGCGCCATCGCAAAAGAGCTCGGCGATACGCTCTGCGCCATCGACCAGAATGCGCAGGCGTGCGGTCTGGGCGGTTTGCCGGAGCAAGGAGACCTCGTTGATGGCCCGGGCGACGATTTCGCCTCCGTCCGTGGTCGTGGCGCGGGCGACGAGCGGGCGGATACGAACCGGTTCGGCTTTCTCCAGCCGGACGGCGAGGTCGTCTTCCCGGTACTCGTTCATCAGGAAGCCGATCGTGCCCCGGTTCATGCCGTAGACGGGCTTCTTGTCGGTGAGCCGGCGGCGGAGGGCGTCGAGCACCGCGCCATCGCCGCCGAGGGCGACGACCACATCGGCATCTGCTTCGCCGGCCTCGCCATAGATGTGCCGCAGGCGCCGCAGCGCCTCCTGGGCCTCCGGGCGCGCGCTCGAGGTGAAGGCGATCTTCATGGCGGCGGGGCAGATCCTACGGGCGGGCCGGAAACGGCCTTTGATAAATGGCCCGGCGCGCCTTAAACTTCCACCAACAGCCCAAAAATGAAGGGAGCCCGGTCATGGCCGACGACGCAAGCACCTCTGTAAAGAGCCGCGTGAGCGCGGAGGAATGGCAGGCGCGGGTCGATCTCGCGGCGGTCTATCGTCTCGTTGCGCTCTACGGCTGGGACGACATGATCTTCACGCACATCTCAGCGCGTGTGCCCGGGCCCGAGCATCACTTCCTGATCAATCCGTACGGCTTGTTGTTCAGCGAGATCACGGCGTCGTCGCTGGTGAAGGTCGATCTTGAAGGCGAGATCGTCTCGCCGACGAGCTACTTCATCAATCCGGCAGGCTTCACGATTCACTCGGCGGTGCATGCCGCGCGTGAAGACGCGCTCTGCGTCATTCACCTGCATACCGACCAAGGCGTTGCAGTTTCTGCCCAAAAAGAAGGGCTTTTGCCGCTCAGCCAGCACGCGCTGATCGTGCTGCCGACGCTTGCCTATCATGACTATGAGGGCATCGCACTTGATCTCGATGAGCGCGAGCGTCTCGTGAAGGACCTTGGCGACAAGAACCTGATGCTGTTGCGCAATCATGGCACGCTGGCCGTTGGCGGGACGGCCGCGCAAGCGTTCATGGCGATGTTCTATCTTGAACGCGCCTGCATGCAGCAGGTGATGGCGCTTTCGGCTGGCCGCGATCGTGTGCTGCACGCGCCGGACGAAGCGCAGGAAACTGTGCGCGGGCAGGTGACGCGCGGGCCGGGCGCGACGGGTGGTCTCGCGTGGCCGGGCCTCCTGCGGCGTCTCGACAAAGAATCTCCCGGATACGACGCCTAGGCTTCTCGTTTCGCTTGCGTAGCGGAAACGCCGTGCGCCAATAAGGCGAACGGCGGGGACGTATGCGTGCGCGGATAAGGGCCAGTCTCAGTCTCGGCTTGTTGGTGTTCGCGGCAGCGCGCGCCGAAGCGGGCGCGTGGATCGCGCCCGCGGGCGGGCAGGTCATCTAGACCGAAGTGCTCAGCGCGCCGGACGACGCACCGGTGCTTGAAAGCCAACTCTATCTCGAAGCGCCGGTAGCCGAACGTGTCTCGCTCGTCGCGCGGCCGTGGCTCGAAAACGGCGAGACGGTCGGCGAGGAAGGCTGGCGGGCTGAGGTAGAGGGCGGCGTGAAGGCCGCGGTGCTGCGCACCCCAAACGCCGCCCTTGCAGTACAAGCGAGCGCTGTGTGGCGTTCGGATCCGGACATTGGCTGCGGCGAGGGCGCGGGCGAGGTGCGCGCGCTCGGCGGCGTGTCCTTCGCGGAGGGGCGCGGGTTTGTGAACGCGGAGACCGCTGCGCGCCTACATGACGGCGGCTGTCCTGCGGGGCGTGTCGATCTGACGCTTGGCTACCGGCCCGGCCCCCGTTGGCTTGGCATGGCCGAGACGTTCGTGTTTGCGCCGGAAGGCCGGGAGGCGGCTGTAAAGGCGCAGTTTTCGCTCGTGCGGTTTTCGGAGCGCGGCACGGGCGTGCAACTCGGGGTAAGGCTGCGCCTGGACGGGGAGGACGCCGAGCCCGCGCTGGTGCTGGCGTTCTGGGGACGTCCGCGCGACTAGGCGGGCGGCGAACACAGCCAGTTCATTCGATGCTGACAAATGTGCGTCATACATTGCCGCTAAGCGCCGCCTGTGCCTTCGCGGCGCAGGCGCTTGCCTGGACTTGGGGGGCGGCGCGGCCCATACCGAAATATCGAAAGTAGGGACAGTTACAGTATGCCAGGGCTAATCCGGCGCTACGGATTCGCGGCGGTCGTGACGGCCGTGCTCGCCGTGATGGCGGCTGTTGTCCTGATCAAGAGCGTTTGGCCCGATGGCGACGCGGGCGGCGCGCCATCGATGGCGGCCGCCAAGCAAGGCGGCGGCCCGCCTGGCGGCAAGCAGGGCGGCGGCGGCCCCGGAGGCGATATGGTGGCCGTCCAGGTCGCCGAGGTCACGCCAACAACGTTCACTGATGCGATCCAGGCCCTCGGCAGCGCTCAGGCGCGCGAGAGCATCGTGATCACGCCGAAGGTTCAGGACGCGATCCGCGCGCTCCGCTTCGAGAGCGGCCAGCGCGTGCGCCGTGGGCAAGTTCTGGTGGAGCTCTCCAGCGTCGAGCAGGCGGCGGACCTTGCTGAGGCGGTCGCGGCGAACGCGGCGGCGCAGGAAGAATATCGCCGGTTTCAGGCTCTGGCGGAGCGCGGGTTTGCGCCGCGAGCCCGCCTGGAGGCGACGCAAGCGGCGGCGCGCGCCGCGCAAGCACGCGTCGATGCTGGCCGCTCGCGCGTGGATGACCGGACCATTCGCGCGCCGTTCAGCGGCGTGATGGGGCTTCGCCTCGCGAGCCCCGGGCAGTTGGTGCGCCCAGGCGACCAGATCGGCACGCTCGACGATCTGAGTGAGATCAAGCTCGATTTCGACGTGCCGGAATCGCAGATCGCCAGTTTGCGCGCGGGCGTGCCGATCGCGGCGCGCACGGCGGCGTTCCCGAACGAGCATTTCACCGGCCGTATCGCGCAAGTCGATAGCCGTATCTCGGCGGAGACGCGCACGATGCGCGTGCGCGCGATCCTGCCCAATCCGCGTGAGCGGTTGCGGCCTGGCATGCTGATGACGGTGATCGTCCAATCCAATCCGCGCGAGGCGCTGGCGGCGCCTGAACCTGCGGTCGTCGATGACGCTACCGGCGCTTACGTGTTCGTGGTCGCCGCCGGTGAGGGCGGGCGCCAGATCGCGCAGCGCCGCATGGTGCGCACGGGGCAACGCACTGGCGGGCTCGTTGAGATTGTCGAGGGGCTGGCGGCGGGAGACCGCGTCATCACCGAAGGCGTCACACGCGTGCGGCCAGATGCGCCGGTGCGCGTCGCCGACCCTGGCGCGCCGAATGGCCAGGCGCCGGGTGGCGAAATTCGCGGGCGGGGTCCACAAAGCGCGCAAGCGCCGGCGCGGCCGGGCTAACGCGCGGTGACGCTCTCTGACCTTTCGGTTCGGCGGCCCGTCCTCGCGACGGTGTTTTCGCTCATCATTATCGCCTTCGGGCTGGTTTCGTTTTCGCGCTTGCCGCTTCGCGAGCTGCCGGACGTCGATCGTCCGGTCGTGTCGGTGGATGTGTCCTATCGCGGCGCGTCCGCGCAGGTCGTCGAGACGCAAGTCACGCGCGTGATCGAGGATCAGCTCTCGGGGATCGAGGGGATTGACGCCATTTCGGGCAACAGCCGGGATGGCCGCGCTTCGGTCAATATCGAGTTCAATTTGGGCCGCGACCTCGAGGCTGCGGCAAACGACGTGCGTAACGCGGTGTCGCGCGCGCGCCAGCAATTGCCGCTCGATGTCGATGAGCCGATTATTCGCAAAGCCGATGCTGACGCCGACCCGATCATCTGGCTCAGCCTCACATCGACGACGCTCGACCCGGTGACGCTCTCGGATTACGCGGAGCGCTACATCGTCGACCAGCTTTCGGTCATCAATGGCGTCGCGAGCGTGAACGTTGGCTCGGCGCGGGCGGCCCTGCGTATTTGGCTCGACACCAACGCGCTCGCCGCACGTGGGCTTACAGTCGATGACGTAGAAGCGGCGTTGCGGGCGCAAAACGTTGAGCTCCCTGCTGGGTACGTACAAAGCGTCGAGCGGGACTATCAGGTGCGGATCGCGCGCGCCTTCCAGACGCCAGAAGAATTCGCGCGGCTGCCCTTGCGCACGGCCAGCAGCACGGGCGCGGCAGTCGTGCGGCTCGGCGACGTGTCGCGCATCGAGATGGCGCCGGAAGAAACCCGAAGGCTGTTCCGCGCGAATGGGGTCGAGCAGGTCGGGCTCGGCATCGTGCGCCAGTCGCAATCGAACGCGCTCGATGTTGGGCGGGAAGTGAAGGCGCGGGCGGCGGAGCTTGGGCGGAACCTGCCGCCGGGCACGGCGATCACGGTCACGTACGATTCAACTGTGTTCATCGATCGCGCAATTCAGCGTGTGGGCCAGACGCTGCTCGAAGCGTCCGCGCTGGTCATTCTCGTGATCTACCTCTTCCTCGGCTCATGGCGCGCGGCGTTCATTCCTGCCGCTGTGATCCCGGTGTGCTTGATCGGCGCGTTCGCCGTGCTCGCGGTCTTTGGGTTCACCATCAATTTGCTGACGCTGATGGCGCTGGTGCTCGCGATCGGTTTGGTGGTCGACGATTCCATTGTCGTTTTGGAAAACGCGCAGCGAAGGATCGACACGCTCGGGGAGCCGCCAACAATGGCGGCGCTCCGGGGAACCAGACAGGTGTTCTTCGCGATCGTCTCGACGACGGCGGTGCTGGTCGCGGTGTTTCTGCCGCTGGTGTTCGTCGGCGGTTATATCGGCCGGCTGTTCATCGAATTGGCGATCACGGTGGCCGGCGTCATTGTGATTTCGGCGTTCTGCGCGCTCTCGCTTTCGCCGATGATGTGCTCGAAGCTGCTGCGCCCGGCGCGGCAGGAGACCAAGCTCCACCACTTTGTCGAGGGCGTGCTCAACAAAGTGCGCTCTTCGTACCGGACCTCGCTTGAAGCGGCGCTCGACACCAAGCGGCCGGTATTTGCGCTGTTCGCCGTAGTCGTGCTCGGCGGCGGCTTTCTCTTCATGTCGCTTTCCTCGGAGCTTGCGCCGCCGGAAGACCGCGGCAACCTGATGGTCAACGTGCAAGCGCCAGAAGGTTCGGGCTTCGAGTACACCAGCCGCGTCATGGGCCAGGTGGAAGACGTGCTGATGAGCTACGTCGAAACCGGCGAGATCGCGCGCGCGATGGTGGTGGCGCCCGGCTTTGGCGATCAGGGCACGCAGCGCTTTTCGAGCGGCATGGCGCGCGTCTTCTTGGCGCCTTGGGAGGAGCGGCATCGCTCCGGCCTCGAAGTCGAGCGCGAGCTCAATCAAAAGCTCGGGCAGATTCCGGGCGCGGTGATCCGGGCTTCGATGCAGAACGCTTTCCAGGGCGGCGGGCCTGGCGGGGGCGGGCTTGGCATCACGCTGCTCGGCGCGAGCTACGATCAGGTCGCGCCCGTCGCGGACCGCCTGGTTGCGCGGCTGCGCGAAGATCCGCGCTTCCAGCGGCCGCGCTCCAATTACGAGCCGAACTCGCCGCGTGTTCTGGTCAACATCGATCGCGAGCGGGCGGCGGCGCTTGGCGTTTCCGTGCAATCGATCGGGCGAACGCTTGAAGCCACGATGGGCCAACGCCGCGTTAATACAATCAGCGAAGAGGGCGAGGAGTACTACGTCTATCTTCAGGCTGAACGGAACGAGCGCAGCAACATTCAGGACCTAACGAACAAATACGTGCGCTCCGATCGCACGGGCGAGCTTATTCCACTCTCAACGGTCGTCTCTTACGAGACAGTTGGCGACACCGCAGAGCGCAGGCGCTTCAACCGGCAAGCCGCGATCCAGGTGCAGGCGTCGATCGCGCCATCCTTCGCGATGGGTGACGCGATCGCGCAAATGGAACGGATCGCGCGCGAGGAGATCGGCGACCAACCCGTCTCGATCGATTACCAGGGCGCGGCGCGGCAGTTCAAACAAGCTTCCGGCGCGATTGGGTTTGCGTTTGGCTTTGCGCTGTTGGTGGTGTTCCTGGTGCTGGCGGCGCAGTTCGAGAGCTTTGTGCACCCGCTGGTGATCATGGTCACCGTGCCTCTTGCGCTGGCAGGCGGGCTGTTTGGGCTCTTCCTGTTCGACAACACCCTCAACATCTACAGCCAGATCGGGTTGATCATCCTCATCGCGCTGGCGGCGAAGAACGGCATCTTGCTCGTTGAGTTCGCCAATCAGCTGCGCGACGAGGGGCGCTCAATCCGCGAAGCCATTCTTGAAGCGTCCGATCTGCGCATTCGACCAATTCTGATGACGAACATCGCCACGGTCGTTGGGGCGATCCCACTGATCCTGGGGCATGGCGCGGGCGGCGAAAGTCGGATGACGATCGGGATCGTGATCTTCTTCGGGCTCGTGGTCGCGACGATGCTGACGCTGTTCGTTGTGCCGGTGTTCTACGATCTGCTCGCGCGCTACACGCGCTCACCCGAAACGACGGCGCGTGAGATCGAAGCTTACGAAGATGGCGCGGCGCAGGCTGCGGAATAGGCGCGCCGTTTAGCGCGCCGTTTCCACGTGCAGGAATGTGATGAGATCGCGGCGCTGCGTTTCGTCGTGCACGCCGGGGAAGCTCATGCGGTTGCCGGGCAGGAACGAGCGCGGGCCGGCGAGCCATTGCTCGAGCGCAGCTTCCGTCCAGGTGATCCCAGAGTTCTTAACCGCGTCCGAATAATTGAAGCCTTCGGCTGAGCCTGCCGCGCGGCCAAACAGGCCATGCAAGTTCGGGCCGACTCGATTGCCGCCGCCCTCGTTGAGCGTGTGGCACGAGCGGCACTGCGCGGCGACGCGCCGGCCTGCTTCGTAGTCGCCCTGATTGTAGGGCGCCGGGAGCGCTGCGACGGCGGTTGTGATCTCTTCTGGGGTGAGGCCAGCAGGACTTGCCGGCGCGGCGGCCGAGGCGGGGCTTGCGCCCGTTGCGGCCGGCGGTGCGGCGGGTTGCGAGCAAGCGCCGAGTGCGGCGAGGGCGGCGGCGGCGAAAAGCGTGCGGCGGATCATGCGGTTCCCCAAAACGTGATCCGACAACACCGCCGCGCGCGCCCGCGCGCAAGGGGTGTTCGCGCGACATAGTCTCACGGGTTCCAGCCCGCTTCCGTCCGGCCTGAAAACCGGTCACAACGGCCCCGCGCCGCCATAGCTCAGCTGGTAGAGCACCTGATTTGTAATCAGGGGGTCGGGGGTTCGAGTCCCTCTGGCGGCACGTTTCTCCGGGAACCCGCGTCCGTGCGCCGCGTTTGCGGCTCGATACGGGACACGAACCGGAGAGAGATCATGGACAGCTGGAAATATCTGCTTGTGGCCGCGATGGTGGCCGCAACGAGCGCATGCGGCACGCTGGGCGCAGCCGCCGGCGGCGCTGTGGTTGGCGGCGCGGTTGGCGCGGCCGTTGGCAACAACACGGGTGACGGCGACGCCGAAGAAGGCGCCAAGACGGGCGCGGCGATCGGCGCGGTTGGCGGCGCGATCGCGCATGGCGCGCGCAACTAGTACACTCAGGCTCTAGTTTGAAGATGTTGGCGCGCTGGGAGACCGGCGCGCCAATATTTCTTGCGCCTTAAGGTGCGAGAGCAGCGGAAACAGTCCCGCCATCAGCGCGAGCGCAAAACCGATCGCGCCTTCGCGATGGCCCTTCCGGCTCATGTACGCTTTCCAGAATCGCGAGAACACGCGCCGCACGTTTGCGCTGCGCGAGCCCGCGTCACCCGCATCGGCTAGGTCCTGACCGCGCAGATCTGAATAGCGGTTCAGTTTCGCAACGATGGCGGCGATGTCGGCATAGACGTAGTGAAGCATCGGCGACGTGAGCGTTCTGCGCGCGCCGTTGAACGTGATCGTGGGATGGACGCGCTCACGGCCCCAGTACTTCGCACCTTTGCGAAAGAGGCACGCCTTGGCCTGCGTGCCGTTATAGGCCCCCCAACCGTACTGGATGCGGCGCCCGCCGACGTGATTGTCGAACGGGATTACGAACACGTCCGCGCCGCTCGCTTCGATGGCGCTGCGGATTTCGTCCGCCAGGGCGGGGGTGACGCGCTCATCGGCGTCGAGTTCCAGAACGAACGGGCCGGCGCTGGCTTCAATGGCGGCGTTGCGCCGGTCGCCTTCGATCTCCCATGCGCCTTCGATTACTTTGGCGCCTGCGGCGCGGGCAATCGCCGCGCTCTCATCGGTCGAGCGATCGAGGAGCACGACGATTTCATCGGCAAAGCGCGCCGAGGCAAGACACGCGGGCAGGTTCGCGGCCTCGTTGCGGATGCACAGCGCGACGGAGAGCGTTGTCATGGCGGCACTTAAGGCGTCAGCCGCAGGCTCGCCAAGGCGCCACGCCAACGCAGTGCAGGCAAGGGCTGGCGCGCCGTTGCGGAGCCGATATAGAGGCCGCTGCTGGGAGGGAGAACGATGGCCGCAGGCGGGCGTAGCAAGCTGGACGAACACCTGTTCGGCGCGGGCCCGAAGCGCATCCTCTCGATCGATGGCGGGGGCGCGCGGGGCATTCTGGCTTCCGGGATTCTTGGCGAGATCGAGCGGCGGCTGAAGCGCCGTAGCGGCGATAAGAACTTTCGGCTTTGCGACTACTACGACCTGATCGGGGGCACCTCGACCGGTTCGATCATCGCGGCCGCGCTGGCGATGGGGCGCACCGTCGATGAGGTGTCGCAACTCTATCGCGAACTGGCGCCGAACGTGTTCGAGAGCGAGGGCGCGAACGCCGGCATCCGTAAGCCGCGGTTCGACGCCGATCGGTTGGAAGCGGCGCTGAAGCGCGAGCTTGGCGACCACGAACTCGGCTCACCCGCGCTACGCACCGGCTTTGCCGTTTTCGCCAAGCGGATCGATACGGGTGCGGCGTGGACGCTCACCAACAATCCGCGCTCTGTTTATTGGGAAGGCCCGCCCGGCGGGTTTCCCAATAAACGTCTGCTCATTCGCAAGCTCGTTCTCGCGAGCGCGGCCGCCCCGACGTTTTTCGAAGAACGGCGCATTCGCCTCGTGCCGGAGAATGAGCCGACACCGCCAGGTGCGGACGTTGACGGCGTGTTTGTCGATGGCGGCGTTGCGGCGTTGAACGATCCGAGCTTGCAATTGCTGAAGGTGGCGACGCTCAAGCAATATGGGTTCGGCTGGCAGTCCGGCGATGATCGCTTGATGATGACGTCTGTTGGCACCGGCTATTGGCGCCCATGCATCACGCAAGAAGCGCTGCGCCGTTCGCAGCTCTATGCGCTCGCGCCCGCGGCGGCGCAGGCCGTGGAGGCGCTGAAGGCGATGATCCATGACGCCTCGCTAAATACGCTGGTCACGATGCAGGCGCTGTCGGCGCCACCAAAGCCGTGGCGGATCAACAGCGAGTTGAAGGAGATGGCTGGCGCGCAGCTTTCGCCTGTACCGGTGCTGCACTTCCAGCGCTTCGACGCGCGGCTCGACGATGACGCCGAGATGCGCCGCCTCGGGCTCAGCTACGATCAGGCGACGCTCGAAGCGTTCAAGGATATGGCGACCGAAGATCCGGCGGTACTTGCCTGTCTGCACGAGATCGGCCGCAGCGCCGGCGAGGATTACTTCCGCCGCCGCAAGGACGAGCCCGATTGGGAGGCGCTGATGTTCCCCGGGCGCTTCGACCCACCGCACTTTACCGGGCCGCCGCCTGGTCCCGCGCGCAGCCAGCTCGAAGCCATGTCGCGCCTCTTCAACGCTCGCCCCAACGGGTCCTAGGCGCGGGCTTTCTCACTGGCAGGGCGAGCTTTTCAAGGTTAACGAAGTGACCGCCGTCGCAGACGGCTTAGGGCGGATGGCCTAGGGGATCGCCATGAGCTTTTGGGACAGCGTTTTCGGTGCGATTTTTGGCCGCCGCCGCAGCAGCGCGCCGCCGCC
>CAZMCA010000095.1:0-4963 GCA_964564595.1 uncultured Caulobacteraceae bacterium
GCGAAGGGCAAGATCGTAACGCCCGGCTGGGTCGACATTCACACGCACTACGATGGCCAGGTGACGTGGGATCCGCTGCTCACGCCGTCGTGCTGGCACGGCGTCACCACCGTCGTGATGGGCAATTGCGGCGTCGGCTTTGCGCCCGCGCGGCCTGACAAGCACGATTGGCTGATCGAGCTGATGGAGGGCGTGGAAGACATTCCAGGCAGCGCACTCGCCGAAGGCATCAAGTGGGGCTGGGAAACCTTCCCCGAATATATGGACGTGCTCGATCGCCAGCAGCGCGTGATCGATGTCGCGACGCAAGTGCCGCACGGCGCAATCCGCGCGTATGTGATGGGCGATCGCGGCGCCAAGAACGAAGAAGCGACCAACGAAGATATCGAGGAAATGTCCCGCCTCGTGCGCGAAGGCATCGAAGCTGGCGCGCTTGGGTTCTCGACGTCGCGTACACGCCTCCATCGCGCCAAGGATGGCGAGCCTGTGCCGGGCACGTTCGCGCACGCCGCCGAACTCCTAGGCATCGGCAAAGCGCTCGGCAACGCAGGCCGGCGCGTGTTCGAAATGGCGTCGGACATGACGCCGCTCGATGACGAATTCGATTGGATGAAGGCGCTCAGCCAAGAAACCGGCGCCGTCGTCACGTTCTCGCTGCTGCAAGGCGGAAACGACCCGGAAAAGTGGCGCGATATGCTCGGCCGCATTGATGCGGCGCGCGAAGAGGGCGCAGCGCTCACCGCGCAAATCGCCTGCCGCCCCACCGGCATGGTGCTCGGCTGGCAATCGACGATCCATCCCTTCGCCGCGCGCATGAGCTACCGGAAACTCCACGCGCTCCCGTTCGCCGAACGCATCAAGGAGCTGCGCAGGCCCGAAGTCCGCGCCGCGATCCTTGCCGAACAAGTCCGCGTGCCGGGCCCGCTCGGCGACACGATCTTCAACGGCTTCGATCGCATGTTCCGCCTGCAGCGCGATGACGGGCGCCTCGAATACGAACCGCGCGCCGAAGATAGCGTCGCAGCCCTCGCGCAAGCGCGCGGCATTCCGGCGGACGAAATCGTCTATGACATGCTGATGGAGAACGATGGGCGCGGTTACGTCTATCTGCCTCTCTTGAATTACGCGCTGTTCAACTTCGACCACATCCACGAAATGATGCACCACCCGCACACGGTGCTCTCGCTCTCCGATGGCGGCGCCCATTGCGGCGTGATCTGCGACGCGAGCTTCCCGACCTACATGCTCACGCACTGGGTGCGCGATCGCGATCGCGGCGCGCGCCTGCCGCTCGAGCAAGTCGTGGCGATGCAAACGCGCGATACGGCCCAGCTCTACGGCCTCGAAGATCGCGGCGTGCTCGCGCCCGGCATGAAGGCGGATGTGAACGTGATCGATCTCGACGCGCTGAAGATCCTCGCGCCGGAAATGACGTTCGATCTTCCCGCCGAAGGCCGCCGCCTCATCCAGCGCGCCGAAGGCTACGTCGCCACCATCGTCAGCGGCGAAGTGATTTTCGAAAACGGCGTCGAAACCGGCGCCCGCCCCGGCAAGCTCGTCCGCGGCCCGCAGCACGCGCCCGTCGAGCGCATCGCGGCGGAATAGACATCTCCCCCTCCCCGTGAGGGGAGGGGGCAGGGGGTGGGGTGAATCCCCACGCGGGAAAATCAAACACCCATCCCCGGATGCGCCACGGGGCGCATTCCGGGGCCCATACATGCAACGCGCGGTGTCTATAGGCCCCGGAATGCCGCTTCGCGGCCTCCGGGGATGGGTGCATGTTGTGCGGTGGAGACACAACATGACCGACGTCATCACGTACGAAACGCCCGCGCCGCACGTCGCGCGCCTCACGCTTAACCGGCCCGACACGCGCAACGCGCAGGACACGCATCTCCTCTACGCGCTCAATGCCGCATTCGACCGCGCCGCGCGCGACAACGACGTCAAAGTCATCATCCTCGCCGCTAACGGCCCGCACTTTTCCTCCGGACACGATCTCCGGGAGCGCGATACGAAGGCCGCCCACGAAGCACACGCGCCCGTAGGCACCTGGTGTGGCTTTGCATGCGCAGGCGCGGAAGCGCAGATGGCGCGCGAGAAAGAGATCTATCTCGGCCTCTCCGAGCGCTGGCGAAACATCCCGAAGCCCACGATCGCATCCGTGCAAGGCAAGTGCATCGCCGGCGGCCTCATGCTCGCCTGGCCGTGCGACATCATCGTCGCCAGCGAAGACGCGCAGTTTTTGGACAACACCGTCGAAATGGGCGTCGGCGGCGTCGAGTTCTTCCATCACCCGTACGAAGTCGGCGCGCGCAAAGCCAAAGAGATGCTGTTCACCGCCGATTGGCTCTCCGCGCAGGAAGCCAAAGTGCTCGGCATGGTCAACCAGATCGCGCCGCGCGCGGAGCTAGAGAGCTACACGCTCGCGCTCGCCGAACGCATCGCGAAGAAGCCGGCGTTCGCGCTGAAGCTCGCGAAAGAAGCCGTCAACGCGGCAGAAGACGCCGCCGGCCGCAAGAGCGCGATGGACGTCGCCTTCGCGCTCCATCAGCTGGCGCACAGCCACAACATGCAAGTCCACGGCATGATGATCGACCCAACCGGCGTTTCGCCCGCGGTGCGGAAGGGCTAACTTCGCGCCGATGCCGGATATCTTCGTCTCCTACAGCCGCGACGATCAGGCCGTCGCGCGCCGCTACGCCGATGCGTTCGCGGCCGCTGGCCTCGACGTGTGGTGGGACGCGACGCTAAGGTCCGGCGAGGCGTATGACGAGGTAACCGAGAACGCGCTGCGGACGGCTAAAGCGGTCGTGGTGCTCTGGTCGAAGAAATCCGTCACCTCACGCTGGGTGCGTTCCGAAGCGACGCTCGCCGATCGCAACAAGACGCTGATCCCGGTGATGATCGAGCCTTGCGAGCGGCCGATCATGTTCGAGCTCACGCAGACCGCCGATCTCATCCATTGGCGCGGCGGCGGCGATGACGCGGCGTGGCGCGCGTTTCTGGACGATGTCTTGCGCTTCGTTGGCCGCGAAGGCGCGGTTGAACCCGTTTTTCCGCCGCCGCCCGCCGATCCCATTCTCGCGGTCCTGCCGTTCGACAATCTCTCGACCGACGCTGAGATGCAGTTCTTCTCCGACGGTGTCTCCGAAGAAATCATCCAGCGCCTCGCGCGCGGCGCGGCGATGAAGGTGATCGGCCGCACCTCCAGCTTTCAGTTTCGGGGCGCTGAGAAAGCCGCCGCCGCAAGCGCCTTGCGCGCCACCCATGTGCTCGATGGCTCGGTCCGCCGCGCTGGCGCGCGCGTGCGGATCGCCGCGCATTTGGTCGAAGCGTCATCGCAGACGACGCTCTGGTCCGATCGCTATGATCGCGGGCTCGACGATGTGTTTGCCGTGCAAGACGAGATATCCGAGCAGATCGCCGCCGCGCTCGACAGCGCGTTCACGAGCCAAGCGCGCACGGTGATCGAGCCTGCTTTGTACGATGTGTTTCTGCGCGCCTCGCCCAAGCAAATGTCGCCGGACGAGCTGCGCACCAATATCGGCCTCTTGGAGATCGTGACGGCGCGTGCGCCAAGCTTCGCTGAAGCATGGGGGCGCCTCGCATATCAGCGCGCCTATCTGCGCAACTATCAGCCGTTCAGTGAGCGGCCGCAGATCGCAGAGCGCGTGCGCGCGGAGGCCGATCGGGCGCTAGCGCTCGATCCGCACAACATCGATGCGCTCACCGGCCTCTTCTTGATTACGCCGCCCTACGGCGCAATCGATGAAGCAGAGGCCGCGATTGAGCGTCTCCGCGCTGCCGGCGTCCACGGCGAAGGGCAGATGTTCATCGGCTGGCACGCGCGCGCCATCGGCCGCGTTCGCGAAAGCGCGGTCGAGACCGAGCGCATGTTCCAACTGGACGCGCTCAACGCCAATGTCGTCAACATCACCGCGCTCGCGCGCATGGCTTCGGGCGACATCGAAGCGGCCGTGCCGCTGTGGCGCGATCTGCTCATCCGCGCGCCGGACATGAGCTATCCCGTCGCCAATTTGATGCGCGCATATTCGTTCCAGGGTGATTGGGGCGCTGTCGATGCGCTGCTCGATCCCGCGGCAAAGCGTCCGCTCCGGCAGTTTGAAGACGGGCTCAGTTTCATAAACGCCAAGCGCGAAGGCACGGCGGAGGCCGCCGCCGCCTATATGGCGCGCGTCGAGTCCGAATTTGCGCAAACGGGCGCCACGGAGATTTCACGGCTCGTCTATGCGGCGCATCTCGGGCGTGTCGACGACGTGTACGATCTCATTGCGCGCGCGTCGCTCGGCCCGCGCGGCGCCGCGACTGACGCGATCGGCCCGGATGGCTATCGCACCGGTCTGCTGTTTTGGCGCTGCATGCCCGAAATCCGCAACGATCCGCGCTTCGCGCGGCTCTGCGCGCGCCTTGGCCTCGTCGATTTCTGGACGGCGTCCGGCAAGTGGCCCGACTGTGCCGAGGAGACGCCCTTCGACTTTCGCGCCGCGTGCCTCGCCGCGCAGGATACGCCGCGCGAGCCGTACGCGTTCTAATACGGCGTCCCGTCTTTCCGCGTGAAGCGCCCGCCCGCGTTTGCGCTCTTCATGTCGATGTCGCTGCACGTTGTGATGTCGTCGCGATGCCGCGCGCCGACTTCGAGATACACCGCGTCGACGTCGCCGCGATTGATCATGTGATGCCCGTCGCCGCTATTTTTCGCGAACGCGGCGCACTCGCCCGCGCGCAGCAAAGTCTCGCCGCCATCCTCGACGAGCACGACCTCGCCTTCGAGCACATAGACGAACTCGTCCTCGTGGCTGTGCCAGTGCCGCTGGCTCGACCAGCCGCCCGGCGGCAGCCGCATCAGGTTCACGCCGAACTGCGTCAGCCCGCCCGCATCCCCGAGCCGCTGGCGCGTCCGCGTCGCGCACGGCCCCGCAAACTGCGCCGGATAGGGCGA
>CAZMCA010000095.1:5063-12692 GCA_964564595.1 uncultured Caulobacteraceae bacterium
GAACTTGACGCAGGCGTCATTTTTACTTGACGCCTGCGCCATCTTTGTGGTTCAGGTTCCCCTAGGACGCTTGTAGGGAGACCCAGAATGGCCGACGGCACGATCCGCCAGATCACCAAAGACGCGATGTACGACGCGGTCCCGCCGACCGATTTCTCCAAGATGCTCGACATTGATCGTCACGCGAACCGCTCCTCGGCGTTCGACAAGATCATCTCGGCCACGCACGACCATTTCTGGGATCCGCTGGATAAGAAGTACATCGACTTCGAAACGCCGTGGGACATGGAAAACGAGCCGGTGATGCCGGAGCAGTACGTCGCTGCTTTGCAAACCGACTACGTCCAGCAGCACTTCGCGAACGATCCGAAGGGCCGCGTTGCGTTCATCAACGAGCAAGCGCGCTGGATCATGTCCGCGATCCTTCATGGTGAGCAGGGCGCGCTGAACCTCTCCGCTTCGCTGTGCCACGTGCTCCGGGATCCGGGCGCGCAAGAATACGCCGCCAATCAAACGCGCGAAGAAGGCCGCCACGTCACGGCCTACGCGAAATACATCAAGGCCCGTTGGGGAACGCCGCTGCCGTGCGGCCAAACGCTCGCCGATCTCCTGCAAGAGATCGTGCACGCGCCGGAAGTTTATAAAAAGATCGTCGGCATGCAGATGCTCGTCGAAGGCCTCGCGATGGGCGCCTTCGCCTCGATTTACAAGGATTGGAACGATCCGCTCGCCAAGAAGCTCACGCAGCTCGTGATGACGGACGAAGCCTTCCACCACAAGTTCGGGAAGATTTGGGCCGACCGTACGATCCCGAAGCTCTCGCCTGAAGAGCATCAGATCGTCGAAGACTGGGCCGCGCACTGCTTCCAGACGCTGCTGTTCAACCTCGTGAACCCGCTGCAAATGCCGGCGGTCTACGCGAAGTTCGGCCTCGATCCCGTCCGCGTGATGGGCGAGCTGCAAGCGATGGTCACCGATGAAGACCGCCGCGAGCGCATGAAGGAAGCGACGGATATTTTCCGCGTGCTCGTCAAGACGCTCTGGAACGCCGGCATCATCACGGACCGCACGCGCGGCTTCTACCAGATGTACGTCGATCTCAAGGAATTCGAAGCCGAAGGCGACTCGATGGTGGGCGATGCGATCGCTGAAGACGGCATCCGCTATCTCCAATCGATCAACTTCCGCGAAAGCGAAGACCGCCGCAGCTTCGCGTCGATCGCCGCCGAATAGGCCGATCGCGTCAAGACTGGACAACAAGGCCCCGCCAGCGCAAGCCGGCGGGGCCTTCTCTTTGCGTCTGGAGTTCCGATGAGCGTTTCGTTGCACACCTTCGTCGATCTTTACGCGCGCGCGCTGCGCACCGCCGATCACCTGCTGGTGACGGGCGCCGCATTCGCGCGCGAGAAGGGTGTGAGCGAAGCCGACATGCTCTCGTGGCGCTTGATCGACGACATGATGCCGTTCGGCTTCCAAATCATGGTGGTGTGCAATTTCGCCCGCCAATGGCCCGAGCGCGTCGCAGGCTTGCCCGTCACGCCGGATGTGTCTGCTGATCGCGATGTTGCGGGCTTCCGCGCCGCGATCGCCGATGCGCTCGCCGCGCTCGCTGCGATCACGCCGGAAAAATTCGCGGGGCGGGACGATGCGCCGATCACCTTCACCATCGGCACGGGCATGACGCCGACCATGCCGGCCAGCCAGTGGCTGGCTGTGTTCGCAACCACCAATCTCTATTTCCACTTGTCGACGGCTTACGGAATTCTGCGCGCGCGCGGCGCGCCGATCGGCAAGGTCGATCTGTTCGCGTCAGGGCTCTAGTTGCGCGTAAACTTCGGTTCGGCTTTCGCCAGAAACGCGCGCACGCCTTCCTTGTGGTCGCTGCTGCGTGTGAGCACGGAAAGCTCACGTCCGCTGGCGGCTCCGGCTTCTTCGGGGTTTAGATCGAACGCTTGGCCGATCATGCGCTTGCTTGCTTCGACCGAAAGCGGCGCGCGCGTTGCGATGCGTTCGGCGAGCGTGAGCGCTTCGCTCATCAGCGCATCTGCGGAATAGATCGCCGTCACCAAGCCATAGCGAAGCGCCGTCTCCGCGCTCGTGCGTGTGCCGGTGAGCAGCATTGCCTTCGCGGGCCCAACTCCGATCAGACGGGGCAGACGATAGACCGACGCCATCAGCCCGACATTCACGCCAGCGCCGAGGAAGAACGCTTTCTCCGATGCGATGCGGATGTCGCAACAGAGCGCCAGCTCCAGCCCGCCGCCGATCGCGTAGCCGTTCACCGCCGCAATCACCGGCGCGCGCAACCGCTCGATCTTGTCGAGCAGGCGCCCGAATTGCCCAAGCCCCGTCGGCCCCTCGCCATCGCGCTTGCCCACCT
This sequence comes from uncultured Caulobacteraceae bacterium, assembly GCA_964564595.1. Classification (GTDB taxonomy): domain Bacteria; phylum Pseudomonadota; class Alphaproteobacteria; order Caulobacterales; family Aquidulcibacteraceae; genus JBEVOS01. The sequence goes on from CAZMCA010000095.1 coordinate 7,444, forward strand.
CGCGGAGATCGTCTCCCGCGCAGAATCCCGCGCCTCGCCCCGTGATGATCACGCAGCGCACGGCGAAATCCTGCTCGATCGCATCGAGCTCAGCCTCGAACACTTTGCGGGTTTCGAAGTTGAGCGCATTCGACGGCGGCGCGTCGATCTCGATCAACACGACGCCTGCGCGTGGCCGGGAAACGTGCAACTGGCTCATGCTATCACCTTGCGTGTCGCGAGATCGGAGAGGGCGGCCTCGTCGTAGCCGGCCTCGCGCAGAATCTCGCGCGTATGTTGGCCAAGGTTGGCGGGCCCGCGCTTGAGCGCGACGGGCGTTTTCGAAAGCGTCAGCGGCGCGCGGGGATAGCGCTTGCCGTCCGCCTCCTGCAGAAAGCCGCGCGCGGTGAGCTGCGGATCTTCCAGCGCCTCAACGATGTTGTTGATCGGCCCGCACGGCACGCCCGCCGCCGTCAGCCGCTCCACCCACGTCGCGACGTTCTCCGTCATCAGCACCGCTTCGATCCGCGCTTGCAACGCGTCGCGGTTCTTCAAACGCGGCAGGTTCTCCGCATAGTCCGGATCGCTCGCGAGCGCAGATTGCCCAATCGCATCGCAAAACCGCTTCCAGAGCCGCTGATTGTTCACGCCGACGACGATCCAGCCATCCTTCGCCTTCATCGCCTCATACGGCGCCGCGAGCTTGTGGCGCGTGCCGTTCGGCTGCGCGACAGCGCCCGTCGTCAGCGCCATGCCGGTTTCCCACATCGTGTACGCCATCGCTGATTCAAAGAGCGATGTTTCAAGATGCTGGCCTTCGCCCGTCTTGTCGCGGTGATGGATTGCGGAAACGACACCGAGCGCCGCGAATACGCCCGCGTTCAAATCGCTGAGCGGCACGCCCGCCGCGACAGGCCGGCTCGCGCCCGCTTCGCCCGTGAAGCTCATGATCCCGCTCATCGCCTGCGCAATGAGATCGAGCCCGCCGCGATCGCGGTAGGGTCCCGTGTGCCCAAACCCGGAAACGCTCGCATAGACGATGCGCGGATTGATCTTCGCGAGCGCGTCATACCCCAGACCAAGCCGCTCAAGCGCGCCCGGCCGGTAGTTCTCGACGAACACATCCGCCGTTTCCACGAGCTTACGCACGACGGCGGCGCCATCGTCCGTGCTCACATCGATCGCAATCGCGCGCTTGTTGCGGTTCACGAAATCGAACGGCTTGAACCGCGCGCCCTCACGACCGCGCGTTACCTCGCCCTCCAGCGGCTCGATCTTCACAACATCGGCCCCGAGATCGGCCAGCAACATCGAGCAATACGCGCCCGCGATCACATGCGTGTAGTCGAGCACACGCAGCCCATTCAGCGCACCGGTCATCAGAACGAACACACCAAGCCGTCGCGTGGCGGCGTCTTGCCGCTCGCAAGCGTGCGCCAGGCGTCAAGGATCGCATCGGCGCCCATTACGCGCCGCGGCGTGATCATGCGGCGTGAGCTTTCGTAGAACGCGCGCATATCGCGCGCCGATTTTTCGCCGAGCGATGGATCGGCCTTTAGCCGCTCCATCACGTATGTCGGCGTGAAGAAGAATTCCGGCGTGGGGCCTACATTTTTCACCGCTGCCCCGGCGCCCGCGGCCTCCCAAGCCGTCGCGCCGAACAGTACGCTGCGCGTCAACGCGGGCCCAAGCGCGCGCGCCGTTGCGTTGCGAATTTCCGCGCTGCCCATGAAGTCCACATAAGTCGCCGGCGCGTCGACGCTGAGCGAGCCGATCTCGTCATACGTCACGACGCGATCGTAGAGCCCGCTGTCGCGCACAAAGCCAGCATTCGCTGCTGACGTGAGCCCCACATGCGCAGCGCCGCCGAGCCGTTTCAGTAAATCCGCCATCGCGAGCGCCGACTTCGACGACGCGCTCGACGAGATCACCGTCTTCGGCGCACCTTGATGCACGTAGTCGCCAAGCCACCAGCCGGAGCCATACACCGGCCGCAGCAGAACCTGCTCGGCCTCGAAGGCGGCGTCATAAGCTGGGTCAGCGCCGTTGGCCGTGTATTGATTGTAGATCGGCGCTTTCGCGGCACGATGCGCCGCGCCATCGGCAAACCCGCGCTCGCTCGCGCGCGCGGGCACGACATCGAGCGTCTCGCCGAGCGGGAAGTACCCGTAATAGCGCGCGCCAACCGCAACGCCCGGCGCGCGCGACTCCGTCACCGTGCCAAAGCCCCACACCGGCGGGCGCCCATAGCCGTCCGCCGCCGGGAAAAAATCCCAGTAGCCAAGTTGCCCATCGCCCATCGCCGCGTAGGTGATGTTGTTCGAGGAAAGCCCGAAGAGATCGACCTTCAGGCGCGCCGCGCCCTCCGCAAGCTGCGCCTCCGCGCGCTCCACGATGCGCGCATCGCGAATGTCGCCCCGCTTCACATGAATTTCGCGCATCGGCCGCTCCCCGTATTGTTCGGGCTATCCTAGCGACACGTGCGCAGCATGCTAGCGTGCGCGGCCAAATTGAGCCGCGCTTAGGTGCGAACCGGCTCCTGCAGGTTGCGCACGATTTTCAGTACGCTCGTGCGCGGCAGAAACCCCGTCAGCCGGCGCAGAAACTGGTTGCGCGCGCCCGTGATGCAGACGCGCTGATTGCGCTGAAACGCGCGATACCCGATGCGCGCCACCGCCATCGACGTCATCGGCGTTGAAGCTTGCGAGAGGCGCTTGTCGCCCGTGCCCGCGCGTTCGCGAAACCGGCTCTCCGTCGGCCCCGGGCAAAGGCAGCTCACCTTCACGCCCGTGCCGCGCGCTTCTTCCCAAAGCGCTTCGGAAAACGAGAGTACGAACGCTTTCGACGCATAATACACCGCCATCAGCGGCCCCGGCTGAAACGCCGCCGTCGACGCAACGTTCAGCACACCGCCGCGTTTGCGGCCGATCATGTCGTTCCAATAGAGATGCGTCAGCTCCACGAGCGCGCGATCGTTGAGATCGATCATGCCGAGCGTGTCGGCCATCGAAACCTGCGTCAGCGAGCCGGACGAGCCATAACCCGCATTGTTCACCAGCACATCGACGCCGCGCCCCGTCGTCGCGACCTTGGCGGCGAGCGCGACGCCCCCGCCCGGTGCGCCCAGATCGTGCGGGATCGTGTCGATCACCACGCCGTATTTTTCCCGTAGCCGCGCCGCGGCGTCATCGAGCGCGCCTGCGCTCCTGGCGGTCAGCACCAGGTTGTAACCGTCCTTGGCGAAGCACTCGGCAAGATCGAGCCCGATGCCGCTTGATGCGCCTGTTATGAGCGCTGTCTGCGCCTCGCCAATTTTCCTGCGCGCCATTGCTCGTCTCCCGCACCGCGACGATACTTGCGCAGAACACACGCGAGTCCAAGCTCTCTCCAGGGAATGGAGTGCGCGGTACAAAAACGGTAGCGAGCGAGTATGAGCGCCCCGGCGTACAATCAATTCTGCGCCCTCTCACGCGCGACTGAGATATTGGGCGAGCGCTGGACGCTCCTGATCGTCCGGGAGCTGATGCTTGGCCCCAAGCGCTTCGTGGATCTCTCCGAGCGGCTGGCGGGCGTCAGCCCCACGTTGCTCACCGCGCGCCTCAACGCGCTCGCCGAGCAGGGGATCATCCGCCGCGCCGCGCATGGCGGGCTCGCCAATGTCAGCGTCTATGAGCTGACGCCGCTCGGCGCGCGCCTTCAGCCGGTGGTGCGTGAGCTGATCCGCTGGGGCGGCAATTTCCTCTTCCCGATGCGCGCGGAAGACACCGTTGAGCCCGATTGGCTGCTGATCGGCCTCGATGCGATCACGCGCCGCATGCCGACGCCGTCGGCGCGCGTCGCGCTCGAGCTGCGGCACAAGGGCAAGGCGATGTCGTTCCTCGTCGAAGGCGGGAGCGACGGCGCCCGGGTCATCTGGCGCGAGGAGGACGCCGCGCCCGAAGCGATTGTCGATGCAACGTTCGATGCAGCGATGAAGATCATCAGCGGCAAGCTCACGATCGATGAGCAGATCGAGGCCGGCCGCGCCCGTCTCGAAGGCTCGCGCCGCGCCGCGCGCCTCCTCCCCAAGCTGTTCGATTTTCCGCTCTAGGCCTCGAAGAACGCGGCGATGTGCGGGGCCAGCTCCTCGGGCTGGCTCATGTGGTCCATGCCGGCAAGCGCGCGATAGACGCCGTTTGGCGCGGCCGATGCGATGCGCTTTCCAGCGTCGTGCATAAAGGCGGGGCTGTTTCCGCCCGCCAGCGCACACAACGGCGCCGACACCGCCGCGAGCCGCGCGGCCGGCGCGTAGGAATCGCCGCCATGCCGGAGCGCCGCGATATCGAGGCGCAGCGTCGGCGCGATGCGCACCAGGCCTGGCCACACCGGCGCGTGCTTCATGCCCTCGATCATGTCTTGTGGCATGCCGGTGAAGCCCATGAAGAACGCCGCCGCATCCGCGTTGCGCCCCGCCGCGATCAACGCATCGAGTTCAGCCGCGCAGCGCACGCTTTCGGCTTCGCTCGCCGCGTCTGCGCTGTAAGGCGGCTCATACGCGACGAGTTTTGCGATCGGCGCGCCCGCGATCGCCGCTTCCAGCGCAAGCGCCGCGCCGGACGAATGCCCGAACACACAGGCTGGCGCGCCAAGCGCGGCGATCACCGCGCGCACGTCCTCGATCTCGCGTTCCGTCGAGACCTCGTGCGCAACCCCGCTATCGCCGCGCCCGCGCCGGTCATACGCCGCCGTGCGAAAGCCGCGCGCCGCAAGCAAGCGCGCCAGCGGTTCGCCGATCGGCGAGCGCCGGTCGTTGAACGCGCCGCCAATCAGCAGCACGGGCGGCCCGCTCTCGCCGAACACCTCGTACGCAATCGCCGACCCGTCGGCGGATTTCACAAAGTCCGGCATAGCGCGCTCCCTGTTCGCCGAAGGACGAACGAGCCGTGCGCGACACGACAAAGCGTACATTTGGCAATTGACTTAATTAAGTAGTGGCGCAATAAACAAGGCATGGACGCCTTCGCCGCCGTCGCAGACCCGACCCGCCGGGCCATCGTTGCGCTTCTGGCGCAGGGCGAGCGGCCGTCCGGCGAGATCGCGCAGGCTATGCGCATCACGCCGCCGGCCGTCTCGCAGCACATGGCCGTACTCAAAGAGGCCGGCTTGGTGCGCGTGCGTCCGGAAAAGCAAAAGCGCTTCTACGCGCTCGCGCCCGAAGGCGTCACCGAGATCGAAGATTGGGTGCGCGAAATCAAATCGTTCTGGGCGCCGAAACTCGACGCGCTCGAAGC
>CAZMCA010000096.1:0-1602 GCA_964564595.1 uncultured Caulobacteraceae bacterium
CGTGATCGCCGCGAACGGGATCACGATCGGCTGCGGCTGGCCCGCAAACTTCAGAATCACGCGGAAGCGGTCAGGGTAAACTTCGAGATCCCAGAACTGGTGCTCGAGCACGATCGTCATCTCATCGGGATAACGATTGGCGAGATGATCGGGGATCGTCACGCCCGGCGCATGCGTGCGGAACGTGATGTAGAAATGATGCTTGCCCGGAAGCCCGCGCGGCGAGGCCGCTTGCTGCAACGCTTGGCGCACGACGCTGCGCAGCGCGTTCTGCATGAGTTGATCGTATCCGATCAGATCGTCGGCCACGGCCGCCCCTCTTCCTTGGCCCTATCCCGGCTCACACTTAGCGGCTGGCCCGGGCCAGTCAACGCATCATCCAAGCTGCGCGAGTTGATACCACAATCCAGGGCGCCGCAGGCGAAATGCTCTGCGCCTCCCAGAGTCGCGACACCGCGTGTGCAAAATCGCGGCCCGCGCGCGGCTTGTTTCGGTTGCGCGAAAAGGGCGCGCTTCTCGCGGGTAAGGCGAGCGCTTGGAACACGCCGCCCGCGCCGCGCGCCTTTTGCGTGAACTTGCGCCATGTCAGCCACGCCCGCGCGCAGCGTGCTTCAGCTTCAGCGCAGCCGCGTGCGCGTCCTTAAGATCGCGCACGAAACGCGAAAACGCCGCTGCGCGCGCGTCCTCATCGGGCATGCGCAGCAGCGCGGATGGATGATTTGTCGCCCACAGCGGGTCGCCTTCGCGCGTGGCGAGCATGCGCCCGCGCGCCGCCTCGAGCGCGCCCGCATGCCCGTTCAGCGAACGCAGCGCCGTCGCGCCCAGCGCGATCGTGAGCGTGGGGCGCACGAGCGCCAATTCATGCCCGATCCAGAACCGGCAGATGTCGATCTCGTTCGGGTCGGGGCGCTTGTGGAGACGCTTCTTGCCGCGCGGTTCGTGCTTGAAGTGTTTGACGGCGTTGGAAAGATAGACCTCGCGCCGGTCAATGCCCGCCGCCGCCAGCGCGCGATCGAGCAGCTGGCCCGCCGGGCCCACGAAAGGCCGCCCCGCCAGATCCTCCTGATCGCCCGACTGTTCCCCAACCAGAGCCAGCAACGGCCGGTCGGCCGGTCCCTCGCCCGGCACAGCCTGGGTCGCGTCCCGCCAGAGCGGGCAGGCGCGGCAGCCTTGGAGCGCGGCGTTCAGCACTTTGAGGGTCGCGGGCGCGGCGGCGTGCGCGGCGATGGCGGCCTCGTTCTCTGAGGGGCCGGCGGGCGCGATCTGGGCGTGCGCGGCGCCGGGCCGCTTGCGCGGTGTCGTCGCCATCGCGGCCACCATGTCTTCGGCGCGTGCCTGCGCGCCCTTGATCAGCGGGGCGATGACCTCCGCTTCCGGCAGGTTCCGCCAATAGTGCTTCGGCATCTCCCGGGTCATCGCCGCGATCTTGAGGCGCGCGGGGTTGAACATGCTCCCGTAGTACGCGCGCCAATCGTCGTCGCGCGCATCTTCGGCGGGAACATCATTGCGCGCGCCGCCGGGCCCGAACGAGAGCGCCGCGCCATCCCAATGCGCGCTCGCCTCCGGCGTCACGATCGACCAGCGCATCCCGGTGAAGCGCCG
>CAZMCA010000096.1:1702-12683 GCA_964564595.1 uncultured Caulobacteraceae bacterium
CGGTGCAGCGCCGCCTTGCGCGCGACTTCCACGAACGCGCGCGGCGCCGTGAGCGGCGCATCGGCAACCGGCGGCGCCTCAACCGATCCAAACAGATCGCCGCCGCTCTCCCACGCCACGTCTTCCGGCCGCGCGCCCGCTGCGATCAGCCGCCGCGCCGCATCCCGCCACGTCTCGTAATCCGCATCCGACGGCGCACCCGCAGCGATCACGCAAACAGCTCCAGCTGCTCGGGCGGCGGGGCGAGCTTGGCGCGGAGCTTTGCGTCATCCGCCAGCGCCGTTGGCCGCCAATCGCGCGCGATCAAGAACGGCCGGCACTTCTCCAGCGAGCGCGTCAGCCGCGCGACGTCATCGAGGCCCAGCGTGCGCTGGCGGCGCGCCGCGATGATCTTATCGACGCTCTTCACGCCAAGCCCCGGCACGCGCAGCAGCATCTCGCGGTCGGCCACGTTTACATCGAGCGGGAAAACATCGCGGTGCGCCAGCGCCCAGGAAAGCTTCGGATCGATCGCGAGGTCCAAGAGCCCATCTGCACCCGTCACGATCTCATCGGCGCCGAACTTGTAGAACCGCATCATCCAGTCGGCCTGGTAGAGCCGGTGCTCGCGCATAAGCGGCGCGGCTTTGAGCGGAAGGCGTGCGCTCGCATCCGGGATCGGGCTGAACGCGGAGTAATAGACGCGCTTCAGCCGATAAGACGCGTAGAGCGCTTTGCTGGCGGAAAGGATGTCCCGGTCGCTCGCCGCGTCCGCGCCCACGATCAACTGCGTGCTTTGTCCGGCCGGCGCAAACGCCGGCGCGCCGCGATCGGACGCGCCCTCGATCCCGAGCCGCACATCCGCCATCGAGCGGCGGATGATCCCGCTGCGCTTCTCCGGCGCCAAATCCGTGAGCCCAGCCTCCGTCGGCAGCTCGACGTTCACCGACACGCGGTCCGCGTAGCGCCCCGCTTCCGCGATCAACTCGGGTGAAGCGCCCGCGATCAGCTTCAGATGAATGTAGCCGCCGAAAAGGTGCTCCTCGCGCAGCGTCTTCGCCACGCGCGCCATCTCTTCCATCGTCGCGTCGTGCGATTTCACGATGCCGGAGGAGAGGAAGAGCCCTTCGATGTAATTGCGCCGGTAAAAGTCGAGCGTCAGCTGCACGACTTCTTCGACCGTGAACTTCGCGCGCGGCACGTTTGAGGAGCGCCGGTTGATGCAGAACGCGCAATCGTAAAGGCACTGGTTGGTCAGCAGGATCTTGAGCAGAGACACGCACCGCCCATCGGGCGTGTACGAGTGGCAAATTCCCGTGCCTTCGTTCGAGCCGATGCCGCCGCTCTTGCGGCTATCGCGCTTGGCGCCTCCGCTCGATGAGCAAGACGCGTCGTACTTCGCAGCATCCGCAAGGATGCGCAGCTTCTGCCGCAGCTCCATGCGTTCTAGTTATGTTCCGTTCGGCGCGCCGGTCAACACGGAACCGCTGTGCGCGACGCGTCAGCCGAACAGCACTGCGAAGAAATAGACCGAGTAGAGCGCCCACACGACGCAGAGACCGACCGAGACGATCGCCGCCAGCCCGCTCTGATTGCCTTCTGAACTGCCCGCCATGCGTGTTCCTCCGCCGGGTCTAACGCCCGATCGCTCAACTCGATCCTGAAACCTTCATCAGCACAAGCCCGCTCACGATCAGCACGGCCGCCGCGAGCTTCATCGCGCTCACGCCTTCGCCCAGCAGCGTCACGCCCACCACGAACGCGCCCACCGCGCCAATTCCGGTCCACACCGGATACGCGATCGAGAGCGGCAGCGTGCGCATCGCGAGCGCGAGCAGCCAGAAGCTCGCGATCATCGCGCCAAGCGTCACTGCGCTCGCGCCGATGCGCGTAAAGCCCTCGGATTGCTTCATAAAATACGCCCAGACGATTTCGAGCAGTCCGGCGCCAATCAATATTACCCAGGCCATCACCGGCCCTCCGTAGAGAACCGGGCCGTCCCGGAAGAATGTCCCGAATGGGGGAGGGCGTGGCCTCCTCGCCGCGAAGCGGCGTGCGGCTTAGGTGCGGCCGCGCAGCGCCTGGGTCAAGGCCGCCGCCGTCTCCGCCGCGTGCGTATTCATCATCGAGATGTGATCGCCGGGAACCTCGATCAGCGTGAGCGACCCCGCCCGCCCGCGCCACACGTCCTTCAGCGGCGGCAAGTTCGGATCGCGCCCGCGCGGCGAAAACAGCGTCACCGCGCCGCCATAAGCGCCCGGCGCATAGCGCGCCGAAGCAAGCAGCGAACTCGCCGACACGCGCAGCACGCGCGCAGGCCCAACCGGCGCAGGCGGCGACGTGCGTTTGGGCCAGCGCCCCGAAAGCCAGCGCCCCGCCATCCCGAACCAAACACGCGCCGGCCAGCGCACTGGGCTCATCGTCGCGTCGAACAGTCCAAGAAACCCAACGCGCGCGCCCGCGCTCTCCAGCAGCCGCGCAATCTCGAACGCCGCGAGCCCGCCAAACGAATAGCCGCACAGGAGGTACGGCCCCTCTGGCTGGCGCGCACGGATCGCGGCGAGATAATCGCCCGCCATCGGCGCGATGCGCGTGTGCGGTTTGTCGGCGCCGACAAGCCCGCGCGCCTGCACGCCGATCACCGGCCCCGCATGATCCACCGCGCGCGCCATCGTGAAAAGATCGCCCACGCCGCCGCCAACGCCGTGCACGATGAACACCGGCGTTCCCGCGCCCGCCTTCAACGTCACCAGCAACGGATCGCGCGCTTCGCTCTCCAGCGCCGCGCACATGGCCGCAAAAGTCGGCGCCTCCTGCACGAGCGTCAGCGGCGCTTCGATGTTCAGCGCGCGCTCGATCTCCATCACCAACGCAACCGCCGCGAGCGAGTCGCCGCCCTCCGAAAAGAAATCCGCCTCTGGTCCAGAAGGCGCGGCGTGCAACACAGCGCGCCACGCGCCCGCCACCGCCGCTGCAACCTGATCGCGCCTATCGATCGCGCTCGGCCGCGCCGCTTCTTCCGCCACGCACGCCGCATCGCGCGCCGCCAGCGCCTTGGCGTCGAGCTTTGAACTCGGCAGGCGCGGCACTGAATCCGTCAGATAAATCCTCGCTGGCCGCAGCGCCGCGGGCGCATCCGCCATCAGCGCGCGCAGCTCCGCGATTAGCGTATCGCCCCCGCCCGCACGCGGCGCGACATACGCGACTAGAACTGCGCTCCCGCCATGCGCCCGCGCCATCGCGCCGACATCCGCCACTTGCGGATGCGCGCGCAGCAGCGCCTCCACGCCATCGAGATCGACGCGCGCGCCGCGTATCTTCACGACGCGATCGGCGCGCCCGACGCGCTCGAGAAATCCATCCTCCCGCACGCGCGCAAGATCGCCGGTGTGAAAGCGCCGCGCGCCATCGCGCGCCGGCAACGCTTCAAGCCGCCCCGCACGCCACGCGCCAAGCATCACATACGGGCTCTCCACCACGATCTCGCCGATCTCGCCCGCAGGCGTTGGCGCGCCATCTGGATCGACTAGCGCGAGCTTCGCGCCGGGCAGGGGATGGCCGATCGGAATGCGCGGATCGTCGCCCCGCCGCGCTTCATCGACGAACCATTGCAGCATCGGCGCTTCCGTCGCCGCGTAGATGCACTGCACATGCACGCCCGCCGGCAGCCAGCCGCGCAGCATGTCGACGTCGCGCCACAAGATCGTGTCGCCGCCCATCCGGACGAGCCGCACGCTTTCCGGCGCGCGCGCCCGCGCCGCCGCCACAGTGCGCAGCAGCGCGGGGAACGCGAACAGGATCGTCGTCTCCTCGCGCACCATGATCTCGCCCGCCTCGCGCCCGCTCAGCGTTTGCGGATCGCAGAGCCGCGCTTCCGCGCCCGCGATCAGCGCCGTCAGCACATCCCGCACGCCCACGATGGTCGCGAGCGAGGCGAGCGTCAAAAACCGATCCGTCTCGTTGACATGCGCCGCCGCGATCGCCTGCGCCGCGCGTTGCAGCAGCGCGCGCTCGCCGTTGACGACGCCCTTGGGCGCGCCCGTGCTGCCGGAGGTAAAGAGCACGCATGCGGGCGCGTCGGTGTTTCTCGCCGCCGCATGCCATTCCGTGAGCCCGTCCGGCAGCGCATCGAGCGCGAGCACACGCGCGCGCGCGTCAAAGCCGTTTGGCGCAATCACCAGCGCGGGCCGCGCCTCTTGCAGAACAGCCGCGCGCCACGGCGCCGGATAGCTCGGGTCGAGCATCACGAACGGGCGCGCGGCCGCCATGCACGCCAGCATCGCCATCGGCGCACGCCGGTCCGCCGGCAGCGCGATGGCGATCAGCGCATCCTCATCGCTTTGCGCCGCGATGGCCGCCGCAAGCGCGCCAACAGCGGCCCACATGCGCGCATAGCTCAACGCGCCCGCATCGTCCCGCAGCGCTACGCGGTCTGGCCAGCGCGCCGCCGCGCGCGCCACATGCGCGCAGACCGGCTCATCGAGCCCGCCCTCCGGAAACGGCGTGAACGGCCGCTCCACCGGCCCGTTGTGGTCAAGGGCCAGCGCCGCCGGCTCAAGCCAGCGCGGCGCCGCCGCTGCGATGATGTCCGCCTCACGCATCCCGCAAGCGGGATGCCGCCGCGCCCGGTTTTGGATGCGGGCGCGGCGCAGGCCAGTTTGCTTAGTGGTTCTTATGCCCGATCGCGTAGCCGAGCAGGCCCACCGCCGCCGCCGCGAGCGCTGCCGTCGCGATCGGGTGCTCGCGCACTTCCTCGCCGGCCTTCTTCGCAAGGTCGGTGGATTGCGTCTTGATCTTCTCGGCCAGCGCGGAGGCGGCGTGCACGAAGTTACGCGCCTGCTCGGCGATGGCCTCGTCGCCATTGTCGGCGATGTTCTTGCTCATGCGCCCCAGCGCTTTGACGACGGTGTCGTAATCGTCGGCAACTTCGGTGATCAGGGTCTTTGCGACGTGAGTCATGGGCTCGCTCCTTGCGGTTAAGGCGCGAGCGTATGGCGGCGGCGGTGTTCGTTCTTGACGCGGATCAACCGCGCTAGCGCTCCAGCTTGATCAGCGCGTCCCCGAGGCCGGAGATGTACGCTGGCTCGCCTTCGGCCGTGAGGATGACGCCCGTGATCGGGGCGGGCAGGGGCGCGTAGAGCGGCGGCGTGAACAGATCGATGCGCGCCTCGCGCGCCTCTGTACGCCGGCGCCATTCCGCGACAGTGCGCTCGGTCTCGGGCGTCTGCGCGCGGAACAGCGTCTCAGTCGCACCCGTCTCGCGGTCGATCGTCATCAACGCGCTGAGGCCCGGCGAAACAACATAGAGCGTCCCGTTTTCGCCAAGCTCGACATTGTCCGGCGTCATCACGTTTGCGAGCACGCGCCGCTCGCCCAGCGTGCCGGCCGCCACATCGATCGGGAACGCCAGCACGCGATCTCCCAGCGATTCCGCCACATAGATTTCGCGGCGCGCTTCATCGAGCGCGATGCCGTTCGCGAACATCAGGCCATCGACGATCAGCTGCGCCTGTCCGCGCGCGCCCGAGGCATTGGGCGGCGCCAAGCGATAGAGCTTGCCTTCGGCGGCGTAGGAGTTGAACGGCTCGAACAAGCGCGCTTCGGACGTTGGCCCCGGCGCATTCGCCGAGGATTGCGTGAACCAGATCGCACCCGTCGAATCCGCCACCGCGGTGTTGACGCCATGCGTGTGCTGATAAACGCGCTCCACCGCTTCGGTCTCAAGGTTCACGCGCCAGATCGCGCCAGTGAAGACGTCCGCCACCAGCGCGTGCACGCCGTCCGGCTCAAGCTCGACGCCGTTCGGTCCCGCAACCACGCTCGGCGGCGTGTGCACGTAGCCCGCTTGCGCAAACTGCCCAAATGGGCGCGTCGTTACGCCGTCGGCGCCAATCAAGCGCAGCCCGTGCGCCTGATCCATCACGATCACGCTGCCGTCTGCGCGCAGAATCCCGTCTTCTGGCCGCATCAGCCCGCGCGCCGCAGGGTAGTACGAGGTTTGCTCCAAGGTTAGCGGCGTGGGCTGCGCTGGCGCTTCTTCCTGCGCCGGCGCGCACGCCGCCAAAACGCTCGCTATCGCAACCGCCAAAACCCGCCGCATGCCGCTCCCCCATGTGGCGCTGTCCATCGCGCCTTGCATCCTCTGTGGCCGCAACACCCCGCCGCGCGCAAGCGATGTTTGCGCTGCTTGACGAAGGTCAAGGCCGGCGTCCGCGCATTGCGCCCTGATCGGCGTGACGATGCTGCCAGCAAACCTCTTCGCCGCGAGCAGCATGGTGACGCTCACCGTGCTCACGCATTTCTGGGGCTTGCGCGGGCTGACGCACGTCGTCAGCGGCGGCGGCGCGCGCTTGCGGGCCCACGAAAGTCACGGCCGCGCCGCTGTGCTGCTGCTGTTCAGCGTCTTTGGCGTGTTCGCGATCCATACGGTGGAGATCTGGTCCTACGCGGCGCTCTATCGCTTCCTCGGCGAGACACGCTCATTCGAGGAAGCGCTCTACTTCTCGACGGTGACGTTCGCGTCGCTCGGTTACGGCGATATCGTGCTAACGCCACGCTGGCGTCTCGTCAGTGCAATAGAAGCCGCCAACGGCGTCATCCTGTTTGCCTGGTCGACGGCGTTTTTGCTTGTCGTCTCGCGGCGCCTGCAAGCGTTCGAGCATGAATGGCTGAAGCACTAGCGCCGCGCGTTCAGCCCTCGACGAAATATTGCCGCGCGGGATCGTTCGCAGGTTTGCCTGCGCCGCCGGCCGCATCGAAGGCCACCACGCCGTCCGGCGCGTATTGCAGAATGTAGGATTTGCGTGTGCCGTTGGTGAGGTTTGGGCCGGTGCGGTGCGGCGTGAGCGAGGAGAACACGACGATATCGCCCGCCTTCGCGGGCACGGCGATCGCGCCCTCCGGCGCGTCCTTGGCGCATTGCTGGCCAAGCCGCGTCGGCGTGTGCGCGAACGTGCCGTGGAGATGCAGCCCCGGCGCCACCCACGGGCAGCCGTTCTCTAGCGTCGCATCCGTGAGCGCGACCCAGCAGGTCAGATATTGCTGCGGCTCGATGTAGGTGTAGCCGTTGTCCTGGTGCCACGGGAATTCTTCGGGATTGCCGGGCTTTTTATAAACCGCCTGATCCCAATAGAGCCGCGCGCCCGGCCCCATGATGTCGTGGCAAAGATCGGCGAACACGCGATGGCGGCTGAACGCCTTTAGTGCTTCCGATCGTGTGACCAGATGCACGGTGAAGGTGATCGCGTCGGCCTTGTTGATGAACTGGCGCCCGCCGTGATTTTGCCGGAGGTTCTCTTCGTTCGCTTCCTCGAACGGATCGATCGCGGCGCGCACGGCGGCCACTTCGTCCGGCGTGAACGCGTTCTCGAACAGGAAGTAGCCGGCCTCATCGTATTGGCGCGCCTGCGCGGCGCTCAACGCCCGGTACGGCCCCGCCGTCGGTTTCCATTCAAACTGCGTGTTGAGGTGATGGCGCAGCATCCCCGCGCACTCCGCCGTTTCGTCCGAGGCCAACGCTAACCGGCAACGCCGCCCCTGGCCAGCCGCAGCGCGAGGGAAGGGCATGGCGTCCGCGCCCTGATCCGGCATAGTACGGGACAGACTTGGCGGGAGCGCGCAGCGACGATGAAACTCTACTCTGGAGACCTCAGCCCCTATTCCGCGCGCGTGCGCATGCAGATCTACGCCAAGGGCATCACCGATATTCCATTCGAGCTGCCGGCCGGATTTGGCACGCCGGCCTTCCGCAAAACCAACCCGATCGGCCGCATCCCGGTGCTCGATATCGATGGCGATCTGATGCCCGAGTCCGAAGTGATCGCCGAATATCTGGAAGAGATTTACCCGCAGCCCAGCATGCTTGGCGCGACGCCGCGTGAAACGGCGGCCATCCGGACGCTCGCGCGCATCGGCGACGTTTACATCATGAACAACATGTTCATGCTCAGCGGCCAGACCTACCTGCAGCCGCGCAATGACGGCACGATCGATTTGCTCGCCGGGCAAGTCATCCGCAACATCAAAGCGCTCGATGCGATGATCGGCGAAGACGGCTTTGCGTGTTGCGGCCGCCTCACGATGGCCGATTGCGCGCTCGTGCCGGGGCTCTTCTTGGTTGAAAACGTGCTGCCCGCCGCGCGCAAACCCGATCCGATCGCCGCGAACCCGAAAGTCGCCGCGTATTGGCAAGCAATCCAGAAGAACGAACACGCCGCGCGCACGCTGGCCGAACTCCACCGCGGCCTTGAAGAGCGCCGCAAGCTGATCGCCAGCGGCGCGTTCGCGAAGATGATGTCCGCGATGCGCGCCTCGATGGGCGACGAGTAGCGTGGACCTCAGCGATCTCTCCGATCAGGACAAGCTCGTCCTCGGGCTGCGCTTTCGCCTGAAGCACATCCGGATCGCCATCGCCGACGTTGAGGCCGGCCGCGTGCCGGAGGGGTTCGACTTTGCGCCTACGGAGTCCAAGGCCGCCATGCTGGCCGAACTCGCGGCGCTCGAAGCACAGGTGCTCAAAATGATCCGCGACAATGGCGGCGAAGAAGCCCTGTCGCTGAACTAGGGCGCGCGGGTTGCGCCGCGATGTGCTATGGGGAGCGGACCGCGCGTGGAGCGCCGGGGTTCAAGCAGCGCCAAGCGCGCGCCGGAGCCGCCCTTAAGGGACCAAAACCATGAGCTACACCGTCGGGCCAGGCGATCTGGTCTTGTGTGTCAACGTCGCGCCGAACCACTCGACGGGCAGGCCCGTGCCGCTCGTCGCGGGCGAGACGTACCGTGTCCTCGACGTCATGGAGTTTGCGTGTCCGTGCGGCCGCTCGGACGCGCTCTTGGATATCGGCATCGACTTCGCCTGGTGCCAAACCCGCTTCCGGCTCCTGCCCAAGCCGAAGTTCAAGGCCGAACCGAAGGAGAAGAAGGTCACCGCGCCGAAGGAAAAGGAAACGGTGTAAGGGCGCGTTCTGAAGGAGCGCGCCGAGGTGGGGACGAAATACTTGTGGCCGCCAGGCCCCATCTATGTCGCGGCGAGCAATTGCCGTTCAGTGTCGGCCGAAAACCGCGGCGCCTGTGGCGACGCGCGGGACGCCAATATGTACTCTTGAAAGAAGTGCGCAGGGCTGCGGCCGAACGCCGAGCGGACGGCGTCTTGGCCGCGCACATTGTGCAGCAGGCGCGTCATTTGATAGCCGACAAAATAAAGACGCGCATCGTTTGTACCGCTGAAGCCCTCTGCATAAGCCTGAGGCCAGTCCAACGTTCCGGTGGCGAGTGCGTTGAACAGACGGTCGAAGAGGGCAAAGTTCTCGCTGACGCGCGAGGGATCGTTGTTGCGG
The DNA here is from genome assembly GCA_964564595.1 of uncultured Caulobacteraceae bacterium. GTDB lineage: Bacteria > Pseudomonadota > Alphaproteobacteria > Caulobacterales > Aquidulcibacteraceae > JBEVOS01. The sequence goes on from CAZMCA010000096.1 coordinate 11,014, forward strand.
ATGAACCGCGTGCGCCACATATCGAAATAGGGTCCTTGGCCGCTCATGCGGGTGGGATCGACGGCGTAATTCGCCGATCCCTCGTCCAGCACGCTCAGCAAGAGCCGTGTGAGCGGCGGCGCCGTTCCGACGTTGAGCGTGTCAAACAGGCCGGCCTCAGCGCGCGCGGCCTTTTGGCCTGCATGGTAGGCTTCGTGCGCGACGTTGACGACGACGCCGTCGACATCCTGCGCACCTTCCGTTCTGTCGAGTGCGACGAACACATCCGGTCTGGCGTCTGTATCCAGCACGAACCCATCGGAAGCGCCCGCGAGCACGAAGTGGCAGGTGACGGTGCGTACGCCCGTGCGCGGCCAAAGCGGCGCGATCATGCCTTGAATTCGGGCCGCTAATTCGGATTCACGATCGCGAATTGCGGCCATCGCGGCGCGCGCTTGCGCAAGTCTGCCGCCTGAGGTCACGAGGCCGAACCGTCCCACCGTGACGTTGCGCGTTCTCACGTATTCGCGAAGCGCGGCGCCGAAAGCGTCGACCGGCTGAGGCACGTACTTTATCGTGTTGGCGACCATCGCGTTGACGCCGCGGTTTGCGAGCAGCGCGGCAAGATCGTCGCCATCGATGCTTGCGCGCTCATACGCGGCGCCCAGGAGTTCCACGGCGGAATAGTCGAAACGTACGTCCACCGATGCGGCAGGCGCCGTTCGCGAAGCGCATGAAGCCGCCGCGCCAGTTCCACAGAGAAGAAATGTTCGCCGGTCCATGTGTCGTTTCCCCTAAGACTAGGAGATGCGGCCAGCCGGCTAAACAGATGCGTGTCGGGTGAGCGCGCTGCGCCGAAGGTCGCTGCACTTTTAGCGCGCGGCTTCTGTTGCCGGGCCTGGAGAGGGCGCCCGACCGCGCTCGGACGCGCTCTTGGACATCGGCGTCGACTTCGCCTGGCGCCAAATTCGCTTCCGGCTCCTGCCGAAGTTCAAAGCCGAGCCGAAGAGAAGAAGGTCACCGCGCCGAAGGAAAAAAGAAACGGTGTGAGCGCGCAACGTACTTGCGCGAATGTCGGATATCTGCGGCGCACTGTTAGGACAGCTTGTGCGAGATGCGCGCCACCCGCGTCCTGGTGGCCCAATTCGGGGTCCAACTTTTAACCGGCCGCTTGGAGCGGGTACTTGGCGGCGCAGCTTAACAGGGCAGATTGCGCGCGATACTCTGCGACGATGATCGCCATTCAACACCCCACCGACGCCGACATGGATGTGCTTCATCCGATGCTTGCTGAAGCCTATTGGTCCGTCGGCATTCCGCGGGAGACGGTCGCGCGCGCTTGTGCAAATTCCATGTGTGCGATTTCTCGGGACGATGCTGGACGGCTAATTGGCTTTGCAAGATTGGTGACCGACCGCACCGTTTTCGCGTGGCTCTGTGATGTGATCGTCGCGCCTCCGCATCGCGGGCGTGGCATAGGGCGCGGGCTCGCGCATGCCCTCATGTCTCAGCCGGACACTCAGACCGTGCGCCGTTGGATGTTGGGAACCGCTGATGCGCACGGCGTCTATCGGGAGCTTGGGTTTGGGCCGATTAGGGCGCCTGAGCGTCTGATGGAATTTATCAAGCCTGCGCATTATCGCGCCGCGCCGCCCTGATCGGGAGATAAATCCCCGGCTTCTGTTGCCGGG
>CAZMCA010000097.1:0-12670 GCA_964564595.1 uncultured Caulobacteraceae bacterium
GCGCAGTTCGGCGGCGATCCGGCGGTCGTGTGCGCGATCGGGATGCTGGCGGGCTTCTGCGGCACGCTGATGACGCCGATGGCCGCGAACTTCAACGTCGTGCCCGCCAACCTTCTCGACCTGCCCGATAGGAACGCCGCGCTCAACGGCGTCATTCGCGCGCAGATCCCAACGGCGCTGCCGCTGCTGATCGCCAACATTGTCCTCATGCGCTTCCTGGCCTTCCCATGACAACGACGCTGACACTCGAGATCGCCGAGAAATTCGCAGCCCTCGCGCTCGCGCATGTCGGGCGCGAGTATCCCTACAAGATGGACCACGTGTTCACCGGCCCCGCCGACGTGATCGCGCCGCGCACGGCCCATCCGATCTTCTACGGCAGCTTCGACTGGCATTCGTGCGTGCACGGCTATTGGCTGATGGCGCGCTTGCTGCGCCGCTTCCCGGACATGAGCGCGGCGCCTGCAATCGCAGCGCGGTTTGACGAGGCGTTCACCTCAGCGAATGTCGCGGGCGAGTGCGGCTATCTCGATCGGCCGAGCGCGCGCGGCTTCGAGCGGCCCTATGGCTGGGGCTGGCTGCTCGCGCTCCAAGCCGAGCTCGACCGCCATGAAAGCGGCGCAGGCGCGCGGGCGGGCGCAGCGCTCGCGCCGCTCGCGGAAAAGTTCGCGGCGCGCTTTCATGCGTTTCTGCCGCTCGCGGACTATCCCGTGCGCACCGGCGTGCATTCGAGCACGGCGTTCGCGTTACGGCTCGCGGCCGACTACGCCGCCCGCCGTGACGCCGCGCTCTACGCATTGATCGTTGCGAAGGCGCAAGCTTGGTACGGCGCCGATCGCGATTGCCAAGCATGGGAGCCGTCGCAGGACGACTTTCTCTCGCCCGCGCTGATGGAAGCCGAATGCATGCGCCGGCTGCTGCCGGCTGATGCATTCCGCGACTGGTTCGCTACGTTTTTGCCGCGTGCGGCGCACGGCGAACCCGCGGCGCTCTTCACGCCCGCGCGCGTCAGCGATCGGAGCGACGGTAAGATCGCGCATCTCGACGGGCTCAACTTCTCGCGCGCGTGGTGCTGGCGCGCCATCGCCGAAGCGGTAAACGACACAGCACTCGCCGCGCGCGCACGCGACGCAGCGGAAACCCACCTCGCCGCCAGTCTGCCGCACGTCGCGGGCGATTACATGGGCGAGCATTGGCTTGCGACCTTCGCGCTGCTCGCGCTGGAGGCGTGAGCGTGTTGAACGCGCCCGGCGGCGGGCGCAGGATGGCCGCGTGGACAAAGCCGCCGCAAACGCAGCCGTTTGGGACGTCGCGGAAGCGGCGGGCGCGCGCGTGCGCGACATTGGCGTAGAACTCGGGCTGCCCTACATCGCCGCGCACCCTGACTTTGGCGATCCAGAACCGATGCGCGACCGCGCGGGCCGCCCGTTCGCGGAGACAACCTTCCGCTGGATCGACGCGGGCTACGAATATTGGCGCGACCGCAAGCTCGCGCTGCAATCGCCGTTTCTTAAAGGCGCGCGGCTGATCTCCGAGCCGTTCTATTATGAGCACGGCGCGCTCAAGACATGGCGCGCCACGCACCTGCTCGACAACGTCGATTCACGCCAAGTGCGCCCGACGGACGCGGACTATTCCGCGATCATCTGCCCGGTGCACCTGCCGCGCGGCGTGATCGGGGCAGTGGTGTGGGCGGGCCGGCCCGAACCCTCGATCGCGCCGATCTTCGAAGCGAACGCCGAACGCCTGTTCGCGCTCGCGCTCAAATTCATCTCCGCGCATGCCGAGGCGATCGGCGCGGTCGGCGTGCGGGCCGATCTTTCGGTGACGCGCCGCGAGGCGCAGTGCCTGAAATGGGCCGCAGCCGGCAAGACCGACGTCGAGATCGGCATCATCATGCACCTCTCGGTCTCGACCGTGCGGTTCCATCTGCGCAACGCAGCGGCCAAGCTCGGCGCCAACAGCCGCACCCAAGCGATCCAGTACGCGGCGAGCCTGGGGTTCGTGGGGGCGCAAGGGCAGTAGCGCGCGCTTTCCATTTCACGCTTGAGGCGAGCTGTCAGAAGCGCCAGCTTGTCAGGGCGCAGGCGGGCGCCGACCGTCGCGCCAAAAGGATAACGACGTGCAACTTGCCCATACGCCGGAGGAAATTGCGTTTCGCGACGAGGTGCGCGCCTTCCTGGCCGACAACCTCACCGAAGACCTAAAGCGCGGCGCGCGGCAGACGACGAGCGTGTTCTGCGATCCAGCGGTCAGCTTGCCGTGGCAGCGTATCCTCAACGCGAAAGGCTGGGCCGCCCCGTCCTGGCCCGTCGAACACGGCGGGACGAACTGGACCATCATGCAAAAGCACATCTTCGCAAGCGAGTGTGCGCGCGCGGGCGCGCCCGGGCTTGCGCCGATGGGGCTCAAGATGGTCGCGCCCTCGATCATGGGCTTTGGCTCGGCCGAGCAGAAGGCGCACTACCTCCCGCGCATACTGTCGGGCGAGGACTATTGGTGCCAAGGCTATTCCGAGCCGGGCGCGGGCAGCGACCTTGCGAGCCTCCAATTGCGCGCCGAGCGCGATGGCGATGACTACGTGCTGAACGGTTCGAAGATCTGGACGACGCACGCCCATTTCGCGAACCGCATCTTCTGCCTCGTGCGCACCTCGCGCGAAGGGCGCCCGCAGCAAGGCATCACGTTCCTGCTGATCGACATGAAGACGCCCGGCATCACTGTCTCGCCAATCATCACGCTCGCGGGCGATCACGAGCTCAACCAAGTGTTCTTCGAAGACGTGCGCACGCCGGTGGCGGACAAGCTCGGCAAAGAGAACGAAGGCTGGGGCGTTGCGAAATATCTGCTGGAGTTCGAGCGCGGCGGCGCAATGTCCGGCGGGCTGAAAATCGCCGTCGCGCGGCTGCGGGCCGTCGCAAAGGAGATCCCAGCGATCGCGCAGGACGATGACATCGCCCGCCAGCTCGCGACCGTCGAGATCGAAACCGAAGCCCTGGAAGCGCTCGAAATGCGCGTGCTCTCCGCGCTTTCGGCCGGCGCTAATCCCGGCCCAAGTTCGTCGCTCCTAAAGATGCACGGCACCGAGGTCATGCAGCGGATCGACGAATGCGCGATCACGATGGCCGGGATCGCCGGCAGCGTCGACCGGCGCCGCTTTGGCCACAACGACGCCGACCAAGGCCCGCTCGGCACCGCAATGCCGCGCTATCTGAACAACCGCGCCGCCTCGATCTATGGCGGCTCAAACGAAGTGCAGCGCAACATCATCGCGCGCCTCGTGCTCGGCCTTGGCTGAGCACGAGCATCAAAACTCCGTGCTTGCTCTTGCCTGAGCCCCCGCTGGCGTACCGATAAGACCATAAATACGATTGGGAGAGAATGCCGTGGCCGATCTCGACTTCGACCGCATCCAGACGCTAGGCGATATCGCGCGCTATCACGCCGCCGAGCGCGCGAGCGCCGTCGCGCTTTCTTTCGAGGGCCGCGACACGACCTTCGCGCAGTTCGAAGCGCTGACCAATCGCGTCGCCAACGCGCTAACGGCGGCTAGCCTCAAGCCGGGCGACCGCATCTCCTATGTCGGCAAGAACAGCGATAACTATTTCGAGGTCATCATCGGCGCGGCGAAAGCCGGCGTCGTGATGGCGCCGGTGGGCTGGCGCCTCGCGCCGCCCGAAATCGCCTTCATCGTCGATGACGCAGACGCGAAGATTTTGTTCTATGGGCCCGAGATTGCACCGGTGATCCGGCAAATTCGCGCTGATCTGCCTAAGGTGCAGGCCTTTATCGCAATGGAGCCTGGCGCCGGCGAGGAGAGCTACGAACAATGGCGCGACGGCGCGCCCGCCGATCCGCCGCGCCACGCCGCGAAGGCAAGCGATGTCGCGCTCCAGCTCTACACGTCAGGCACCACCGGCCGCCCCAAGGGCGCGATGCTGACGCACCATAACCTGCTCGGCTCGCGGCGCGCCGCGATGGAAGCCGATCTCAGCTGGAATCAATGGAGCGCCGAAGACGTGAGCCTCGTCGCCATGCCGGTCTCGCATATCGGCGGCACGGGCTGGGGCATTGTCGGCTTGCTGAACGGCGCCAAAGGCCTCGTCGCGCGCGAGTTCGATCCCACGAAAGTCATCGACTACATCGTGAAGGACCGCGTCTCGCAGATGTTCATGGTGCCCGCGGCGCTGCAATTCGTGGTGCGCCAGCCCGGCGCACGCGAGCAGCTCTACGGCAAGATGCGCACCATTCTATACGGCGCTTCGCCCATTCCGCTCGATCTCTTGCGCGAGTGCATGGAGGTGTTCGGCTGCGGCTTTTGCCAACAATACGGCATGACCGAAACGACCGGCACGATCGTCTACCTCCCGCCCGAAGATCACGATCCCGCCGGCAATGCGCGCATGCGCGGCGCCGGGCGCGCCATGCCGGGCGTTGAACTGCGCATCATCGATGCGGACGGCGCCGTGCTGCCTCCGAACACCATCGGCGAAGTCGCGACGCGCTCCGTCGCCAACATGGCCGGCTATTGGAAGCGCGATGACGCAACGGCCGCGACGATCGATGGCGAAGGCTGGCTGCGCACGGGAGACGCCGGCTACCTCGATGAAGATGGCTACCTCTTCATTCAAGACCGCGTGAAGGACATGATCATTTCCGGCGGCGAAAACATCTATCCCGCCGAAGTAGAGAGCGCGATCTACGGCCATCCGGGCGTTGCGGAAGTCGCCGTCATCGGCGTGCCGGACGACAAATGGGGCGAGGCGGTCAAAGCCATCGTTGTCAAGAAACCCGGCCAGTCGCCCTCGCCTGACGAGATCATCGCGTTCGCGCGTTCGCGCATCGCGGCGTTCAAAACCCCAAAGAGCGTCGATTTCATCGAGGTGTTGCCGCGCAACGCTTCGGGAAAAATCCTGCGGCGCGAATTGCGTGAGCCGTTCTGGGAAGGCAAAGGCCGGCGCGTCAACTAGAGCCCCTGCCAGTTCTGTCAGCTAGCCGGCGCCCACGCCAAAGCTAGGCTCCCGCCCAATCGGCGCGCTCTGCTCAAAGCAGTACGTGACGCGCCGTTTCGGGAGGGAAATATGACCACGACGACCGAGACCGGGCGCGCGCGCGCCTTCATGACCGCGCTCCTGGTGGGCGCCGCGCTCGCAACGCCAGCGCTCGCGCAAGAAGCCGCGCCCGCCGACCGCGGCGCAGAGCTTCCGGGCGAAATCGTCGTCACCGCGCAACGGCGCGAAGAGACCGCCAACTCGATCGGCATGGCGATTCAGGCATTCAGCGGCGAGCAGCTCGAGCAGCTGCGCGTGACGGACGTGCGCGATCTTTCCGCGGTCGCGCCGAGCTTCTCGGTCTCGCAGAGCTATCAGGGCGTGCCGATCTACACGCTGCGCGGCATCGGCTTTAACACGATCAACCTTTCAGCGACGTCCACCGTCGGCTCCTACGTCGATGAAGTGGCCTACCCGTTCCCGTTCATGCTCACCGGCCCGATCTTTGACCTGAACCGCGTCGAAGTTCTCAAAGGTCCGCAAGGCACGCTCTACGGGCGCAACACGACGGCTGGCCTCATCGATTTCATCACCAACCGGCCGACTGATGAATTTGAAGCCTCGCTCTCCGTCGATGTCGGCAATTACGACACGCACAATTACGGCGGCTTCGTTAGCGGCCCGCTCACGGAAAATCTGCGTGCGCGCTTCGCGTTCCGCATCGAGAACAGCGATGAAGGTTGGCAGGAAAGCAACACGCGCACCGATCAGCTGGGCGATGTGCACCGCGCCGGCGCGCGCATCCGCGCCGAATGGGAGCCGACTGAGCGGTTGAGCTTCGATCTGTCGCTCTCGGGCTGGATCAACCAATCCGATCCGCTCGCGGGCCAAGGCATCGGCTTCACGCCCGCCACCGACCCGACGACCACGCCGCCCGGGCGCACCTCGCCGTTCAACGCGCCGGGCCTCGCCGCCTACATCGCCAACAACCGCCCGACCGACGCCACGCAAGCCGATTGGGCGCCAGCGAACGTGCGCAGCGCGAACGTCGGCATCGGTGAAGGCCTCGCCGGGCCGCTGCAGGAAGACAACACGTTTTACGCCGCCGCCGTGCGCGCGACGTACGAGATCGCGCCCGATCTGCGCATCGTTTCGCTCACCGGCTACAACCGCCTTGAGCGCGACGCGCTGTTCGACTGGTCCGGCGCGCCTTACGAAGTGCTGCTGCAACGCGCCGATGGCGAAATCCGCTCGTTCTCCGAAGAACTGCGCATCGAAGGCGGCAACGACACCGTGCAATGGTTGATCGGCGCGTATTATGGCGACGACCAGATCCGCGACAACAACCGCACCATGCTCGGCCAGAACGCCAACGTCGCGTTCATCCGCACGGCGGGCGCGGCGATCCTCGCGGGCGTCAACCCGCTGACGCTGGGCGCGCTGCCGCCGGGCTACAATCCCGGCCCCTACACGCAGCTTCAAATGTCGCAAGCGTTCCGCACCTATCGCGACATCGCAGAAATGGAAGCGAGCACGCGCTCGATCTTCGCGAACGCTGAATGGTCGCTCTCCGATACGCTCTCGCTCACCACCGGCGTGCGGTGGACGGAAGACGAGCACAGCTATCGCGGCTGCTCGGCAGACTACAACGGTTCAATGCTGCCGAACGTCAACGGCGTGAACCGGCTCCTCTACACCGCGATCTACGGCGTGCCGACGCCGACGCCGATCGCGCTCAACGGCTGCAACACGTTCAACCCGACCACCGGCCAGTTCGGCCAGGTCGCGCACTCGCTGACGGAAAACAACGTCGCCTGGCGCGTCGCACTCGATTGGAACGCGACGGACAACGTCCTGTTCTACGTGTCGGTCTCCGAAGGCGCCAAAGCGGGCGTAACGCCCGTGAACGCGGCCTCCACATCCACACAGCAAGCGCCTGCGCGCCAGGAAGCGCTGCTCGCCTACGAACTCGGCGTCAAAGCCGGCTTGTTCGATCGCGCGGTGCAGCTCAACGCGTCAGCGTTCTACTACGACTACACCGACAAGCAGCTCTCGGTGTTCTTCGCCGACCCGATCTACACCGCGCTCGCACGCCTCGCGAACGTGCCCGATAGCAACGCCTACGGGATCGATGCCGACATCACCTGGCGCGCGACCGATAACCTCACGCTGATCGGCGCGGCCACCTGGCTGCAAACCTCGATCAACAATTACAACGGCATCAACGCCAGCGGCCTGCCGCAATTGTTCGACGACCGCCGCTTCCCGTTCAGCCCGGAATGGCAGGTGTCGGGCACGATCCTCTACGACACGCAGGTGTCCGAAGGACTCGGCCTGCAAGCTGCGCTCAACGGCCGCTGGCAGGACGACTCCGCCTCCGACCTCGGCGATGACCGGCGCGCCGTGATCGACAGCTACGGCCTCGTGAACGCGAGCATCGGCCTGCATGATCTCGATGGGCGCTGGGAGCTTTCGCTCTGGGGCCGCAACCTCACCGACACGTATTATTGGACGACGGTGTCTTCCAACGCGAACGTCGTAGTGCGCTTCCCCGGCCAGCCGACGACCTATGGCGCAACGCTCACGCTCAACTTCTAGAAATCCCGGGTGTATCCCGGCTCTTTCCCAATCCACCTTGCGGCGGCCTTCTGAAAAGAGGGCCGCCGATTTGTTTGTGCGGATGTGAGCACGAACGCGCGCGATGGTGAGCCCGCTGGGATTCGAACCCAGGACCACCTGATTAAAAGTCAGGTGCTCTACCGGCTGAGCTACAGGCTCTCACCCGCGGCGCGGAGCGGGTGAGTTAGGGGTAAGCGCGCGCGAGCGCAACCCTTGAGCGGGAGCCCAAGAGTCGCGCCCTTTGCTGCTGAAATCGCGCCGTTTAGGCCGCGACCGTGCGCTTGGCGGGGGTGATGCGGTCCTGCGCGGTGCGGTACTCGCGCTCCAGCCGGTCCACCAGCGCGCCGGCGCTGACGACGCCATCGAGCGCGCCGATTCCCTGCCCGCAGCCCCAGATGTCCTTCCAGGCCTTGGCCTTGGTGTTGCCGCCCGAACCGAAGTTCATCTTGGACGGATCGCTCTCGGGCAGATTGTCCGGATCGAGCCCGGCCGCGACGATCGAGGGGCGCAGATAATTGCCGTGCACGCCCGTGAAGAGGTTCGAATAGACGATGTCTTCCGACGCATAGTCGCACAGCATCTGCTTGTAGCGCGGATCGGCGTTGGCCTCTTCCGTCGCGATGAACGCTGAGCCGATATACGCAAGGTCCGCGCCCATCGCTTGCGCGGCAAGCACTGCGCCGCCATTGGCGATTGCGCCCGAAAGCAGCAGCGGGCCTTCGTGAAACTGGCGGATTTCCTGGATGAGCGCGAACGGCGAAAGCGCGCCGGCATGCCCGCCCGCGCCCGCGCACACGGCGATGAGGCCATCGGCGCCCTTTTCCAGCGCCTTCTTTGCGTGCGCGATGGAGATGATGTCGTGCAGCACGATGCCGCCGTAAGAATGGATCGCTTCGTTGAGCCACGGCTGCGCGCCGAGCGACGTGATCACGATCGGCACTTTGTACTTCACGCACATCTCGACATCGTGCTCGAGCCGGTCGTTCGACTTGTGCACGATCTGGTTCACCGCATAGGGCGCAGCGCCCGGCGCATCGGCAAGCTCATCGTTGATGCGCTGCAGCCATTCCTCGAGCACCGGCCCCGGCCGCGCATTGAGCGAAGGAAACGAGCCGACGACGCCGGCCTTGCACTGCGCGATCACAAGTTCTGGCCCCGAGATGATGAAGAGCGGCGAACCGACGACCGGAATGCGGAGGTTCTGGAGGACTGGCGGAAGCGACATGATGCGGGCCTTTCACTCAGAGTCTTGCACGATACCCACGGGTACTGCTAGAGTACCCATCGGTATCGGTCAAGCCGAAAGTTAACGTCATGGCGCCCCGCGCGGCCGCAAAACGCAGAGAGCCAGCAGAGCCCGCCGGCCAAGCCCGCCCCGGCTGGCTGCCCCCCGTGCACGATCCGCGCGCCGAGGCGGTGCTGCTAGCCGCGTTCGACGTGTTCATGGAGCACGGATACGAGGGCGCAACGATGTTGGAGATCGCGACGCGCGCGAAAGTCTCCAAGCTCACGCTCTATGCGCTCTTCACCGACAAAGAGGGCCTCTTCGAAGCGCTCGTGGCCTGGGGCGCGCAGCGCTATCAGCTCGATGCCGAGGCGCTGAGCGCGCTCGCTGCGGCGCAGCCGCGCGAAGCATTGGAACGTTATGCGCTCGCCTTCGCGCGCGTGATGCTGCGCTGGCAATCGATCGCGCTCTTCCGCATCGCGGTATCGCAAGCGGCCAAGCGCCCGCGCATGGCCGCCGTGCATGACGAGCTAACCCGCAAGGAGCGCCAATCGACGCTCGCGCCGCTGATGCAGCGCCTCGTCGATGGCGGGCTGATCGCCGACGCGGATCGCGAAGATTTTGCGCGCGATTTTCAGGCGCTGATGCGCGGCGATATCTACTACGACGTGCTCGTTGGGCGCGCCGAAGCGCCAAGCAAGGAAGCGGTCGAGGCGCACGTCAAACGCGCCCTGGCGCGGCTCCTCAAGGCGTACGCGCAAGACGCCACGGCCCCGCCTTCCGCAACGAAAAATCGCGCGAAAAAACGCCCCACTTGACCGGTGCGTCAGGGCGGGCCTTTCTGCCCGCGATGACCGATCTCGCAGACGCAACAAAGCTCGCTGAAGGCTTCGAACCGGCCGATGAGCCGCGCTGGCGCGCCATCGCCGAAAAGGCGCTTAAAAGCGCGCCGTTCGAGCGCCTCACCAGCAAATCGGCCGATGGCGTGCCGCTCGCGCCGCTCTACCGCGAAGCCGATATCGCGACCGCCGCCGATCCCGCCGGCCTGCCCGGCCACGCGCCGTTCGTGCGTGGGCTCTCCGCGCAGCGCGACGCGGCGCTCCCGTGGCACATCCGCCAAGCGTTCGCCCATCCCGATCCCGAAGTCACGAACAGCGAAATCCTGACCGACCTCGATCGCGGCGTCTCCTCCATCGAACTGCAGATCGATCCCGAAGGCGCGCGCGGCGTCGCGATTCGAAGCGCCGCCGATTTCGATCTCGCGCTCGCGGGCGTGCATGCCGACCTCGCGCCCGTCGCGCTCGATGCCGGGCGCTACGGCTTGTGGGCGGCCGAACTGCTGCGCGCGCGCCTCAAGGGGCTCGCGGCGGGCGCGACGGCGTTCAATATCGATCCGATCGGCGCACTGATGCGCGAAGGCGCAATCGGCGCAACCGATATCGCCGCCGCCGCAAAATTCGCGCTCAAGACGCGCGAAGCGCTGCCGGATGCAACCATGCTGCGCGTCGATGCGCGGCCCGTGCACGAGGCCGGCGCAACCGAAGCCCAAGAACTCGCCGCCGCGCTCTCGACTGGCGTCGCCTATCTGCGCGCGCTGACAGACGCTGGCGTGAAGATCGATGACGCCAGCGGCGTGCTCCTCTTCACGCTCGCGATCGGGCCGGACGTGCTGATCGAAGCGGCCAAGCTCCGCGCGCTGCGGCTGTGCTGGGCGCGCGTGATGGAAGCGTCGGGCGCCAGCGAAGCCGCACGCGGCGCACGTACACACGCCGTCACCTCGCGCCGGATGATGACGCAGCGCGATTCCTGGTCGAACATCCTGCGCGGCACCGCGGCGTGCTTTGCCGGCGCCGTCGGCGGCGCAGACGCGATCACAGTCCTGCCGCTGACCGATGCGCTTGGCCTGCCCACCGCATTCGCCCGCCGCGTCGCGCGCAACACGCAGATCACGCTGATGGAAGAGAGCCACCTTGGCGCCGTGGCTGATCCAGCCGGCGGAGCCTGGTTCGTCGAGAAACTCACGCAAGACCTCGCGCAGGCGGCATGGGCCAAGTTCCAAGCGCTCGAAGCAGCTGGAGGCATCGTCGCCGCGCTCACGAGCGGCGCGCTACAAAAGGACATCGCAGCCGCACGCGCGGCGCGTGAGAAGGCGTTCGCCACGCGCCGCCAAAGCGTCACCGGCGTAACGGACTTCCCGCTGCTCGATGAACGCAAGCCGGAAACCGCATCCGCCGATCGCGCCGCCATTGTCGCGCGTCGCGGCGCACTCCAAGCGCCGACGCCAAGCGCGGACGTGAAAGCCGAGCCGCTGACGGAAGTTCGCTGGTCCGCGCCCTTCGAGGCGCTGCGCGACCGCGCCGATGCGGCGAACCCGCGCCCCGCCGTGTTCTTCGCCAATCTCGGCACGCTCGCGGATTTCTCCGCGCGCTCCAACTTCGCGCGCAACCTCTTCGGCGCGGGCGGCGTCGATGCGCTCACGCCCGAAACCGCTTACGAGCATCACGCAGCGATCTGCGCGGCTTGGGCCGCCACCGGTTCACCTGCCGCCGTGTTGTGCGGCACGGATGCGCGCTACGCCGACGAAGCCGCAGACGCCGCGCGCGCGCTCAAAGCCGCCGGTTGCACGCACATCGTGCTCGCGGGCAAACCGGCGGATGAAGCAGCCCTGCGCGCAGCGGGCGTCGACCAGTTCATCTTCGCGGGGCAAGACGCGCTCGAAGCGCTCGGCGCGCTGCACAAGGCGCTCGGCGTGCGATGAAGCGCGGCGCGGCCCTCCTTCTCGTCGCCCTCGCGGCGCTCGCGCTCGGCGCGGGCGGCGCAATGGCGGCTGGCTGGTGGACGCCGTGGGCGCAGCGTTACGTGCAAGGCGTCGATGTCTCGCACCACCAGGGCCCGATCGATTGGCGCGCGCTCGCGGCCGACGATGTCGCGTTCGCTTACATCAAAGCGAGCGAGGGCGGCGATCACGTCGATCCGCGCTTTGCGGAAAATTGGAGCGCCTCGCGCGGCCTCGTCCTGCGCGGCGCCTACCACTTCTTCACGCTCTGCCGCCCCGGCGCCGTGCAAGCCGCACACTTCATCGCGACCGCGCCGCGCGAGGCCGGCGCGCTGCCGCCCGCCGTCGACCTCGAACATATGGGTCCGTGCCGCCAAGGCCCGACGAGCGTGAACGTGATCGGCGAGATCGACGCGTATCTAGACACCGTCGAAGCTGCCTACGGCGTGCGACCGATCCTCTACACAACGCGCGAGTTTCACGACGCGCACCTCGCCGAACTACGCGGCGAAACGTTCTGGATCCGCTCGCTCTTCAGCGCGCCCGACTTTCGCGCGCGCGATTGGGTGATCTGGCAGCACCATAATCGCGGCCAGAAACGTGGCGTTTCCGGCCCCATCGATCTCAACGCCTTCCGCGGCGACCGCGACGATCTCGCGGCCTTCGCCGCCTCAACCGAAGAGCCCAGCACATGAGCCTTCCCGATTTCTCCAAGATCGCCCTCGACGGCGTTGGCGTTGCAAACGCGCCTGCAACGCGCGGCGAGCCCTGGCTCACACCCGAACGCATTCCGGTGCAAACGCTCTACACGGGCGCCGATCGCGCCGGCCTCGATCACCTCGATGGCTTTCCGGGCATCGCGCCGTTCGGCCGCGGCCCCTACCCGACGATGTACGTCAACCAGCCGTGGACGATCCGCCAATACGCCGGCTTCTCGACGGCGGAAGATTCCAACGCCTTCTACCGCCGCAATCTCGCTGGCGGCCAAAAGGGTCTCTCTGTCGCGTTCGATCTCGCGACTCACCGTGGCTACGACAGCGATCATCCCCGCGTGATGGG
>CAZMCA010000098.1:0-12460 GCA_964564595.1 uncultured Caulobacteraceae bacterium
CGGCCGGCCGTCTCAAGCAGCGCGAATACGTCGCCGCGCATGAAGGCTCGACGGTGGGCGAAGTGATCGACCGGCTGCGCGCCGATTCCGCCGAGCTGCCCGATATCTTCTTCGAGATTTACATCGTCGACGCCGCCATGCGCCCGGTGGGGGCCGCGCCCGTCTCAACGCTGCTGCGCGCGCCGCGCGATACGCCGGTGGCTGAGATCATGCGCGCGCCGCAATTGCTCGTGCGCCCGGAGATGGACCAGGAAGAGGTCGCGGTCTCGTTCCAGAAATATCACCTTGCCTCCGCGCCCGTGGTCGATGAAGCGGGGCGCCTCACCGGCATGGTGACCGTCGACGACATCATCGACGTTATCCAGGAGGAGGGCGAAGAAGACTTGCTGAAGCTCGCCGGCGTGTCCGACGCCGCGCAGAGCGATAGCGTGGTGCGCACCGTACGCTCGCGCGCGCCCTGGCTGCTCGTCAATCTCGGCACGGCGCTGGTCGCGTCTTCCGTGATCGCGCAGTTCGAAGGCTCGATCGAAACCATCGTCGCGCTCGCGGTGCTGATGCCGATCGTCGCCTCGATGGGCGGCAATGCGGGCACGCAGGCGCTCGCGGTTGCGGTGCGCGCGCTCGCGGCGCGCGAACTCACAGGCGCCAGCGCGCCGCGCTACGTCATCCGCGAAGCTGTCACCGGCATTTCGCAGGGCCTCTTGTTTGCGGTCGTGCTCGCAGCTGCGGCTTTCCTCTGGTTCAAGAGCGCGGGCCTTGCGCTCGCCATCGGCCTTGCCGTGATCATCACGTTCGCCTGCGCTGGGCTTGCTGGCATCCTGGTGCCGCTGGCGCTCCGGCGCATCGGCGCGGACCCCGCCGTGTCTTCGGGCGTGTTCGTTACGTTCGTCACCGATTGCGTGGGCTTTCTGGCCTTCCTCGGCCTCGCCACCGCGATCCTGCTTTAGCTTGACCAGACTCTGACTTGACTTGGCCGCTACGGCATCGGCGAAGCTTTCCCCAACAAGGGAGAAGCGCCGATGGCCGTCACGCCGTTTCAAGTCAACGTGCCGCAAGCCAAGCTCGACGCGATCATGGCGCGCGTCAAAAGCTATCCGTGGTTTCCTGCGCCCGTGGGCGAGCAGTGGGAATACGGCGCCAACACCGCCTACCTCAAAGAGCTCTGCGCGCATTGGAGCAGCGCCTATAACTGGCGCGCACAAGAAGCCGTGCTCAACAGCTTCCCGCAATTCACCACCGAGATCGACGGGCTCACCATCCACTTCGTCCACGTCCGCGGTGAAGGCGACGCTGCAAAACGTCCGCTCATCCTCACGCACGGCTGGCCCGGCTCGCATTACGAATTCTGGGACGCGATCCCGCGTCTCGCATTTCCCTCAATGCATGGCGGCGATGCGAAAGACGCGTTCGACGTGATCGTGCCCTCGCTGCCCGGCTACGCGTTCTCTGGACGTCCGCCAAAGCCCCTCGGCCAGCGCGCCACGGCCAAACTCTTCAACACGCTGATGACGCGCGAACTCGGCTACCCGAAATATCTGGCGCAGGGCGGCGATTGGGGCTCGCTCGTCACGTCTTATCTCGCGCTGGATCACGATGCGTGCATCGCCGCGCACATCAACATGCTCGCCTTCCGCCCGTCGACGCCGCCGCAAGGCGAAGAAGAAATCGCCTGGGCCACGCGCTCCGCCGCCGCGTTTCAGCGCGAAGGCGCGTACTTTCAGGAGCAGAGCACCAAGCCGCAAACGCTGGCGCTCGCGCTGATGGATTCGCCCGTCGGCACGGCGGCGTGGATCCTCGAAAAATTCCACGGCTGGTCGGACATCCGCAAAGGCGGCCTCGAAGGCGTCTATTCCAAGGATCAGCTGCTGACCAACATCATGCTCTATCTCGTGACGGATTCGATCGCGACGAGCGTGTGGTACTATCGCGCGCGTCTCGAAGAGGGCGCAGCCCTCCAGCCCGGCCAAACGCTCACCAAGCCAACCGGCGTCGCCAACTTCGCGGGCGAAGCCGTCTTCACGATGGCGCCCAAGAGCTACGTCTCGCGCATCTACAACGTCGTCCACTGGACGGACTTTGCCGAGGGCGGCCACTTCGCGGCGATGGAGAAGCCGGAGGCGTTCACCGGCGATGTGCAAAAGTTCGCCCGCACGATAAGCTACTGAGCAAAACAACAGAGCGGGGGAGACGGCCATGTTGCGCATCGGGCTCGTCGCGTTAGGAACATTGCTCGCGATTGCGGCATGGAGCGCGCTCGCGTTCTGCGCGCTGATCTTCGGCTGGGGCCGCCAGCCCCTCGCGCCGCGCGGCGATACGGCTGCGTTCATGAGCGCCGCCAGCGCCAAGCTCGATCGCGAGGCCAAGGGCAACGCCGTCTTCGTGCTGCTTGACGATGGCCGCGTCGCCGGCGCGCACAACGTCTCGCGCGGCGTGCCGGTCGATGGCGATACGCTCTTTCAGGTCGCCTCGCTCAGCAAGTGGGTGACCGCATTCGGCGTGATGACGCTGGTGGAGTCTGGCCGTATCGATCTCGATGCGCCCGTCTCCCGCTACCTCACGCGCTGGCAATTGCCACCCAGCGAATTCGACAATGATGGCGTTACGGTGCGCCGCCTGCTCAGCCACACCGCAGGCCTCACCGATGGTCTTGGTTACGCAGGTTTCGAGCCCGGCCAACCGATCGACACGCTCGAACAATCGCTCACCCGCGCAACCGATGCCTCTCCTGGGCGCGATGGCGTCGTGCGTGTCGGCGCCGAGCCCGGTAGCGAGTGGAATTACTCAGGCGGCGGCTACACGCTGCTGCAGCTCATCATCGAAGAAGTCAGCGGCGAGCCCTTCAACGACTACATGCGCCACGCCGTGCTCGTCCCGCTCGGCATGACGCGCTCGACTTACGTGCTGCCGGAGGGCGCAACCAACGTCGCCGAAATCTTCGGCCCTGATGGCGAACACGCCATTCACTACACCTTCACGTCCACCGCCGCCGCGTCGCTCTATACGTCCGCCAACGACCTGACGCGCTTCATCGAGGCGCAACTACCCGGCGCAAACGGCGAGGCGCCCGGCCGCGGCGTGCTCCGCCCCGAAACGTTGACCGAGATGCGCCGACCTATCGGCTATCAATTCGGCACCGCCATCTGGGGTATGGGTGAGGTGCTCTATGCGCCCAACAACGCTGGCGATTTCATCATCGGCCACGATGGCAACAACTATCCCGCCATCAGCACTGCCGCGCGCTACGATCCCGCCACCGGCGACGGCGTTATCGTTTTGGAAACCGGAAACGAAATTCTGGCGAGCGAAGTGGCCGGCGATTGGGTTTTCTGGACATCCGGAAACGTCGACCTCATCACCGTCGTCGCCGAAACGCCCGCCATGCTGCGCACCATCGCGATCGGTGGTGGGATCATCATGGTGATCGGCATCTTCATCGCGTGGCGCGTGCGCCCGCGGAAGAAGGTTAGCGCCGCTTAACGCCAGGCGAACGCGCCTCCGCAACTTCACCTTTCAGCAACCATACCTCGCTCGCCGCGCGAGTGTGGCACGCAACATGCGCCTGCAATGACAACCGCCGGGGGCCCCGTATCGGAACGGGACGGCGGACGAGAGTTTCAGGAGCAGGCGTACATGCGCACCTTTTCCGTTTCGCCGGTCGGCCTCGAGCTGATCAAGACATTCGAAGGCTTCCGCGCCGAACCGGCCGCGCTGCATGACGGCGGCTGGGTCGTCGGCTACGGCCATGTGCGCATCGCCGAGGCCGGCGAGGCCATTGCTGAGGATGTCGCGGCCGAGCTTTTGAAGCTCGATCTCGCGCCGGTTGAGCGTTTCGTGAACTCGGTCGTCACGGCCACGATTACGCAATCGCAGTTCGATGCGCTCGTTTCGTTCGCCTTCTCGATCGGCCAAACGGCGTTCGATAAGAGCGACGTGCTGCGCAAAGTGAACGCCGGTCAGTTCGTGCCTGCCGCCTGCGCGATGGATGCGTGGCGCAAAAGCTCGATCGACGGTGAAAGCCAAGTGTTCGATCTCCTGATCCGTCGCCGCGCGGCCGAAAAGGCGCTGTTCCTCAAAGAGCCGCCGGCCGAGGGCGTGCCGTCCGTTTACTTCCGCGCTGAACTCGATCACGCAGCCGCCATCCTTGGCGCGCCGGTTCAGTACGGTGAGATTCCGGCGATCGGCTCTGCGCCGCGCGCGAAAGTGGAAGAGCTGCCGCTCGCGGCCAAGCTCACGGAAATCTTCAAGTCCGAGCCGGCGACGACGTTGGTGCTGACGCAAGTCGTCGAAGCCGACGCGATCGACGAAGACGAAATCGCCACGGCGAACGCCCGTCCGGTCGCGCGCAAAACTGGCAAGAACGCCGAGCTGCGCGCCATCAACCTCGTCACGGTCGAGCCGCCCAAGAAAGCGCGCCACCGCCTCATGTTCGGCAAGCCGGCTGAAACGATCGGCCTTCTGGCGCTGGCGCTGTTTGGCGCTGGGCTCATCGGCCTTGCCGGCGTCACGATGTCGGGCGCGGGCGCCCAGCCGGGCGATGTGTTCGGCGGCGTCGCGCTCGCGGTGCCTGGCCTCATCGCCACGATCGCGGCCGCTTACGGTCTCTGGAAAGGCCCCACGCTCGCGCGCGCGGCGGCCTAAGGTTTTCATTTCGTAGCTCCACCTGGTCATGACTTCGAAGGCGGGCTCCGGCCCGCCTTTTTCTTTGCGCGCGCGCTCTGGCGGAACCGGCGCGGCTCAATCGGTGTTCATGGCGCAATCGAGGCAGATGCTTCGAGGCTGGGAGCTGGGATCATGGCCTTCTACGACGCCGCTTTTGCACCGACACGCCCGCTTGCGCCGGTCGCTGTCGACTTCGACCGGGGCGGGCGCCTCGGCGTTTTCATCGGCGCGGTCGCTGCGGGCGCGATGCTCGGCGCGGCCGCTGGCATGGCGATTGGGCTGGTGCACCCCTACGTCGCGCTCGGCGGCGTTGCTGCGCTCACGGCGCTTGCGGCGTTTTTCGCCGGCAAGACGTTCCTGCACTGCGCGCGCGGGCGTCACGTCGCAGTCGCGAGCGCTGTCGGCCTTCACATCGCTTCGCTGATCGCTATGCCGATTGTGCTGCTTGCGGCTCCGGCTTTCGCGACGCTCGCGCTCTACGCGGCGTTCGCCTCACTTCTGTTTTTCACGGCCACGATGCGGCTTTCGAACGCCTGCGTCGGCCGGCTCGCAGCGCACGCCATGCTGCTGGCGGCGGCTGGCGCGTATTACGGGCTCTACGCCCTCATGAGCTGACTTCGCTGGTCTGGACGGAACCTCCAAGCACGTCTGGATAAACTCGAAGGCCGCCCGCGCCCCGCGCGTTGGCGGCCTTTTATTTGCGCCGCGCAGCGGGCCCAAAAGCAAACGGGCGGCCCCGTTGAGAGGGCCGCCCGCCGTACGTGCATATGCCGAGACTAAGCTGGTCCCGACAAGGCCAAAGCCTTGTGTTTAGGAGAGAACCAACCCCTCTGCAGACACATGAGACACTGGTCACCTCCTTTCTAGAATTGATGGAAGCTTGAACTTAGGGCGCTTCGCGCCTTTCGAAAAGCGCTTTGGCTAACCGGGCGCAGCCGCTCGTCGCTTTTCGCGCCCGCCGTGTGGCTTTAGCGCCCGGCCTCGGGGCGCTCGACACCCAGCTTGGTCACGGCGCCGGTCGCGCTGTCGAACGCCACACAGGCGGCGCTCTCGCCATTGTCGGGGTAACAATAGAGCGGGCGCCGGGCGGCGCGGGCGGCCTCGTAGGCGGCGCGATCGACCGCCGGCACGAACGTCACGGGCGGGGCGCTGGCGTTCGCGGGCCAGGCCGGCAGCGCATCGGCGGTCCGGAACGCGTTCGACGACAGCCACGACGCGAGATCCGATTGCATCGTGGTTTGGTCGGCGCGCGGGTTGAAGGCGATCGTGATCTGGGAGATCGGCGCGCTGAACGTGTGCAGCACCGCGCCTGTAGCATTGCGAATTTCCAGCGTCGCAACCGCTTCGGGGCACGCCGCGCCCGCGAGGTTACCCGCGATCATCAGCTGCGCGGCAGGCCAGGGCAGCTCCGCTGTTCCGGTGCAGCCAGCGGCGGCGGCGGCCGTCGCGCCCGGCGTGGCGGGGGCCTCGGCGGGCGTGGAGACCGTGGTTTGCCCGCAGGCGGCGAGCAGCATCAGAGAAGCGGCGGCGAGCAAGGTGGCGCGCATGAAAGGTCACTCCGGTTCGGCGGCGGGAACATCGCGGTCGAGCATCAACACCGCAGCGGCCACGCCGGGTTCATAATAGACGCAAGTTTCGTGAGCGACGCCGCTGAGGTGGCAGGCCATCGGCAGCACGCGGGCGCGCACGTCTTCGTAGATGGCGCGCTCAAGCGTGGTGGTCGCACCTTCTAGTGCGCCGCGTTGGGGCCAGGGCGGGGCCGCCTCTGTCGTCATCACGCGCGCGGTGGCCCAGCGGGCGAGAAACGCGTCGGCTTCCTGGTTGGTTGGCCCGTCCGCGCGGGCTTCGAAGGCGTTGCCGAACGTGGGCGAAAGCGGCGCCGTCCACGCCCAGAGCGGATGGCCTTCGGGCGAGGCGATGGCGATCACGCCGATCGCGCGGTCGCAACTCGGGCCGAACGTGCGCGCTGTGACGGTGTCGGGCGCATCAGTGCTGGAGAAATGGATCTCTGCGGTGGCGACGCGATCGCAGTGCGCGCTCTGGGGTTCGCCGCACGCCGCGAGCGCGAGCAGCGCCGCTATGGCGAAGGCCGCGCCCGGAAGAGAATGACGGTCAGCGCGTGCGATATGGGATCGACGATCAGGCATTGCTCGCTTTCGGCGGAGTTAAGAACACACAGCAGCGGTAGATTGCGCGCGCGCAGCGCAAGGTACGTCTCGCGCTCATAGGGCGTATCGTAGCTCGCGCCCGCGGGCGCGGATGCGCCGAGGTTTTCAGCGCCTTGCGGCCAATCGGGCAAAGATGGCTCGCTGCTTTGGATCGGCGCTCTGATCCAGGCGCGCAGGAAGTTATCCATCGTGTCGGTCGTCACCGGATGATCGACGGGATTGTTCGCCATATCGGCAAACGTCGACGCGAACACGAAGAGCGGATCGCCGTGCGCATCGCGCAAAGTCCAGACCACGATCGCCTGCGCGCAGCTTGGGCCGATGGAACGCGCCGTGATGCGTTCGGACGCGCCGGCGCCCGTGAGGCGCAATTCACGCGTCGCGGCCCGGGCGCAGCCATCCTGGGCGAAGGCGGGCGCGAGCGGCAGCGTGAGAAGGAAAAGCGCGGCGAGGAAAAAGCGCATGATGTGGGCGGCTCTTAGCACGCCCGTTATCGGTGCGCGCGCCTATTCAGCCGCTTCGAGAAACCCGTGCGGCTCGGTCTCTTCCAGGGGCGCGTTGAAGAGGCCGTGCTGGCGCTGCAGCGCAGAGACGGTCGCCTCGTAGCCGGCGGCCACGCAGCTATCGAACTTCTTCCAGTCCCGCAGATCGACGTCTGGCATGTCCGGCGTGATCAGCAGATCGGCGCCGGTGCGGCCCTGCCATAGATCGATGCCGAGCGTCGCGGTGCGCATTAGGAGCGAGGCGATCGGCGGAGGCGCCTTGAGGCCGTGCTGTGCAACCCACTGCGCGAATGTCGGGGGATTGCGGAACTCTTCGGGATCGATCGTCGATTGGCGCGCGACATCGACGCCGATGATCGGGCCGCGATGAATGTCCTTCAGCACATCGACCGGGAAGTTCTTCAATATCGCGCCGTCGACCAGGAGGCCGTGCGCACCATCCACCACTGGCGGGAGAATGCCTGGCAGCGAAATCGAAGCGCGCAGCGCCTGGCGCAAAAGGCCCGAACGGTGGATGCGGCTTTCGCCGGCGGCGAGGTTGGTGGAGACGCAGAAGAACGGGATCTTCAGGTCCTCGATCAGCACTTCGCCGAAATGCTCTTGCAGCCGGTTCTCGACGCGATGGCCGCGCGAGAGCGCGACGACCGGGAGGATGTAGTCTCCCAGCGGGTTGCTTTCGACGAACGCTTTGCGGATGCGCAGCTCGATTTCTTCGTCATTCCAGCCCATCGCGACGCACGCCGCGACGATCCCGCCCATCGAGGTGCCGCACACGACATCAAATGGCAGGCCTGCCTCACGCAACGCGCGCACGACGCCGATATGCGCGTATGCGCGTGCACCGCCGCCTGAAAGCACAAGACCAATCGAGCGTTGCGCGATCACGCGCGCTAAGCGCGCAGCGTCCTCGTCTTCGAGACCGTGCCAGTGGAAGAGACGCTGCGCATCGCATGCTTCGCGCCACTCTTCGGTCGTGGCGGCCTGACGGCTTGAGCCGTGGTGCAACAGGATGACGTCGACGAACTTGAATTGCCGCGCGGGCGAGGGATCGTCCTGCGGCAACAGCGGCGCGGACGGGCGCGCGTCGGCGCGGCCGACAACCCAGATGCGGTCGGCTTGCCGCAGGCACGTGCGAAACCAGTTCGTGTCGCCGATCGCGGAGACGAGAAACACCGCGTCGTGGTCATGCTCGAGCGCATCGAACCACACGCTGTCCATGCCGGCGGCTTCATCGCCGATTACGCATGCCGATTTGCCGAGTCGCTTCAGCGCCGCTTGCAGCGTGCGCGCGCGCAGCTTCAGATCGATCGTCGGCGAGGTGGAGAGGAGCGCGTAGACCTTCGGTTCGGCGCGCGCGCTTTTGCGACCGGACTGACGCGCACGCGCAAGCATCAGGCGCGCGATCTGCTCCATCAATGTCGGGTGCGAGCGCACAAGGCGATCGAATGCCTCGGGTGAGAGCTTCAGCATCTCGCTGTCGCGGATTGCGAACACGGAGGCCGAGTGCGGCTCGCGTGCGATCAGCGCCATTTCACCGACGGGTTCGCCGGGACGGATGTAGCCAACGAGTGCGTGCTGGCCGCGCTCCGCAGGGCGGAAGGCGGCGAGCGAGCCGGAGAGCAGAAACGAAATCCCGTCCGCCGCTTCGCCAGCGCCAAAGAGCTGCCAGCCGGCGGGGAGCGAGTACCAGACGGCTTCATCCTCCAGCGCCGCCAGCGCATCGGGCGCGGCGTTCCGCAGGAACGGAATCTCACTGAGGCTCGGTTTCATGACCCGGGGCGTCCCGCGCGTTCTGCTGGCGCTTAAGATAGGGACGATAGGCTGGGTTGGTTAAGGCGCGATGATGGCTGCAGCGCGCATCTCAGCGCGACGAATGAACAAATACTTTCGGCTCTCGTCTTGAGGCGCGGCTATTGGGGCAGGAGCACCGAAGCCATCGCGGCCTGCTCGAACACCATCGACATGGCGCCGTAGCCGATCGCGAACGTCACACCGACGAGGAGGAGCCCGAACAGGCAATCGCCTGCGTCGCGCAGCTTATTCATCTCAACCTCCCATCCGCCTCCACTGACGGGAGGTCTGGACTTTGTAACGTTGACTGTGCGCCGGAATGACGCAGCTGACAAGCCCTTAACGGACGAAGGGTGATTGCCGTTCCAGTCCCTCGCAAAGCCCGCGCCTTTTCAGGGCTTTACGGGCTTGGCCGGCTTAGAGGTCGGCGGCTGTGACCCTGCCATCGTCCCCCAGATACGCAGCGCTGAAGAGCGAGCGGGCGGCGGAGCGGCCGCGGCTGTCGCCCCGGGCGCGGCGGGCTTCGGAGAGGCCCCAATACGCATAGGCGTCGCTCGGGCTCTCGGTCAGCGTCTGGAGGAACTGGACCTCGGCGCGGGCCGGCTGGCCGGCGAGGAGGTACGCGGCCCCAAGCGTGCGGCGGACGGGGTAGTAGATGTAGGGCGGCTCCATGTAGGGGATCGCCGCCTGCATCGTGACGGCGGCTTCGAGCTCGGCGATGGCGGCGGGGTAGTTGCGCTCGAGGAGCGCCGCCTTGCCCATCAGCACCCGGCGGTAGACCTCCAGCACGTCCTGCGCGGGCACGCCGCCGGCGTTGAGTTGCGCGAAGTCGCCTGTCTGCCGGAGGCGCCCGATCAGGTCGGCCTCTTCACGCGCATCTGCGGCGCGGCCCTGGCGGATGTGCGCCATCCCGCGCGCATAGCGCCAGGCGCCGACGACGAGATCTACGCCCGCTTGCGGCGCGGGCGCTGAGAGGATCGCGCCCGGCTGATCGAACTGCGCGCGCGCGTACCAGACGGCGGCTTTCACCGGCTGCGCGAGCACGACTTGCGCGGCCATCTCCATCGGCAGCGCGCGATCGAGACGCGCGGCGTAATCGAGCGCGCGGCGGCTGTCGCCGGCCATCTGCGCGGACGCCATCACGAAGTGCACGTTGTGTGTGTAATAGCCGTATTGATAGATCGGGCTTGCATTCTGCGCGCGCAGATATTGCTCATCGACGCGCACCGCTTCGATGTTGGCGTCGATCGAGTCACGGAAACGGCCGACGCGGTAGTAGATGTGCGCCGGCATGTGCACGAGGTGCCCCGCGTTCGGCGTGAGGCGCCCGAGACGCTCGGCCGCGCGCTCGGCGCGCCACGGATCGGTCGAGGCTTCGACGACGTGGATGTAGAGGTGGATCGCGCCGGTATCGTTAGGGCTGCGCGCGAGCACGGTCTCTAAACGCTGCACCATGTCGGCGGTGCGGCCCTTCGGCGTTGCGCCGCCATTGGCCCAATAATCCCACGGTTGCGTGTCCATCGCGGCTTCGACGGCGATGGTCTGCACCACGTCATCGTCCGGGAATTGGTTGGCGACGGCGACCATTGCGTCGGCGTACGCGGCGTCGAGGCCCGCGCGTGAGGGCGGGGCGTTGCGCACGTAGCGGACTTGGATCGCTTCGATCAGCGCCTTTTCTTTGTCGCTCGCGCCTTCCATGCGCGCGAGCGCGTTGCGTGCGGCGGCGAAGGCGGCCGGGTTATCGGCGTTGTCCATCGGCGCGTTGATGTTGGGGCCGAGCGCGAAGGCCTCGCCCCAATAACACATCGCGCAATTTGCATCGGCCGCTTGCGCGGCGCGGAAGGCGCGCGCGGCCTCGAGGTGATTGAAGCCGTGCAGCAGGCGAAGGCCCTGGTTGAAGTACGCCTGCGCTTGCGGGTTCGCTGTGGTGACATCGAGATGCGCATCGCCAAGGCCGCGCATCAGCGGCGGCGGGGCGCCTTCGCGCGCGGGCATCGTTTGCGCGTAGGCGTCGGCGATGGAGAGGAAGTAGCCGAGGCGCGAGGTGCGCGCGGGCGTCACGCAAAAGCCGGACTCGGCGAAGAGCGAAGCGGCCGCATCGCGCGGCGACATCGGCGCCGACGTCGTGAGCGTGAAGGCGAGCGCGGCGGCGCTGGCGAGCAGCAGCGAACGGATGGCCATAATCCCCTCCATGAGCGGGACGGCGCATCGCATCGGCGCTTCTCTCAACCCGCGCTGCGAGCTTAGCAGGTCAGCGCGGTGGCGGCAGAAAAATCGCCAAAAAAGAGCCCCGTCCGGAGGGGGACGGGGCTTTGTGAGGGGCGGGGGGAACTTGAGGGGAAGCGGGCTTACTCGCCGGTGTTGCGAACGTTATCTGACGCGCTTTCGAAGAAATTGGCGGTGTCGTTCCGCACGGCGTCGCCGGTTTCTTCGGTGACTTCTTCGACGCGGCCGCCGGCTTCCTCGATGGCTTCGCCAGCATCCGCGGTGATCGCGACGGCGCTGCGATCGATTGCGCGGCCGACGCGCTCGGCGCTCATGTCGTTGTCGACCCAGGCGTAAATGCCGATCGCCGCGATCGCGACCAGCGCGATGAAACCGAACGCGCCCGTGCCGCCGTGGCCGTGGACGACGCCGTCACCCGCATGCGCGCCGCGGAAGAAGAGGCCCGCGACGAGCGAGATCACGAACAGCACGAGGAACAGATAGAACAGGATCTGCGCGATCCCGACGAAGGCCGAAGCGATGCCGCCGAAACCGAACACGGCCGCAACCACGGCGCCGAGGAAAAATCCAATCGCCCAACCGAGCATGTCGAACACTCCACTGATCATGCGCGCCGCGACATGCGGCTGTTGGTTCGAAAACGGGAACACACGCGCGAGGTTCCGTGCCCTGGGTCACAGGGAGCGCGAAGCAGTGCGCGGTGTTTGCAAACGCAGCGCCCCTGTCCCTTGCGGGGAGGGGTAGGGGTGGGGGGCGTCAAGCTGCTGCTACGGCGCAGGACGTGCGCATGCGTTCGCGCTGCGGCGCGTTTTGGTGGTGGTGCGAGCGGCCATTGACGGCCCCCCACCCCTTCCCGTCCCCGCTGGGATCGCTTGCGATCCCAGCAACTCAAAATGCCCGGTCGCAAGCGACCGGGTGGGGGCAGAGGTTAGGAACTGTCCAGCACCATCTGCATCGCGACACGATGCGCGGGCTTCAGCAGATAAGCGTGATCGCCGAGGCGGCGCGGCTTGATCTCTTCGAGCAGCCAGAGCGGCGGGCGTTTTAGGCGCATGCGTGCGACGCGCCGCGCGTAGCGCGCTGGATTGTTGGCGATGCGGCGGAGCGCTTCGA
>CAZMCA010000099.1:0-12421 GCA_964564595.1 uncultured Caulobacteraceae bacterium
GCCGCCATAGCCGCCACCGCCGCCGCCGCGATATCCGCCGCCGCCGCCGCCAAAGCCGCCGCCACCGCCGCTGAAGCCGCCGCCCGGGGGCTCAGGGCTAAATTCTTCGCGCTCGCGACCGCGCTTGCGCTCTCTCTTCTTGCTGTCGTCGTTGTCGTCGCCGTTGTCGAAATCGTCGTCGAAGCTCATTCCACTGGTCCTAGTAAGCGCTTGGCGCGTCCGCCAATACGCTGTGCCGCGGGCGTGCGAACGCCCGCTTCAAATCGCGACTGTCAGCATGTGTGAGGGGAGAGGAAGTCTGCCGCACGCTGCGGGTCATCGCACCTTGCCGGCGACATGCCGGCTTTTCGCAGCTTGGCTTATGTCGAACCCGGGTCGACTAAGCAAGGGTAATTCCGCACGCTTACGCGGGTTTCACCTCGGCGACAGCTCGCCGCTCCTGCGCCGCGACAATGCGGGAGACCACGAACGCACCAATCAGCTTTGACGCGATGCCGGTGAGCACGGTGCCCCAGGCGAAGATGCCGGGCACCACGAACGAGGCCAGGTAGATGAACACCACCTGGTCGAGCGGGGCCGAGAAGGTCGAGGAGATCATGATCCGCTGTGAGAGCGGGCGATCGGAGAAGGTGTAGACCGCCCAATCGACGGTCTCGGAGATCAGGAACGCGACGCCTGATGCGACGACGACCACGATCCAGGACGTCAACGTCGAGAGCACGAGCCCGACGACCATGAACGCCAGCACCCAGTTCTTCACCTGGCGCTGTGCGAGATCGCGCACCACGAGCACGAGGCCGGTGACGATCGCCAGCGGCTGAAATTGCCCGCCGCCGAAGGCTGCGGGGATCTCCGCCGTCGGCACCGCCGCGAACGACCAATTGATGATCGGCATCAGCGCCACGTACAGCGCTACCCAAGCGGCCTCCCAGGTCGCCACGCCGAAGAACCCGATCACGAGCGCCGCGTAGGCGTACATCGGGACGGGATTGCCCCCGTCGCGGCTCGCGCCGCCGAGGAGATGCCAATCGATCAGGAAGATCGCGAGCCCGATGACCGCGTAGCCGGCTGTCCAAACCTTGCGCTGCGCCCCGGCGATGAGCGCGATGACGATCGCGCAAATCGGCATGGCGTATTGGGGCTGTTGGAGAAATTCGAGCCCGGCTTTGATCGCGTCCATGTCCCGAACGATGGCGTGCGGCGCGGCGGAGGTAAAGCGGGTTCCGGGCGGACGGTTTCCGTGGAGGGCTTGGGCCGCGCAAACAAAAAGGGCGGCCCAGCTGAGCCGCCCTTGGTGTTTCGTGCAGAGCCCGCGCTTACATCGCGGCGAGGCGGAGCATGCGGCGCAGCTCGTCCGGCTGCTGATCCGTGCGGCGGCGGCGCGCCTGGCTCGGCTGGTAGGCCAAGCGGGCGTGATCGGCGCAGTACGGGCCAGCGCACGCGTCGCGGCCGCAGAAGGCGAAGTCAGCGTCCGGCGGATCGCCGATCGGGAATTTGCACATGGAGTCTGTCAGCGTGAGCACGGAGACCGTCGAGCCATCCGCGCCGCGCAGCGGCTCGAGCGCGGGGATCATCACGGCCGGCTGGCTTGGCGAACCAATGCCGATGGCGTTGCGGAGGCGCGGCGCCGACGGGCCGGCCAGCGGACGCGCTGGACGCGCGGTGCGCACCGGGCGCTTGGCTGGACGCGAAGGCGTGGCGCGCCCCGCGAGGCCAAGGCGGTGGACCTTGCCGATGACGGCGTTGCGGGTGACCCCGCCCAATTGCTTGGCGATCTGGCTCGCGGAGAGCCCTTCGGTCCAAAGCTTCCTCAGGAGAGAGACCCGTTCGTCGGTCCAGCCCATTTTCAATGCCCCTGATCCAATCGCTCTTGCGAGCGCCAGCCGACTCGCCTTCTTAGCGAGACATCCCAATGTATGGTGCCAGCGACTTCTTCGGGGCACAAGGGCTGGTATCCACAGAGTGAGTCGGTATCCCCAAAAGGGGCGAATCACTCACAGGGAACTCCAGCCTCGCCAACTCTGGGGAAAACCCGCGCGGGCCTTTGCTGGCGCGGCTTTCCGGGCGATGGTTAAGACTACCGGTCATAAATCTTAAGAATCGGTGAAGGACGCCGCTGATGGACACACACACGCTGGAGCCGGTGATCGTGACGGCCGAGAGGCCGGCCGGAAGCCGCAGCTTTGTGGTGCGCAGCTACCAGCGCTGGAATTGGCTCGGCCTGCAGACGCTGATCGCGCGGGAGGTCCGCCGGTTCGTGAAGGTGTGGCAGCAGACCCTGATCGGGCCGCTGATGTCGACGCTGCTGTTCATGATGGTGTTCTCGTTCGCGTTCCCGGGCCGCAATTGGTCGGACACGGCGATGCCCTATGCCTGGGGGCTCGCGCCCGGGCTGATCATGATGGGGATCCTGACGAACGCGTTTCAGAACACCTCGTCTTCGATGGTGCAGGCAAAGCTGATGGGGATTTCGATCGATTTCCTCATGCCGCCGATCTCGGCGGTGGAGCTGACGATCGCCTTCATCACGGGGGCGGTGATCCGCGGGATCGCGGTGGGGCTCGCGTCCGTCGCGGCGGTGGCGGCGTTCGCCAACGTCATTCCGGCCAACCCGTTGGTGGCGGTCTATTTCGCGTTCGTTGCGGCGGTGATCTTCGCGGCGATCGGCCTGATTGGCGGGATCTGGGCCGAGAAGTTCGATCACATCGCCGCTTTCACGACTTTCGTCATCACGCCGCTGACGATGCTTTCGGGCACGTTCTACAGCGTGGACGCGCTGCCGGGCGCGCTGGGCTTCCTGCTGCATTGGAACCCGGTGTTCTTCCTGATCGACGGGTTCCGCTACGGCTTCATCGGCGAGGCCCATTCGGACCTGACGTTCGGCATGCTGTTCACTGGCGCACTGGCGGTCGGGCTCTCGATTGGCGCCTGGGCGATGCTGAAGAGCGGCTACGGGCTCAAGGCTTAGTTGCCGAATGCTCAGGTTGAAGGCGTAAGCGGAATTCTGTAAGGGCTGAAGCATGGCCGTTGCGCTCACTCTCTCGCTCGCTGGCGCGCTCATCGCCGCCGCGCTCGTGGTGGGTGCGGCTGCGCGCGCCGAGCGGCGCGTGCCTGTCCGTGTGCGCGCGCGCCGAACCAGCGGCGTCTCCGACCGGCGCAACTAGCGCCTGGACGCGCTTTGACGCCGGCGCGGCTCAGTTTCCTCTTTCCGTACTGTTTCAGCACGAAGGGCCCACCAGGCCATGACCGATAATTCTTCCCACGTACTTCCTGTTTATGCGCCGGCCGACGAAGTGTTCGTGCGCGGTGAGGGCGCCTGGCTCTTCACCGGCAAGGGCGATAAGTACCTCGACTTTATCGCCGGCATCGCGGTGAACGCGCTCGGGCACGCGAACCCCAAGCTCACGGCCGCGCTCACCGAGCAGGCCGGCAAGCTCTGGCACCTCTCGAACATGTTCAAGATCGAGGGCCAGGAGCCGCTCGCGGACGCCTATTGCCGCGATAGCTTCGCCGACGTGGTGTTTTTCACCAACAGCGGCACCGAAGCGATCGAAGGCGCGCTGAAGATGGCGCGCAAGTTTCACGCGACGAACAATCAGCCCGAACGCATCGACATCATCGGCTTCAAGGGTGCGTTTCATGGCCGGAGCTACGCGGCGGTGAACGCGGCGGGCAACGATAGCTATCTCGATGGCTTCGGGCCGCGCCTGCCGGGCTACAAGCACGCCGAGTACAACGATCTCGCCTCGGTCGAAGCGCTCGTCGATGCAAAGACGTTCGGCGCGATCATCATTGAGCCGGTGCAGGGCGAAGGCGGCGTGCGCGCCGCGACGGACGAATTTTTGAAGGCGCTGCGCGCGCTCTGCGACAAGCACGGCGCGCTGTTGATCTTTGACGAAGTGCAATCGGGCGCGGGGCGCACGGGCAAGCTTTGGGCGCATGAATGGGCGGGCGTGACGCCGGACATCATGTGCATCGCCAAGGGCGTCGGCGGCGGCTTTCCGCTCGGCGCATTCGTGGCGACGCGCGAAGCCGCCAAGGGCATGGTGCGCGGCACGCACGGCTCGACCTATGGCGGCAATCCGCTCGCGATGGCGGTGGGGCGCGCGGCCTATGCGGAGATTTCCAAGCCGGAATTCCTCGCGCGCGTGCGCGACGTGTCGAACCATCTCGGCCAAGCGCTCGAAGGGCTGAAGGACCGGCATCCGGAGCTTGTCGTTGAGCTGCGCGGCAAGGGTTTGTTGCGCGGCATCAAGCTGACGGTCGATCCAAAGCCCATCCAGACCGCGGCGCGTGAGCACAAGCTGCTGGTTGGTGTTGCGGGCGACAATGTGCTGCGGATCGCGCCGCCGCTCATCATCGATGAAGCGCAGATCGGCCAAGCGATCGACACGCTCGACAAGGTGTTGGCGCTGCAGATGGCGAAGGCCGGGGCATGAGCGCGCGTCACTTTCTCGACATCGCGCCGCTCTCGACCAACGACCTCCGCGCCATCCTCGACGAAGCGCACCGGCGCAAAGCCGAACGCGCGGGCATGCCGAAAGGCGCGCCCGACGCGGACGCGCCGCTTGAAGGCCACGCGCTGGCGATGATCTTCCAAAAGAACTCGACGCGCACGCGCGTTTCGTTCGACATCGGGATGCGCCAGCTCGGCGGGCAGACGATCGTGATGAGCGCGAACGATATGCAGCTCGGGCGCGGCGAAACCATCGCCGACACCGCGCGCGTGCTTTCGCGGATGGTGGACGCCGTGATGATCCGCGCCAACGCGCATCAGGATCTACTGGATTTCGCCGAAGCGTCGGACGTGCCGCTGATCAACGGCCTCTCGGACCTATCTCATCCGTGCCAGATCATCGCCGATCTGATGACGGTGGAAGAGCGGCTCGGCGATCTCGCCGGCCGCACGATCGCGTGGGTGGGGGACGGCAACAACGTCTGCACCAGCTTCCTGCATGCCGCGCCGAAGCTCGGCTATTCGATGCGCATCGCAACGCCGCGCGGTTACGAAGCGCGCACGCAGGAGATCGAAGCCGCACGCGCGGCGGGCGCCAATATCGACGTGTGCCGCACGCCGGACGATGCGGTCGATGGCGTCGATGTGGTCGTGACCGACACGTGGGTCTCGATGGGCGACACCGATAAGGACGCGCGCATGGCGGTGTTTCCGCCTTACGTGATCGACGAAAAGCGCATGGCGCGCGCAGCGGCGGGCGCGGTGTTCTTGCACTGCTTGCCGGCGCATCGCGGCGAAGAAGTCACCGACGCGGTGATGGACGGGCGCCAATCGGCTGTGTGGGACGAAGCGGAGAACCGCATCCACGCGCAGAAGGCCGTGCTGCTTTGGTGCTTCGGGCACTATCTGAGATAAGCCGTGGCTGAGTTGATCGACGACGCGCGCGCAGCATTCACGGTCGAAGGCGCGCCGCTGCGCGGGCGCATCGTGCGCATGGGGCCGGGCGCGCTCGATCCGATTTTGCGGCGGCACGCTTATCCTGATCCGGTTGCGCTGTTGCTCGGTGAGATGGTGCTGTTCGTCGCGCTGATGGGCGGGCTCCTGAAAGTCGATGGGCGCTTGATCGTGCAGGCGCAGGGCGATGGGCCGGCGCCCCTGATGGTGGCCGAGCATCGCAGCGACGGCAGCGTGCGTGCGTATGCGCGCCTTGCGGCCGACGCAGCGGAACGCATGGGCGGAGCGCATCGCTTGCGCCCGCGCGACGTGATCGGCGATGGCGTGTTCGCGGTGACGCTCGATCAAGGGCCGGATTTTACGCCGCACCAAGGTTTCGTGCCGCTCACGGGCGATACGCTCGCAGCGTGCGCGGAGGCGTATTTTCGCGACAGCGAGCAGACCGATACGCGTATTCATCTCTCGATCGGCGAAGTGTTCACGCGCGATGCCCCGCCCGTGTGGCGCGGCGGCGGCGCGCTCATCCAACGCGTCGCGGCCGACGATGCGCGCGGCGACACGGAAGAGGCGTGGTCGCGCGCGACGATCTTCTTCGGCACGCTGAGCGACGTGGAGCTGCTCGATCCCGCGTTGCCGAGCGCGGATTTGCTCTACCGGCTCTATCACGAGGACGGCGTGCGCATGGCGGCGCCCGAACCGCTCGCGGATCGCTGCTCGTGCACGGAAGAGCGCCTGGTTGAGGTGCTGCAGCAAATGCCGGGCGAACAAGTGCGCGATCTCGTCGAACCCGACGGCATGATCCACGCGAAGTGCCAGTTCTGCGCGCGGGTTTATGAAATCGGGCCTGAGAAGATTTCTCCGGCTTAGCGAGAACAAGTTTATCCGCTGCGCGTCGAGCGCCAGCGCAGGACGACTTGCTCGACGTTGAGTGGCGCGAGGTTGGTCGGCGGGCCGTCGATTGTGGTGGCGTTGAATTTCGCGATCTCGGCGTTGAGCGCGGTGAAGCGCGCGCGGACGGTGGCTTCGTCTTTCATCGTGCCCAGTGCTGCAAGTTCGCGTTCGGTTTTGCGCCGGAGTTCGAGCGCGGGCGGCGTATAGCTCGCGCCTTCGCGTTCGATCTTTGCGCGGAGCCATTCGTCTGGATCGTAGCCCTTGCCGCTGTTTGCCAGCGGCTTGCCGGCGCCAGGCAAATTATCGAACGCGCCTTGCGCCATCGCGTCGGCGATCTGCTGCTCGATCCACGAGCCGGTCTTCATGCCGGGAGGTTTGCGTTCGCTCATGTGCGCATCCTTTAGTGCGTCAGCGGCCGGTCGATCAGCACGGCGAGGAGGAGGGCTGGGCCGCCGTGGGCTTCCCAGGCGTGGTTGGTGCCGCGCTGGATGACGATCTGGCCTGGTTTGACGCGCGTTTCGGCGCCGTCGAGCAGGAGCGTCACGTCGCCTTGCAAGAGGCAGATCACGTCGATCGTTTCCGTCGTGTGCATCGCGGGGTGGCGCGTTTGATCGTGGATGTGCTCGGCGCCGCCCATCTCGGCGAAGCGCTGGCGCGTTGAGGCGTTGAGCTGCTCGCGCGGCACGCCCTCGGGCAGCGGCTGGACGACGAACCAGCGCACTTGGAAATTGCCGGGGCGCGGACCGAGTTTTGGTTTGGGGTTGCCGAGGTCTTTGGTGTCGCGCTCGTCGAGCGGGCCGGACGCTGCGTCCTCCCAGATTTCGAACAGGCCCCCGAGATTGGGATCGCCGTAGGAAGAGGATGGGCCGCCATCGAGAATGATGACGGATTTTCCGTCTTTATCGTCAGCGGTGATGATGCGGCGCATCGCTTCGCGGAAATCGGCCATTCGTTCTCTCCCTTGTCTTTGTTCTAATCGCGGTCCGGCGCGCCGAGTGGGAAGTTGGCGCGGAAATAGCGGGCTTCGTCGACGCAGCGCGCGAACGATGGGCGCTTCAGCAGGCGCGCGCGATAGGCGCGCAGGTTCGCGTATTTTGGCGCGATTTCGTGCGTCCAGTCGGCGTAGAAGAGTGACGGCGCAGCGGCGCAATCGGCGAGCGTGAACGCTTCGCCCGCGGCCCAGATTTTGCCGGCGAGGTGCGTTTCGAGCCACGCATAGGCGCGCTCGAGGCGCTCGCGTGCGAGGGCGTGGCCGTCTTCGCTCTTCATCGGAATCTGGCCGATCTTCGAAGCGACCGCGACCTGCATCGCGTCCATCACGTGGAGATCGAAGTATCGATCGAGAAAGCGCACGTTGAGCGCGTCCATCGGATCGCTCGGGATGAGGCGGACGGGGCCGGGATGCTTCAGCTGCAGATATTCGATGATGATGCTGGCTTCGGCAATTTGGCGGTCGCCATCGACGAGCAGCGGAAATTTTCCCATCGGCCAGCGGCGCTGCCACTCGGCGATGTTGTCCATGTGGTCGGGGCCGATCTCGCGGAACTCGAATGGCGTTGCGTTCTCGTAGAGCGCGGTGTGGACCTTCTGCGTATACGAGGAAAAGTAGTGGCCGTAGATCGCGAGCGACATAAGTCTTCCTAGTTGGCGAGGCGTTTTGCGTGCGGGCTTTCGAGCGCGAAGGCGGGCACGGCGATCTCGAAGCTCTGATTGTCGCGCACACGGCGCATCTGATACGCGCCGAGCATCACGCCCGAAGGCGTCGAGAGCGGGCAGGCGCTGGTGTAGCTGTAGCTATCGCCCGGCGCGATGGTGGGCGTTTCACCGACGACGCCCGGGCCGCGCACCTCCTGCGTCGATCCGGCTTGATCGGTGATGCGCCAATAGCGCGCGAGCAGCTGCACCGTGTCCGGGCTGCGGTTCTGGATCGTGATCTCGTAGGACCACACGTAGCGGTCGCGCTCGATGTTGGAGGCTTCCGGCATGAAGCGCGGAATGACGCTCACGTGAAGCCCGGCGGTCTCGGCTTGGTATTGGAGCGTGGACATGGGGCGAGGTTAGTCGCGGCTCGCGCGGCGCACAAACCTCAACGCACGCTCCCGCTGGCCCGGGACGCCCGAAATCTCCGCCTGCCTCGCGTGCAAAGTACCCAAATCCAAGCGGTGGCGGAGCCAATCCTAGAGTGTTGCCGCTGCAATGACGGACCAAACACGGTCAAGCGCAGCTTTGAAGGTCTGCTCGACATCCGCCGCGTTAAAGTCTCCGGCGATAGGCGTTCGGGCGTCTCCGAGGTGGAGTTCGTGGCTATGAAAGAAGGACGCTCGCTCGCCAGCAAAGGTCACATCCAGCACAGGGTAGCCGCACAAGCACATGACATGCGGCTCGCGGGCTCGAAAAGATTGCCATTCGTCGTACAGGTCGCCAAACACGTTCATGATGTCAGTGGGGTAATAGGCCACGGGAACATCGCCGATCAGGTAGCGTGTGTCGATGTCTTGAGGCAGCGCTCTCAGCACGCTCGTCCAATCAATCTCTTCCAGAGCGATTACAGCGTCCGTCTGCGGGACGTCGGGTAGCGGCGGGTGAAATCGAATCTGAAAGTGGCCCATCGTGTGCGCTCCGCGGACACATTAATCGTGCCAATGTGCCTCTGCCTCACTCGCTAACGCGGTCTGTTTGCGTGATTGAGCCAGAGGACTGGCGCTACAATCGGCGCTAGGACGAGGATTGCGACGAGGATGTCGTCTTCGGAATCCATTGTGCGGTAGAGGATGTAGAGCCCCGCGCAAACGATGACGCCGGCAATCGCAGTGATGATTTTCACGGCGATAGCGGGAAGGTGCGGCGTCCACGGCGCTTCGGGTGCGGTGCTATTGGCGTCGTCG
This sequence comes from uncultured Caulobacteraceae bacterium, assembly GCA_964564595.1. Lineage (GTDB taxonomy): Bacteria > Pseudomonadota > Alphaproteobacteria > Caulobacterales > Aquidulcibacteraceae > JBEVOS01. The sequence continues at coordinate 9,187 of CAZMCA010000099.1, forward strand.
TTTTGTATGGGTCTGAGCCAGCCTATTTTGTTGAAAAGGAGCACCAGGCCCAATCCTAGCGGAATCCAAGCAAAATGGATGTTCGGCACCCACTTCTGCGCAAGCACGAGCGTCATCATCACCGCAATTAAAATAGCGACGGCGAGACGCGGGCGGCGGCCCGGTATGGTGGTGAAAAGGATGCGCCAGTCGTTCACGCGCGCAGCATAACGCCAGCGCTCATAGCGGGCCAAGGGCGGTCACGGCTTGCCGCTCATTGGCGGCAGCAACGTGCGCCCAGACGCCTGGGCCCCGGCTCTCCCGCCGGATCAAATCCGGCGTACGGCCGGGGAGCGTTGCCGATGCTGCGTTATGCGCGGTCCAGCGCTTGCAGCACGTCGTCGGCGATGTCCTCCGCGTCTTCCAATCCAACCGAGAGGCGCACTGTGCCGGCGGTGACGCCGATTTGGGCGCGGCCTTCGGGGGTGAGGCGGCGGTGGGTTGTGGTTTCCGGGTGTGTCGCGAGCGATTTTGCGTCGCCGAGATTGTTGGAGATGTCGACCATCTCCAGTGCGTCGAGGAAGCGCCAGGCGCCGTCGCGGCCGCCGGCGACTTCGAACGCGATGAGCGTCCCGCCCATCTCCATCTGCTTCTTGTGGATCTGGTAGTGCGGGTGATCCTCGCGGCCCGGATAGAAGAGCAGCGTGACTTTCTTATGCTTGGCGAGCTTGTCGGCGACGGCGGCGGCGTTGCGCGCTTGTTGCCGCACGCGCAGGTCGATCGTCTCTAGGCCTTTGACGAGCACCCATGCGTTGAACGGCGAGATCGCGGGGCCGGTGTGCCGGAGATATTCGCGAATGCCGGCGTCGATGATTTGCTTCGACGCGAGGATCGCGCCGCCGAGCGTGCGGCCTTGGCCGTCGATGTGCTTGGTCGCGGAATAGACGACGATGTCGGCGCCCATTGGGAAGGGCTTTTGCAGCACGGGGCTCGCGAACACGTTGTCGACGACGAGCAAGCCGCCGGCTTCGTGGATGATGTTGGCGACGGCGGCGATGTCGACCGCGCCGAGCGTCGGGTTCGCGGGGCTTTCGATCAACGCGAGCTTGACGCCCTTCTTGGCCGCGTCGCGCCATTGGTTGAGATCGTGCCCATCGACGAGTTCAACCTCGACGCCGAAGCGCGGCAGCAGCGTATCGAGGAGCCACAGGCACGAGGAGAACATTGCTTTCGCGCCAAGCACGCGATCGCCGGCTTTGACATTGGCGACGACGGCGGCGGTGACGGCCGCCATGCCCGAACCGACGGCGAGGCATTCTTCGGCGCCTTCGCCTTCGAGCGCCATCATGCGCTCTTCGAACATGCGCACGGTCGGGTTGCCGTACCGGCCGTAGAGATAGCCGGGCGATGTGCCCGCAAAACGCGCATCGGCTTCGGCGGCGCTGTCGTAGACGAAGCCGGAGGTCGGGAAGATCGCTTCGGCCGTTTCCTTGTGCGGCGAGCGCCCAAGGCCCGCGCGGATGAGGCGGGTGGCGGGGCGGAGCTTGCGATCTTCTGGCATGACGAGTCCTTCAGCGTTGGCGCGCTGCCTGGACTTTAGCTTGCGATGAGGAGAACCGCGTGGCCCGAAAGCCCGCTCTTCACCCCGCTTTAGCTGCATTTGTTAAAGCGCCCGCAAGCTGAAGTTCAAATCGGCGCGGGGGCTTTCTAGCGGGAAAGCGGGCGGCGTCAACTCTACTAGCTTGAGGGGCGGTTCTGGCGCACTTTGCCCGGCCCTGCTTGGTGCGATTCTGAAGGTTTCGGATGGCGAACGGCGTCCTGCCGGACAGTGAATTGAAGCGCGCGATCCGCGAGGGCTGGATCGCGGCCGATGAGCCGTTTCTGCCCGATCAGATTCAGCCTGCGAGCCTCGATCTGCGGCTCGGCAAGGTCGCGTACCGGCTGCGCGCGAGTTTTCTGCCGGGCCCGCACGCGACAGTAGCGGACCGGCTCGACGATGAACTCGTCATGCACACGATCGACCTTTCCAAAGGCGCGGTGTTGGAGACGGGCTGCGTCTATCTCGCGCCGCTGATGGAGCGCGTGGCGCTGCCGGCGGATTTGCACGGCGCGGCGAACCCAAAATCGTCGACTGGGCGCGTCGATGTGTTCACGCGATTGATCGCCGATCGCGCCTCCGCGTTCGATGCGGTGCCGGCGGGCTACAAAGGGCCGCTCTGGGCCGAGATCAGCCCGTGCACGTTTTCGATTCTGGTGCGGCCGGGCACGCGGCTCTCGCAGATCCGATTGCGGCGTGGGCCGCCCGTGGCGAAACGCGAAACGGATTTCACGATCGATCTTTCGTTGGACGGGCCGGTCGGGTTTCGTGCGAAGCGCCATTCGCGCGTCATCGATGTCGAGCAGATTGGCGCGTTCGATCCGCGCGACTTTTGGGAGCCGCTCGAAGCGCGCAAGGGGCGCGTCGTGCTCGATCCGGGGCAGTTCTACATTTTCGCGTCGAAGGAAAACGTGCTGATCCCGGCCGATGAAGCGGCCGAGATGGCGCCGATCCGGCCGGAACTCGGTGAGTTTCGCGCGCACTACGCGGGCTTCTTCGATCCGGGCTTTGGCATTCCGCCGCATGAAGGGCGCGCGGTGCTGGAAGTGCGCTCCCGCGATGTGCCGTTCTTCGTGGAAGATGGGCAGCCCGTCGGGAAACTTGTGTTCGAGCAGCTGACGAGCGCGGTCGATAATCTCTACGGCGAGCAGGGCTCGAACTATCGCGGGCAAGGGCTGAAGCTTTCCAAGCATTTCGCGCCGTGGTCGCGCTGGAATACTGGGCCGTGATCGTCTCGCGCTCGCCGATCGATGGCGCGCTGCTGCGGGAAGTCGCTGCCGATACGCCGGCGCAAATCGACGAGAAGATTGGCGCGGCGGCGCGCGCCTTCGAGGCGTGGCGCAACGTGCCCGCGCCGCGGCGCGGCGAATTGGTGCGGCTGTGGGGCGTCGTGCTGCGCGAGGAGAAGGAAGCGCTCGGCGCCCTGGTGACGCGCGAGGCGGGCAAGATCGTCAGCGAAGGGCTCGGCGAAGTGCAGGAGATGATCGACATCTGCGATTTCGCGGTCGGTCTCTCGCGGCAATTGTATGGGCTGACGATCGCGTCGGAGCGGCCGCAGCATCATCGGGTGGAGCGCTGGCACCCGCTCGGGCCGGTCGCGATCATCACGGCGTTCAACTTTCCGGTCGCGGTGTTCGCGTGGAACGCGGCTCTCGCGCT
>CAZMCA010000100.1:0-698 GCA_964564595.1 uncultured Caulobacteraceae bacterium
ATGCGCGCCGACATTCTGGCTTCCGCCGAGCAGATCCGCACGACCCTCCCTTTGCTGCGGAGGCGTCTTTGACTGGGATCGCGCAATCCAGCGGCTCGATGAGCTGAACGCCCGCTCCGAGGCGCCCGACTTTTGGAACGACGCACAGCGCGCGCAGAGCCTCATGCGCGAGCGCAACAAGCTTGCAGGCGGCGTCGAGGCCATCCTCTCGCTCGAGCGCGATCTTGCGGACACGATGGAGCTTGCCGAACTCGCCGACAGCGAGGGCGACGCCGGCATGCTGGAGGACGCCGCCGCGACGCTCGATGCGTTGCAAAAGCGCGCGGCGAAGGCCGAGCTTGAAGCGCTGCTCTCCGGCGAAGCCGATGGCAACGACTGCTACATCGAAATCAATTCGGGCGCCGGCGGCACAGAGAGCCAGGATTGGGCTTCGATGCTGCTGCGCATGTATCTGAAATGGTCGAACTCGCGCGGCTTTCAGAGCCAGGAGATCGAATACCAGGACGGCGAGACGGCCGGCATCAAGAGCGCGACCTATCTCATCAAAGGCGAGAACGCGTATGGCTGGCTGAAGACGGAAGCGGGCGTGCACCGGTTGGTGCGCATCTCGCCGTTCGATTCCAACGCGCGCCGGCATACATCGTTTGCGAGCGTGTGGGTCTATCCCGTGAGCGACGACACGATCGAGATCGAGATTC
>CAZMCA010000100.1:708-4693 GCA_964564595.1 uncultured Caulobacteraceae bacterium
GTGCGGGCGGGCAGCACGTCAACAAGACCGATAGCGCCGTACGTTTGACGCACGGGCCGACCGGCATCGTCGTTGCGTGCCAGACGGAGCGCTCGCAGCATCAGAACCGAGCCAAGGCGTGGGACATGCTGCGCGCGCGCATGTACGAGCGCGAATTGCAAAAGCGCGAGGCCGAAGCGAATGCGCTGGAGGCGACGAAGACCGAGATCGGCTGGGGGCGGCAAATCCGCTCTTACGTGCTGCAGCCGTATCAGATGGTGAAGGATCTGCGCACGGGCGTGGAGACGAGCGACACGGGCGGGGTTCTCGACGGCGATCTCGACACGTTCATGGGCGCGGCGCTTGCGGCGCGTGTAAGCGGCGCCGACAAGGCTGAGATCGCCGATATCGACTAACGCTGCGTCGGCTTGCGCCGCCCCCTCAGCGTTGCCAACATCGGCTGAACGCTTAGGAGACGCGCATGTCCAAGATCGCGAACGACCCACGCATCGATCCGCGCATCAAGACGCTGTGGGGCGCGATGCCGCCTTCGGCGCCGCTGCCGGATGCGGTGAGCCGCGAAGCATTGCTGGCGGAAGCGAACACACCAGAGGCGCTGGCGCGCGCGGGGATGCTCCGGCAGATGCTCGATGCGTTCGACAATGAAGAGATCGCGCCGAAGAAGGGCCTGAGCGTGCGCACGGAGACGTTTGTTTCCGAGCCTGATGGCAACGAGGTGAAGATCCAGTTCATCCGGCCTGAAGGTGATGCGGTGCTGCCGTGCGTCTACTACATTCACGGCGGCGGCATGCAGTCGCTCTCTTGCTTCGATGGCAATTATCGCGCGTGGGGGCGGATGATCGCGGCAAACAACGTCGCTGTCGCGATGGTGGATTTCCGCAACGCGCTGACGCCGTCGTCCGCGCCGGAAGTGGCGCCGTTTCCAGCGGGGCTGAACGATTGCGTCGCTGGCCTCAAATGGGTGCGCGCGCATGCGGGCAAGCTCAAGATCGACGCGAGCCGCATCGTCGTCGCGGGCGAAAGCGGCGGCGGGAATTTGACGCTCGCGACGGGGCTGAAGCTGAAGCGCGACGGCGACATCGGCCTGATCAAAGGGCTCTATGCGCTCTGCCCCTACATCCTCGGCAAGTGGCCGGATGCGGCGAGCCCTTCCTCGACCGAGAACAACGGCATTCTGCTTGATCTGCACAACAATCGCGGTGCGATGGCGTACGGGATCGGCGAGCTTGAAGCGAAGAACCCGCTGGCGTGGCCGGCGTTCGCGGACGAGGCGGAGGTGAAGGGCCTGCCGCCCGTGGTGATCCGCGTCAACGAATGCGATCCGCTGCGCGATGAGGGGATCAACTTTTACCGCCTGCTGATGCGCGCGGGCGTGCCGGCGCGCTGCATCCAGGCAATGGGTACGATCCACGGCACCGAGGTGTTCGTGATTGGCGCGCCGGAAGTTTCCAAGGAATGCGCGCGCGATATTGCGGGCTTTGCGCGCGGCTAGCTCGCGGACGCCTTGCGCGATTGTACGGGCGATGTGCGCTTGAAGATCGGCCCGCCAGGCGCGTACCACGCGGCCTTTTTGCGAACGGCTGGGCTCGGATCGGCGCGCTTGGCGGCCTCAATTGCCGCGATCGCTTCGGGCGAGGTGTGCGCCGCCTTGCCGAGCACTTCGAGCGCCATGTTGCGCACGTGATAGTCGGGGTCGTTGCGCACGATAGCGATCGCTATCGGCACGGTGAGCGCTGCATCCGGCGCGCACCGATCCGGTTTGCATCGATCGCATGCAAGGGCGTGGAGGGCCTCGACGCGGACCCGCGGATCATCGTCTTGCGCCAAGGGGGCAAGGTCGCGCGCAAGCTCAGCGGTGGGGTAGTGGTCGAGGAAGCGGACGCAGTGCAGACGCACGTCCGCACTCGGATCGGTGAGCGCTTGGCGCACGATCGGAAGCGCAGCTTCGCCCATTGCAAGTAATTGGCGCCACGCCTGTTTGGCGCGGTGCGCAATTGCGAGATCGCGGATGAGTTCGGCGGTCTCCATGTTAGCTCGCGCCGCCGGGTTTTGGCTGCAGCGTTTCGCTGGATGGGCCTATGTTCTCTTCGTTGATCGCGGCCTCGGCGGCGGCGGCGCGCGCATTGGCGCGGCGGCGCTCGATCTCGGCGCGCGTCGCCTCGTAGCTCTGTTTGTTGATCTTATACTTGCCATAGAAATAGAGGCAGATGATGCCTGGGATCATCGCCAGCAGGCCATCGACGAGCGCGAGATTCCACAGCGTTTCTTGCGGCACTTGGCCCGGCGTTGCGCGCTCGGGAAATGCGATGAAGTCGAGCGCAAGGCCCGCGAGCAGCGTGCCGATCGCGCCATCGACTTTGCCGAAGAACGAGCGTGTCGAGTAGAGCACGCCCTCTTGGCGTAAGCCGTGCTTGGCTTCGTTCTCATCGGCGATGTCGGCGAGGGCGGAGTTGACGCTGATGTTGAGCACCGAAGCGCCTACGGCAGTTATGGCGGCAAAGCAGATCAGAGAGGGGAGCAGCAACGGAGAATTGTTCGGGAAGTACAGCCCGAACATCGCGAGCGTGACGGGAACTGCGGGGGTGACGGAGAGCAGAACGGCGGTGACAACAATTGTGTGGCGTTTATCGAACCTTCGATGCAGGCGCGCGGAGGCGAAGAATCCGAACGCATAGGCTGCCATCGAACCGAATACGAACCATCGGATCTGCTCGCTGCCGAGGCCCCAAAAGAACGTGTTGACGTAGAGATTGAGGCCTGCGCGCACGCCCAGCATGCACGACAAGAAGAAGAACGCGATGAGCAGCCAGAGGTAGTTCATGTTCGTCATGGCTTTGGCCATGTCGCCGTAGAACTGGCTGATCGAGTATTTGGGCAGGTTCAATGGCGGTTTGGGCAAGCGCGGGATGACGTCGCGCGTGAACCAGGCCGATGCGAATAGCACTACGAGCACCATGCCTGACGCAAGCAACGCGTATTTTGGATAGGCTTCGGGGTTGAGCAGCCCGCGCGGATACTCGGGCGTTGCGTAGAAGAAGAACGTGAGCGCGACCCACGTTTTGCCCGCGCCGCCCATCCAGCCGGCGAAGTTGTTGTAAGCCATGACTTGGGAGCGCTCGGTGTAGTTCGTCGAAAGCTCGCCGCCGAGCGCGAGGTGCGGGACGTGGAAGAACGTCATGAACTGCCGCAGCAGCGTGACGAATGTCGCGAACCAGACGAACAGCCAGAATGGCGAGAGCATGCCGACCGGTGGCGCGAAGATGAAATACAAGCTGACCGCGATCGGGATTGGCGCAATGAACATCCAAGGATGGCGCCGGCCGAGCCGGTGACGTGTGCGGTCTGACAGTGACCCGACCAGCGGATCGGAGACCGCGTCGAAGACGAGACTGAACGTGACCGCGAGCGCGGCCATCGTGGCCGGCACGCCGAGCACCTGATTGTAGAAGAAGACCGCGTAGGCCCCGATCGAGGTGAGCGCGATCTGCTCGGCCCCTGTTCCGGCGCCGTAGAAGATCTTGGTGCGGATAGGCACGCGGTCTTCCGGCGCAACAGCAGGAGCGGTGGTCATGGAGCGGCGTTTCCCTGGTTTCTTGTCGTTGGGGCATAGCTTCAGCGGGAAGAACGTGCGGCGCCAAGACGGAAAATTCGTGTTCTCGGTATCGTGAGGGCGGGCGGGCGCCCTTGCGCCGCGCTGGGCTGGCGGACACCATGCGCGAAATTCGAAAACGCCGCCGGGAAAAGCCGGCGCGGGGGGGAAGAGCAATGATCGCAAAGATGTGGCGGGCCATCGCGGCTGCGCTGGCGCTGGCATGGGCGGCGCCGGCGGTGTTTGCGCAGGCGCCGGCCGCTGAGCGGACGGCCGCGCCGAGCTTGCCGGCGAACGCGAGCGAGCAATTTGCGCCGATGCGCGATGGCGTGCGGCTCGCGGCGAACGTGTTCCTGCCGGCGGGGCGCGGCCCGTTCCCGGTGATCGTGACGCGCA
>CAZMCA010000100.1:4703-12320 GCA_964564595.1 uncultured Caulobacteraceae bacterium
CATCAAGGACAATGAGCGGTACCTCTCACGTGAGAATTGGGGGCGCTACGTCGACGCCGGTTTTGCGTTCGTCGTGCAGGACACGCGTGGGCGCGGACGCTCGGAGGGACACTACGAAGCGTTCGTCGACGACATGGAGGATGGCTACGACACGATCGAGTGGATCGCAGCGCAGCCGTGGAGCAATGGGCGTGTCGGGATTACCGGCGGCTCTGCGATGGGGATCACTGGCAATCTCGCGGCGATCGCGAACCCGCCGCATCTCACGGCCGCTTATGTGATCGTTGCGCCCGCTGCGCGGCGGCGCGGCTCGGTGATCAACGGCGTGCTCAAGGAAGAAGACACGGTTGGGTGGCTGCGTGGGCAGAATGTGAGCGAGGCGGACATCGCAGCGCTGCGGCGGCGCGTTTACGACAGCCAACTCGACGAGCGCGGTGAGATCGCGGCGGGGCGGCGCTTCATCGACATCCCGATGTACAACGTCGGCGGTTGGTACGACATTTTCAGCGAAGGCGCGTTGAGCAATTTCGCGTTTCTTCAGAACCATGGGCTGCGCGGCGCGCGCGGCAATCAGAAGCTGCTCATGGGGCCGTTCGGGCACGGGCCGCTTTCAGGCGATCTCACTTATCCGGGTTTCGACCGGCTGACGTTGCAGAGCCAAGAGGAGCTGCGCTGGTTCGATTATTGGCTCAATGGCAACGACAACGGCATCATGGACGAGTCGCCCGTCAGCTATTTCATGATGGCGGGTGCGCGCAACGGCGCGTACTCGGCGCAAAACCGCATGGTGCGCGCCGCGAACTGGCCGCCGGCGAGCCGTGAGACGCGCTTTTATCTTGGCGCCAACCGAGCGCTGACGCGCGACGCGCCAAGCGCTGCCAATGCGAGCGTGACGTATCGGTTCGATCCGGCGCGGCCGGTTGCGACGGTTGGCGGCGCCAACCTCACCTTCGATCGCGGGCCGATGGATCAGCGCGCTATTCCGAACCGGCAGGACTATCTGCGGTTTGCGACGCCGGTGCTGACGGAAGACGTCGTGGTTGCGGGCAACGTGCGCGTTGAACTGTTCGCGTCGACCGACGGGCCGGACACGGATTTCATCGTGAAACTCGTGGATGTGTATCCCGACGGCTATGAGGCGATCGTGCTCGACGCGCCGATCCGCGCGCGTTTCCGCAACGGGTTTGGGCAGGACGACGAGGCGCCGATGATCCCTGGCGCGCCGGTGGAGCTGGATATCGATCTGTGGTCGACGGCGATCACGTTCGAGGCGGGGCATCGCATCGCGCTGCACGTGACGTCGTCGAGCGCGCCGCGCTTTGAGCTCAATCCGAACACCGGGCGGGTGTGGGGCGATGGACGCCCGCGCGTGGCGCGCAACACGGTCTATTTCGATGCGTCGCGGCCGAGTGCGCTCGTGCTGCCGGTTATCGAGGCGCCGGCGGCTGCAGCCAATTGATGAAGAGCGGGTTGGAAATCAGCACCAACCTGCCGCTCGCGTCGCGCACGTTCGCGGAGAGCCAGTGGCGGGCGCCGCCGCTGTCATAGGCAAACGATGCGAACGATTCCGGGTCGTTGCGCGCCCACGCAGTCGGCAGCTCCGTGCGTGCGCCATCCACTAGGATTTCGAGCCGCGCGTCCGGCACCCCGACGATCGTGACGGTGACATTGATTATTGCGCCATTTGCGACACCGCCCATGCGCGCATCGCCGGCGGCGAGATCGACGCGCCGGTTGGTCGTGCCGTCCGCGTCGATGAAGACGCGGCCGCTGCGGAGGCCATCGAGGATCGCGTCTTGTGAAAGCTCGCGCGCGAAGACCACGGTCGTTGGGCGCCCGATCGCGCCGTAGAGAACGTGGCGGCGGACGGGCTCGTGATTGTCGCTGCCGCCGACCGCGACGAGGCGATGGCCTTCGTTGAGCCGCGCATGCCAGAACGCGATACCCTGCAAAGGGCCTTCAGCGGTGTTGGTGAGCGATGCAGCCGCGCCGCCATTGACGATTTCGACTGCCTGCACGCGCGCGTAGTCGGTGTTTGGCGCGGTCCAGCCGCAGCCCATGCAGCCTTCGCCGCTCGGCAGGCTTGGGTGGTTGACCGAGACGAACGCACCCCGCGCGTCGGCGAGCACGTCGTTCATCGTGCGGCGGCCGGAGACGCGAAAGTCGATCGGGCGCGTGGCGCCAATGACGTTGGCGTGGCCCTGGAAGGTCGTGATCTCGCGGCCAGGAAGCAGGAGGAGATCGCGATGCGCGGGCTGCAGCGCTCGTAGTTCGTTGAATGCCGTCGTCGTGTTGTGATCGGTGATCGCGATGAAATCGAGGCCGGCTTCGCGCGCACGCTCGAGCGTTTGTGAGACGAGGCTCGGGCCGACCAGCGTGCTTGCGCCATCGCTGTGGCCGGTGTGCATGTGCAGATCGCCGCGATACCAGCGCGCTTCGCTGCGGAGCGGTGTTGGTGAAAATGCAGGCTCGTCGCCGCGATGAAACCAGATGCGCGCTTCGAAGCTGTCGTCCGACGCCTCGCGCACGTTGGGGACGCCAAGGAGGAGCCGCCAGCGGCCGGGTTGGATGGGGCCTGGGCGATAGGAGGGCGTTGCGCTCGTTTCGCCTATGACGATGCGGTCTTTGTTGCCGCCGGACCAGCCGCGCAATCCCTGTGGATCGGACACGCCGAGATCGACAACCGTTCGCCGCTCGCGGCCGGTGTAGGTGAGCGCGACCGTGATCGCGGCGACGCCGCGCGGGACGCGGAACGGCGCTTCGATGTAGGTTTCGTGCTGCGCGCGGGTGAGCGCGCCGCGAAGCGTGACGTCCGGCGCGGCTTCTTGCGCGTACGTTGGCGTGAAGCGCGCGATCGCGGCCATCATCAGCGCTGCCAGGAGCAAAGCAAGGACGAGCCGGGCGGCCCGGAAGGCCATCCGGCGCTTCTCACTTGACTTCGGGCGGCGCGGCGGTTCTTGATTGATCATTCAATCAAGGCCGCTTTGGCCGCGGGAGCGCCTTTTGGACGCGCGCACGAAGATCATTCTGGCGGCGATGGATCTGTTCTGGATGAAGGGATTCAACTCGACCTCGATCGCGGACATTTTGAGCCGCACGCAGCTCAACTCGGGCTCTCTCTACCACGTCTTCCCTGGCAAGCAGGACGTGCTGATCGGGGTGCTGGAGGCGTATCGCGACGGGATCGGCGACATGCTGCTCGCGCCGGCTTGGGCGGGCGTCGATGATCCGATCGAGAAAATCTTCGCGCTGCTCGCCGCCTACCGGCGGATGATCGTCGAAAGCGATTGCACCTATGGGTGCCCGATCGGCTCGCTCGCGCTTGAGCTTCATGAGCCGGATGAAAAGGTGCGCGAGCTGCTCGCGGTGAATTTCAGAAATTGGTGCGATGCGATCCGCGGCTGTCTCGATGATGCGGGCGCGCGCGTGCCGGCAAGCGCCGACAAGCAAGCGATCGCCGAGTTCGTGCTGACGACGATGGAGGGCGGCGTGATGCAAGCGCGCACGCATCGCGACGTCGGGTTCTTCGATCGCAACATTGCGATGCTGCGCGAGCATTTCGCGCTGCTGGAAATGCGGGCGCGCGCGCCGGCGTAGGTTTGCAAGCGGGGAGAGTGTGATGGATGTCAATTGGCTCGCGGTGTTCGCCGCGGCGGCGAGTTCGTTCGTGCTCGGCGGGCTTTGGTATGGGCCGCTATTCGGCAAGCAATGGCAGAAGCTTGCGGGCGTCACCGACGAGCAAGTGAAGAACAGCAATATGCCGCTGATCTTCGGCGGTTCGTTCGTGCTCGCATTGATAGCGGCGGCGATGTTTGCTGTGTTCATCGGCAAAATCGATGCGGTGACGGCGACGGGCTATGGGCTCTCGGCCGGGCTCTGCTGGGTCGCGACCAGCTTTGGCATCAATTATCTGTTCGAAAGAAAGAGCCTTGGCCTGTTTCTGATCAACGGCGGCTATCACACGCTGCAGTTCACGCTGATCGGCGCGATTTTGGGCGCTTGGCACTAGCCGCGGATTTCGCGGGAGCTTCTTGTGCGGTGAGCGCGGCTTGCGCTTTCTTCGTGAGCTTGCCGCGCACGAGGTCGTAGGCGTGATCGATCTGTTGCTTCACGATCGCATCCGGCAGCGCCTTGTCTTGGCGGATCGTGATCCAGTGGCGCTTGTCGGTGTGATAGCCGGGCGTGATGGCGGCGTGCTCGGCGCGGAGCATTTCGCTCAGCACTGGATCGCATTTGAGGGTGAGGCGCGGATCTTCAGCGTTCGCCGCGATCGCGAACATCTTGCCGCCGATCTTGTAGACGAACACGCCAGGGCCGAACGGCTCGCCCATCTCGGCGCTGGGCTTGGCCATCAGCAGGGCGTGGAGCTTTTTGAGACTCAACATCGGGGCAGCGTAACGCGCCGGACGTGCCGGGGCCGCTAGCGGGTAAAGAAAATGGGCCAGCGCATCGGCGCCGGCCCAGTTTGGTATTCCCAACCCAAATTCACAGTCCCGCGGTCAAACCCGCCGGGACGAAGCAATGAAGATGTCTAGCTCGATGCTCCCGTAACGATGACGCCCGGCATCATGCGGCCATCAGAGTTATCAGAAGGTTCACCGAAGCCCGAATAGCTGTCGCTCGGCGCCACAATTTGCGGGGCGGCCGGCGTGCCCGGGCCGTCCTGGCGGAGCGGGTCCTGGAGATAGCGGCACTGGCCTTCGAAGACCGCGCCCATTTCCACGGAAAGGCTCTGGTGGACGATGTCGCCCAGGACATGGGCGTTGCGCATCAGCTGAACCTTGCGGGCCCGAACCGATCCTTCGATCCTGCCGTGCACGGTCACGCTTTCAGAGACGATGTCGCCCTTGACCATGCCGGTGTCGCCCACCGTCACGGCGCCGCCACGGACATTGCCCTCGATCTCGCCGTCAACCTGGAGCTCGGCACCATCAGCTTCGATCGTGCCTGAGATTTTCACGCCGTTGGCGATGATGGATGCAATGGAGCGCCCGCCGCTCGCGGAGCGGCGCATCATCGGATCGGGCAGCGCGACGGCGTTTTCCGGCGGCTTACCCTTGTTCGTAAACATGTCGTCCAGCCCTTAGAAAGTTCACCGGATCATAGACCCGGCCCCGGAACCACACTTCGTAATGGAGGTGCGTGCCCGTGGAGCGCCCCGTCGACCCCATCGACCCGATACGTTGGCCGATGGCGACGTGTTCGCCGCGGCTGACCTGAATGTCGCGCAAGTGCCCGTAGCGCGTCTTGAAGCCGTGGCCGTGGTCGATCTCGACGACATAGCCGTAGCCGGATTTGACGCCAGCAAAAGAAACAGTGCCCGGCGAGGTGGCGACAACCGGCGCGCGATCGAACGCGGCCATATCGAGGCCTGCGTGGAACGCCGGGCGGCCCGTGAAGGGATCGACGCGCGGGCCAAAGCCGCTGGTTTCGCGGTATTCGACGGCGACCGGCGGGGCCAGCGGCGTCGAGCCCGCGATGGCTTCAAGGCGGCGGGATTCGCTGACGCGCGCGGCCACTTGCGTGACGCGGTGGGCGAAGGCCGGGTTGGTGTTGGAGTTGCGCAGGTACTCGACCAGATCCTGGGAGACGAGCGGGCCGCCTTGGCCTTCTTCGGCCGCGCCATCCGCATCGGTCAGGCGGGTCATCGAGACGCCGGTGAGGCGCAGCACGCCGCGGACTTGTTCCGAGCGCTGAACGACCGAATCCTCGAGTTCGGCGAGGGCCTGTTCCTGATCGGACTCGAGGCGATCGACGCGGGCGCGGAAGCCAACGGTCTGGACCTGGTAGGGCTCGACCGAGATGGCGCGCGAGACGCGCGGCTCGGCTTCGTCGATCGAGGCCTGCATGAGGATGCGGGCGCCATCGCGCTCGATCGGGCGGGCCGCGGCCGTCAGGCTCGAGCCGCCGGCGTATTCGAGCAGGCTGCGGAGCACTTCGTGGCGGGTCTCGAATTCATTGGTGGCGCGCTCAAACTGGGTGGTGCGCTCATCGAGCTGGGCCTGGGCGGCGGCGGCTTGGGCCCGCGCTTCGTTCAGCCAGCGATCGTACTTGGACTGGAGCCGCTCGACCTCGGCGTTCTGCGCCGTGTGCTGGGGGCCTTCCAGAAGGGTGTTTGCGGTGGCGTAGACGCACCAGCCGGCGACCGAGACGGCGCCAAGGGCCAAAAGGGCCTGCCGGGAGGGCGAAAGCGATACGTAACGAACCGTACCGCCGCTGCGGTGGTAGATCTGCCGCTCAGGAAAAGCGCGATCAAATAGAGCTCGCGCTCGCAGTCCGAACTGGCTCATGTCCGCTCACCGCCCGCTAAAACGTCGTTTTTACCGTTAGCCCCGCCGTAACCATCACAACCCCAAAGCGCCGGGGAATGCAACATCTGACGGCATCCGTTTACAGGAATTTCAGCTTCTTTGCGCCGCGCTGAGCGCCGCAAGCGAAATCCGCGCCAAGTCCCTGTTTACGAAGGTTAAGAATAGGGCGCCGGTTGCTAGCTAGAGGCGAGTGCGGCGAGGACTTCGTCCACATGTCCTTTCACCTTCACCTTCCTCCAAACACGTTCGATCTTGCGATCTTTCCCGATCAGAAAGGTGGCGCGCTCGATGCCCATGTACGTCCGGCCATACATGCTTTTTTCAACCCAGACGCCGTATGCTTCAGTTACTAGGCCGTCTGCGTCGCTGGCCAATGGCGCCTTCAGCCCATATTTGGCCGCGAACTTGTCGTGAGAAGCGATGCTGTCTCGCGACACGCCGAGGACGACGGCGTTCGCAGCTGCGAAATCATCGGCCTTTGCGGTGAAATCGAGAGCTTCTTGGGTGCATCCAGCCGTATCGTCCTTCGGATAAAAATAGAGCACGACGCGCTTGCCCTTGAGGCGAGCAAGGTTGACGCGGCCGCCCCCGCTCGTCGACAGATCGAACTCGGGGGCGAGGTCGCCGGGTTTGAGCGGTTTGGACATTAATCGCCTCCCAAGGATGCCGGCGCGTTGTGCGCCAAAAGTTCAGCGCGCCCACGCTAATCTGTGGCGCGCGTCTCGCAATGCGAGGCGGCGATGATCCGCCGGACGTCCCTTCTTGCCGCGAAGTTCGCGCTGGTCCTGGCGGCGGTCATGCTGATCGCGCTTGGGGCCGCGTGGTGGCGCTTGTCGGCGGGACCGCTCCAACTGCCGGCGTTAACCCGTCAGATCGAAGCCCAGTTGAGCGCGGCGCGCGGCGGGCGGGCTGTCGATATCGCCTCCGTTCAGCTCTCCTGGTCTGGCGAGCCGCGCGCCCTGCAACTCCAGGCGCAAGACATCCGCATTCTGGACGCCGATGGCGAGGTGATCTCGCGTTACTCGGACGCCTCGATCGGGCTCAGCGTGCTGCAATTGATGATCGGGCGTATCGCGCTCGTGCGCGCCGAGTTCGTTGGCGGCGACATAAGCGTCACCAGAAAGCGCGAGGGGGAGACGCATATCGCGTTTGGCCCGCCCGGATCGGCGCCGGACGTGGTCATCCCCGCTAGCGACGACAACGATCCGCTGGCGGAGAAGGTGCGGCGTGTGCTCGATGGGCTCGCGCGCGCGTTTCAGCCGATCGGCCCCGGCGGGCCGCTGCGCGACATAACAATTCGCGGCGC
>CAZMCA010000101.1:0-12049 GCA_964564595.1 uncultured Caulobacteraceae bacterium
CGCCACGGCGGCGGCGCCAGCGCTTAGGAGCAGCGCGGGATACGTCAGCGCGTTCATAACATCGCGGCGCAGCCGGTCTTCGAGCGTCAGCTGCGCCGCCGCTTCCGTGAGCACGCGCGGCAGTTTCCCGCTCGCCTCACCCGCGGCGATCAGGGCGTACACGTAGGGCGGATAACCCGGAACGCCGGCCTCCAGCGCGCGCGCGACGCGCTCACCCTGCCGCAGGCTGTGTGCGGCCACATCAAGCCCGCGCCGCAACGGCGCCGGTCCCTGCGGATCGGCGATCGCCTCGAACGCGTCGAGCAGCTCAACGCCCGCGCCTGTCATCACCGCGAGTTGGCGTAAGACAAGAATACGATCCGCCATGCGCAAGCCGCTGCCTTGCGTCGCCGCCTCCGCATCGCGCAATTCAGTGACCACGAGGCTGCGTTGTGACAGGCGCTGCAGTGCGTCCTGCCGGTCCCGCGCCCACAGCGTTTCGCTTTCGATCGCGCCGCTAGGCGCCCGCGCGCGATAGGCAAAGCGCCGCTCGGTGCGCGCCTCGCTCATCCCGCTGCCCGAGCAGCTTCAGCGAGCGTCGTCTCACCCGCTTGCGCTTTGAGCGCTGCGTCTTCCCGCATCGAGCGGAAGCCATTGGCCCGCGCGAGAACTTCAAGCGCGGCTTCGCCGTGGCGCGCACGGATCGCGTCGTGTAGCGCAGTGTCGATCTCAACCACCTCGAACACGCCCATCCGGCCTGCCACGCCTTCGCCAGCGCATGTCGCGCAGCCCGCGCCTTTGCAGCGCGCGCACGTCCGCCGGATGAGACGCTGTCCGACAAGACCGCGCAGCACATCCGCCAGCAAGAATGGCTCGACGCCAAGATCGATCAAGCGCGCCACCGCCGCGAGCGCGGAGTTCGTGTGCAGTGTGGAAATCACCAAGTGCCCGGTCAGCGCCGCCTGCACGGCAATGCGCGCCGTTTCCGCATCGCGGATTTCGCCGACCATGATCACTTCCGGGTCATGCCGAAGGATGGAGCGCAGCCCTTCGGCAAAGCCCAATCCAATATCGGCCCGCACCTGCATTTGGATCGCGCGCGGCAAATCGATTTCCACCGGATCTTCAACCGTCACGATCTTTCGCGCGCCGTTGTTGAGTTCCATCAGCATGCGATAGACGGTCGTAGTCTTTCCCGAGCCCGTCGGCCCCGTCACCAGAACGATGCCGTTGCCGCGCCCCAGCAAGCGGCGCATCTGCGCGAGATGATCGGGCGCAAGTCCCAAGCCCTCGAACGAGGGCAACGTACGTGTGCGGCCAAGGAAGCGCAGCACAATCGCTTCGCCCCACGTCGTCGGCAGCGTCGCAACACGCAGATCCTGTTCCTGGCCCGAGACGCGCACACTTTGGCGTCCATCTTGCGGCCGGCGGCGCTCGGCGATGTCCATGCCGGAGAGCAACTTCAGCCGCGACGCGACAGCCTCATAAAGCGCGCGCGGCGCCACACGCCAGTCGACGAGCAAGCCATCGACGCGCAGCCGCACGACCATGTGATCTTCGAACGGCTCGATGTGAATATCGCTGGCGCTGCGCGCCACCGCCTCCGCAAGCATCGCGGTGACGAAATCGATCACCGGCGCGCCTTCCGCGAGCTCGCGCAAACGCGCGGCGTCAGGCGCTGTTTCCAACGGCGCGCCGGCAACAAAAAGCGGTTGCAGCATTTCGGCCGGCGCAAGCATCAAGCGCGCCTCGCCCCATTGCGCCGCAGCTTCCTGCACGGCCGGGTCGTGCACGCGGCCCGCGACGGTGAGCGCCCCCGTCTCGTCAAACCAAGGCGCAACGCCACGATCGCGCAGCCAAGCGAGCGGCGCGCGAAGACGCGCGGCGGCGGCTGAAACGGCTTCAGCGCTTGGCAACGCAGAAGCGTGCAACACCGGCAGCGCAAGCGCATCGGCCAAGGCGTCGATCAGATCGGCTTCCGAAAGCGCGCCAAGGCGCACCAAAGCGGGCCCGACGGCTTCACCCTGCGTGGCCGCGAGCGCCTGGTCGAGATCGCTTTGCGAGACCAGCCCGCGTTCCACCAATAGCTCGCCGACACGGCGCATAAAGGGCTCCAGGAAAGCCGCTATCGTGTGCCCGAAGCGCTTGTTGCAAAGGCATTTCTCCCGAATTGGGAAGCTTCTGCCGCACGCCGCGCGATGCTCTAGGGTGGCCGCCATGACGCGCCACGCCAAACGCCGCGCACGCCCCTTCGAGCGCGGCTACACACTGCTTGAAGTGCTGATCGTGCTGTCGATCATCGCGCTCGTGGCTGCGCTTGTTGGGCCGCGCCTGATGTCGCAACTCGATCGCTCGCGCGGAACGGCGGCAGAGGTGCAGATGCGCGCTCTGATCTCGGCGCTCGAAACCATGCGCCTCGACATCGGCCGCTATCCCACCGCCGAGGAAGGCCTTCAAACGCTCACGGCGGCCCCGCGCGAAGAGGAAGCGGCGATCCGCTGGCGCGGGCCCTATCTTGAAACGGCCGCGCCCCCTGACCCTTGGGGCCGCCCGTATATCTACACGCCGCCGGCCACGCGTGACGCGCGTCCGCGCATCTCAACGCTCGGCGCCGATGGCGTTGAAGGCGGCGACGGGATCGACGCCGATCTCGTAACAGGCGAGCCGCAATGAACGATCGTGCGCTCGCCCGAGGCGGCGAACGCGGCCTCACTCTGTTCGAAGCGCTCATTATGCTGGCGGTGACGGCGCTTCTCGGAGCGCTTCTGCTGCCGATGACGAGCAGCGCGCTCACGCGCAACCGCGATCGCGCCGAGAGCGCGCTGAGCAGCGCCGCGAATGCGCGCGGAGAGATCACCTATCGCGCGCTCGTGAGCGCGGCTGTCGCCGAGGCCGGCATCGCGGGCGACGCTGGCGCGCTGACATTCATCGCCGATCCAGATCAGGACGTAAGCTGCGCGCCCCTCGGTGCACGCACGTTTGTCACGCTCACGCTAGAGCCAACCCAGAGCGAAACGCGCCTCGTGTGCTCCGGCGCTGAGCGCGCTGTGCTTGCATCGTGGCAAGGCGCTGCGGCGTTCGCATACAGCGAAGACGGCGTTAGCTGGACCCAGGCATGGCGCGGCGCCGGCGCGCTCGAAACGCCAGAACCAAACGCGCCCGCTCCCTATGTGCGCCTTGAGACCCGAGATGGCGCATGGATCATCCGTGCAGGCGCCCCCGCAGCTTATGAGAGCGCACAATGAGAGCCAGTGAAAGGGGATTCGCCGCGCCGCTCGTGATCGCGGCCGTTGCACTGATCGCGCTCAGCGTTCTTCTTGCTGCTCAGGTGGCGAGCGATCAGCGCGGCCGCTTGGTGCGCTCGTCAGAAGACGCAGCACGCGAGATCGCAGGCGCGAGCGCCGTGGCGCGCGCAGCCTTTCTCTTGCTGACGGAGCCGATGGGCGCGCGCGGCCCCGTGATCGGTGGTGATCGTACTGCGGTGCGTGAAGGCGCCGAGAACAACGCGGCAGGCGCCCCGCCCATCTTTGCACTCGACAGCCGGCCCTACCGGCACGCGGCGCTGATCATCGAGGCACAGGACGCCGCCGGTCTCGTGAACCTCAACAGCGGCGATGCGCCAGCCATCGCGCGCCTCGCCGCACTGGCGGGCGCAACGCCAAGCGCCGCCGAACGCCTTGGCGACGCACTTGCAGACTATGTCGACGCCGATGATCTCACCCGCCAGCAGGGCGCGGAGGCCGCCGCCTACGCCCCGGCGCGGGCGCGCAACGCGCCGATCAGCCACGTCGCAAGCGTCGACGGCGCCTACGGGTGGCGCACCTCAGACATACGGCGCGACGTGGTCGCCGCGAACGCGGCGGCTCTTCCGCAGGCGCAAACGTTCAACGTGAACACGGCACCCGAAATTGCGCTGATGGCGGCGCTAGACATCAACTCGCGCGATGCGGCGTATGTCATTGACGCGCGCGCGGACCGGCCGTTCCAATCCGCCGAAGACCTCACCGCGCGCACGGGCGTGCGGATCGATGAGGGCGGCGCGGGCGTTGGGGCGCAGCCAGCGCGGATTGTCCGGCTCACCATGCGCAACGTGGCGGATGCGCGCCGTGCGTCGCTCGCGCAGGAGGTGTGGATCACGCTGGCGCCGGATGATGCCATGCGTCCATTTGGAGTGCGGCGGCGTGCAACGGTCCCCGTTGCTGCTTTGGAGAGAGACGATGGCGAACCGCTTCCCGCGAGCAGCCAGCTTCTTGCTGCGCGAGAGCGGTGAGCGAGCGGCTCTGAACGGCGCCGGCGGCGTCGTGCTGAGCCGTGCGCTGTGCCGCTTTACGCCATTTCGCTCACCGCCGGGGCTCTCCGCCGGTGAACGGGAGCGCGCCGCGCGCCTGCATGCCGAAGCGCATGCGCCGTTCACCACCACCGACACGCTGCTTCTGCGCGAAGGCGAGAACGTCGCCATCTGGCAATGGGATCGCGAGCAAGTGCGCTCGCTCCTTGGCGATGCGCCCTACCGCGCAGACTTCATCGTTCCAGAAACGGCGCTGCACACGCCCCACACCGGCTGGCGCCAAGTGGCGACGACGGACGGGTACGAAGCGCAGTACTGGCGCGACGGCGCGCTGATCGCCGCCCAGTGGCGCCGTGAACCATTTACCGAGCCGGCATGGGCCGCCTTCGCGCTCGCCGCGGATGGGCGCGACGCGCCAGTCACGCCCCCCAAGGCACACCACGTTCCCTTTTCGGCGCTGAATTGGCGCCAACGGCGCATCGGCGCGCAACTTGGCTGGCAAGACGTTGAACGCACCGGCGCGACGCTTGTGTTGTGCGCGGCGGCAATCGGCGTGTTCTTCGCGGCGCAAGCAATCCGCTATGATGGCGTCGCCGCACGCGAACGCGCGCAGATTCGGGCAATGGATCAGGTTCCAGGCGCCGGCGCCGAGCTCAGCGCCATCCGCAACTACGCCGCGCACATTCCCGCACGAGATCCTCTGCGCGTGGCGGTGGAGACGCTCAGCATTCTCGATCAGTTTGGCGCAGAACCCGTAGCGCTGCGTGTCGATGAGGAACGCTTGTTCGTCGAACTACGCACCGAGGGCGCGCGCATCGCGGCCGAAGATCTCGCTTACGCGCTCGAAAGCGACCGGATGATCGCCAATGTGCGCCCTGAAACAAGCGGACGCGGGCGCATGGCGCTCACGGCCGACCTTGCGGACGCGCCGTAATGGAGCGTCTGAACGCCCTTTGGACGCAGGCCGCTGCCTATGCAGCGCGCCTCTCCGCGCGCGAGCGTGCAGCGCTCTCGGCGCTAGCCGCCGTCGCAGCGATTGTCCTCGCGCTCGGCGCGATTGACTGGGCGCAAAGCGCACGATCGGCCGCCGAAGAGGCTCGCGCCGAGCGTGTTGCGCTGGCGCGCCTTGCAGCGGAGGGCGATGTCTCGCTCGATCTGCGCGCCGAAGCCGAACACGCGAGGGACTATTCCATTCGCGCCGCCACCGCGCCGATCGCGGGCCTCCGCGCGCACACTTTGTTGACCGCTAAGGCGACCGACTCCGGCGTCCAGAACCTCGAAGTCTCCCTCCTCGCGGCGGAGGCGGACTCTCATATCGTGCGCGCATCTATCGAAGGCGATTTCGACTGGAGCGTGTTTCAAGAACTGCTGCGGAATCTCTCAGCATCCAGCGAGAGCTTCGCCCCTATTGCAATCGATCTGCGCCTGGGGGAGCGCCCGCGCTTCCGGCTCGACGTGCAGGCCGCGACGGCGCCTGCGTCATGAAGCCGATCCTCCTTGGCATGGCGGGCGCGCTGCTCGGACTGAGCTTCACGGCCGGATGGCTGCTGACGCCGGCGTTGCGCGCGCCGGAAACGATGGCGGCCGCCGCGCCGCCGCAAGCAGCGCACCAGGGTGAAGTGATTGGCGCAAACCTCCGGCGCCTGAGCGCACTAACGCTCGCAACGCCGCCGCCACCGCCTGTGATCGTGGCCGACGCAGGCCCGCCGCCGCCGGACATTGCAGTGCTGTTTCGCCGCGATCTGACGGCCGTCGTGCGCGCACCGCTTGGGCCTGTCGTTTGGGTGGTCGATCCCGCTGGGCGCCTGAACCGCCGCGTGCTGCGCATTGGCGACACGTATCGCGATGGATGGCGCATCGCATCAATCGATAGCTCAGCCGTAACGCTGCGCCGGCGCGGTGAAAATCGGCGCGTCGGCATCATGGAAGTCGCGCCTGACATTCTTCTCCCGCCTGATCACCCGCGACCGCCGATCCCGGTATCGCCAACGGGCGTTGGCGATGATCCCGCGGCGACCCCGGCGCCGGGCGTTCGCCGGCAACTTCGCCGCCCAATGAACGATGGGTAATCTTCGCTGGCGAGAAACGCGTCCTGATTTCAACTCGCAATCGCATGGTGACAACGCCCAGGCGCAACAAGCGGCCTTGGCGCCCACAAAATCAGTTCCGCAGCCCAGTTTCCGCAGCGCTCGCCTTGCGCGAGCACTCTCATTTTAGTTCGCCCAATGGCGTACAAATCCACAGCTTCTAAATTTGATTTTCCCCGGCCAGGTGAAGCCCGTTGGCGCCAGTAGCGTAGCGGGCGTTTTTTAACTTGCTGGGGAGCGAGAACATGAACCGTCGGCAAATTCTCAAGCGTGGCGCGGGTGCGGCCGCAACAGCAGCGCTTGTCTCGGAGCTGGCGCCGCCGTCCGCGAGCGCCGCTGCAGTCACCATCAATCTCACCATCGAGCCCGTCGATGTGGAAATGATCGATGGAACCATCGTGTACATGCTCATGTACTACGGTGGCCCGCTTGGCCCGAACACGCCGCGGCCGCGCCTCACGATCACCGAAGGCGACACGATTACCATCCGGGTGCGGAACAATGCGCCTGAGGTGCACGGTTTCGCGATCACCGGCATCCCCACATCGCGCATCAACGCAATCGCCCCTGGCGCGCAGGCATCGTGCACATTCACGGCCCCGATCGGCGGCTCATACATGTATGTCGATCCGGTCAACGAGCCGGTGTTCCGCGTGGTCGGTTTGCACGGTCCGCTCGTTGTGCAGCCGCGCAACGGCACGACGCCTGCGGGCGTCGCAACACCCTACAGCCGTACGTCGCAAACCCAACAAGTCCGGCAGATATTCAATCAGCTCGGCGCCTCCGCACGCTTCCCCGGCGCGCGCTGGAACTCTGGCCGTCCCGAACGCGATATCGTCTGGTTGTTCAACCAAGTCGATCCGCGCCTAAACGCGCGCGTCGCGGCCGGTGAGACGATCAACGGCCCGATGCTGAAATACGATTTCGTGCCGCGCTATTTCACCATCAACGGATTGAGCGGCTTCGACATCCACCACGAAAGTTCGATCATCCCGCGCGGCTATGTCGGCCAGCCCACTCTGATCCGCGTGATGAACGCCGGGCTCGCCTATCACTCGCCGCACATTCACGGCAATCACGTGATCGAATTGACGCACGCCAACCCAGACGGCTCCGTGCGTATCCTCGAGAACTGCTACGAAATCGACGTGTGGCAAATGCCCTCGATGCAACGCACCGACGTGTTGCTGCCGTTCGAGAAACCGCCAGACATCGTGGTTTGGCCGCCCGTGGAGGAGCCGTTCCCGCTTCGCTACGTGATGCACTGCCACAACGAGCTTTCGCAAACGGCGGGTGGCGGAAACTATCCGCAAGGCCTCGTCGCGCATTGGGAATTGCTTGGCCCCTACACGCCTCCGAACGCTTGAGACCGCGCTATGGCTGACATCGATTGGACTGAAACCGGCGTTCGTGGCCGCGTCACCTACGACACGTTCGGCTGCAACGTGTTTGACGGGAGCCCGCCTACGCCCGACCGGGTGAACCCAAACGTGCTCATCAAGCGCGAGGTGCACACCGGGCATCGCATGACGATGCCGGATGGCCGCCGCGTCGATTTTTGGAGTTTCCGCGATCCGATCAGCACGGTCGCACGCGAGCGTGAAGAACCGTTCCCTTCACCGGTGATCCGCGTTCGTGAAGGTCAGATCGTCCACACGCACCTCAAAGTGCGCACCAACGACCACACGATTCACCACCACGGCCAAGAGCCGACGACGATGAACGATGGCGTCGGGCACGTCTCGTTCGAGGTGAAGAGCGAATATACCTACCAATGGAAGCCCACGCAGGCCGGTACGTTCTTCTACCACTGCCACAAGAACACGGTGCTGCACTTCGAACTCGGCATGTACGGTCTCTTGATCGTCGATCCGCCGAGCGGCCCGGGCCGGCTTTTCCGCAATGGGCCGACCTACGACACAGAGGCGTTCTGGGTCGCAGACGACGTCGATCCGCGCTGGCACGACATGGAACACGACGCCGGCATGTGCGGCGAAGATGTCGGCCTCAACATTTTTGAACCGAAGTACTTCCTGATCTCGGGCGCGCCGGCGCCGACGACGCTCACCGATCCGCGCGCGATGGTGCGCACGACCTACGGCAAGAGAATCCTGATCCGGCTGTTGAACGCGAGCTATTCCGTGTTGCGCGTCACGCTGCCGCTCAACGCGAACTGCGTGAGCTGGGACGGCCGCCCGCTCGGCCGCAACGGCTCGCCCTGGTCGGCGCCGTATGACTTCCAGGCGGGCTCGTCCTTCGAGTTGGGGACCGCGCAGCGCTGCGACCTGATCATCGAGCCGCCGCCGCGCGGCACCTACCGCGCCAAGCTCGAATTCCTGCACTGGATCACGGGCGAAGTGCAGGACAACGGACGCGGCGTTGCGGAAACGCAGATCATCGTGACGTGATGAAGCGCGCCTTCGCCGCTCTCGCACTGGCGCTGTCGCTTGCAAGCGCCGCCGCCGCCCAGCCGAGCGGCGGGCACAATCACGGCTACGCGCCCCCGCCGCGCCCAGAGGAGATCAATACCGGCTTCGATCTTCGCGACGTGCACGGACGTGTGGTGCGCACCGCGAACCTGCGTGGCCAGTGGACGCTTATCTATTTCGGCTACGCGCGTTGCACGACATCCTGCCCGATCGCCCTTCCGGTGATGGTGGACGCCGCACGCCGCCTAGACGCACGCGGCATCCCGACGACGGCGGCGTTCGTCGATGTCGACGCGGCCTCGACCGGCGTTCAGCCGCGCCGCACCGGCCTGCAAGCCACAACGACGCACATACACGACCCCAGCGAAGCGACGCGTTCGATCGCGCAAACGTTCGGCGCCGATCTCCTGGTGCTCACCGGCTCGCGCGGTCAGATCAACAACGCTGTGCGGCAGTTCCAAGTGCTGCGCGAACACACGCCGCCGCGGCGCGGCGAAGAAGGCCACAGCCTCAACCACTCAACGCTCATTTACGTGATGAACCCGCAAGGGCGCGTCGCCGGCTATCTCTATCACGATGCGCGCCCGGAAGACCTTGAGCGCTTCATTCGCCGCCGCGCGCGCGCCTCGCAGGGCTAAAGCGCCTTAGCTCTGCCGCGAAAGCAAAGCCGAAAGCTGCGCGACGACCCGATCGGGCGGCGCGCCATACGACAAGAGATCGACCACACGCCCTTCGCCATCGATGAGATAGACCATCGTCGTGTGGTTCATCGTGTAGTCGCCGCCATCGAGCTCCTCACGGCGATATGCCGCGCGATAGGCGTTGGCGATCTGCGCGATCTGCGCCTCGCTGCCAGTGTAGCCGCGAATGTGGCGGCCGGCGAAGCTGCCTAGATAGGCCGACAGCGTTTCGGGCGTGTCGCGTGCCGGATCAATCGTCACGAAATCAATCCGCAGACGCGCGGCATCCGGTCCGATCTGGTCGAGCGCGCTATCAAGGTCCGCCAGCGTCGTCGGGCAAATCTCTGGGCAGCGCGTGAAGCCGAAAAACAGCGCGCGCGGCGGGCCATTGAGATCGCCCCAGCGCACTTGCGCGCCGGTCTGATCAACGAGCGTCGCGTCCGCGAGCCCTTGGCCGAACATTTCATAATTCTGCGTCGGCGCCGCCGCTTGAGCTGCCGGCTCGGTGCGCGCTTCAACAGTGTTGGCTCGCCACGCAAGCGCGGCAAGCCCCAAGCCCGCGACAGCCACAGTCGCCCACAGCAGTCGCCGTGACAACATCCAGCGATTCATCAATGCGCGCCGGCGGTGCGCGGCCGAACGGGAAAGTCGAGCGTCACGGGCGGTGCATTTGTAAACGTCAGCGTCACTGGCACGGTTTCGCCGTCCACGAACGGGGCGGTGATGTCCATGAACATGATGTGGAGCCCGCCAGGCGCGAGCGATACCGGCGCTCCCGGCGCAAGAGCGACGCCGTCAGGAACCGCGCGCATGTTCATCATGCCGCCTTCCATCGCCATCTCATGTATCTCGACACGCGCCGCGCGCGGGCTGGACGCCGACACCAAACGATCCTCTGCAGCGCCGTTGTTCGTTAGCGTAGCGTAACCCGCGGCCACTTGGGCCGCATTGGGCGTCGCGGCCGCCCACGCTTCGCTGACAGCGACGCTGGGCGCTGCCACGGCGGCCTCAGGCGCAGCTTCCGGGGCCCCTGATTGCGGCTGGCTGCAGCCCGCCAGCACCGCGGCTGCCACCAATGCTGCGCGCCAATCCATCATCGTGCACTCCTGCCTTGCGCCTGACTCTGCGGGACCTGGGCGGGATCGTCACAGCCCGTAATGGTAAACCCGATCGAGCCCGAGATTGGCGTACGCCCATCGGCGCCGCGCCAGTACAAACGATAGCCATGCGGCGGCAGCACCGGAAGCGCGACATTGTGCGTCGCGGCCCGCTGCGGGCCGACGGGCGCCGCGATCCGTGCCCCGTCCTGGTCGATCATGAACACCTCCGCGAGCGTCACGGACCGTGCAAAAGTGATCACAAGGGAAAACGGGCTAAGCTCATACGCCGCGCCGTCGGCAATGTTCGCGTCGCGCACGAGCGGATTCGCCAACGCCACGCTCGGCATTAACGCAATCGCCAGCAGGAACGTCAAAGCACGCAGAAATTCCATGCCTCACTCGTATCAGCGTAAACGCGTTTTGCAACGCGCCGCACGCGCCTCACACGCACCCGTGTAACCGATCCTGCATTCCACCACGCCAATGAGGCGCAAACTCTCGCGCATGCGGTGAGCGTGCGCGCACGAAATCGAGTGTCGTCGCAGATTGCGCGCGAGGGGACGGAGACGGCATTGGCCCGCAGCACCGCGATGCGCGCAGGTTTGGCAAGGCTCGCGGCTGTGCTTGCGCTCGGCTGTGTGCTGACGGCGTGCGTCGCCTACCCAGCGCTTGGCGTTCGGACAGCTGGCGCGCCCGGCGGCGCAGCAACTTCCAGCCAGGCCCGCGAGCCGGCCCAGTCCGTCGAAGTGCTTCAACGCGGCCGCGCCACGCGCCCAGAAGAACCCGACCAGCCTTACGCACCAACCCCGCTGGCGGAAGCGACGTTTGAGGAAATCGCAGCGCTCTTGCCTATGGAACGGCCGATCGAAGCGACGCTGCCGCCTCAACCGCTCCCACAGTTCATCGACACCGTGTTCGGCCAGCTCATCGGCGTGCCGTACTACACCGGCCCCAGCATCGCCGAGCGGCGCGACTACGTGACCCTTCGCGGCGCCGTGTCGATGACGAACCGCCAGTTCTTCGCGGCCGTGCAAGGCGCGCTGCGCCAATATGGCGTCGCGGTGCAGATCGAGCACGGCGCGGTGCGCCTGGTCGAGGATCCAGTGCTCGCCAACAATGCGCCGCTCTTCGTACGCGCCCGCGCATTGCCGGAAACGCCGCAAGCCTCGCGGCCCGTAATGCAATTCTTCGAGCTGAGCGCCGTCGATGTCGGCTCGATGATGACGCTGCTCAACGAGTCCTACCCGCGCCGTGGCGCAGTGACCTTCACGCCGCGCCCCGATCTCAACACGCTCGTGATTTCCGGCAACGCCCGCGACGTCGCCGCCGCAGCGGCCGTGGTGAGCGAACTTGACCAGCCCCGCTTCGCATCGGGCCAGATCGCGCGCATCCGCCCAGTCTACTTCAGCGCCGAAGGATTCGCCGACGCCGTGAGCGACGCGATGCGCACCGAAGGCTATCGCGTGCATGACGAATCGCAGACCGA
>CAZMCA010000102.1:0-11769 GCA_964564595.1 uncultured Caulobacteraceae bacterium
GGTTGGGCCGAAACCCGGCGTGTTCCTATTCGGTCTTGCTCCCGGCGGGGCTTGCCGTGCCCGCTTCCTTACGGTCGCGGCGGTGGGCTCTTACCCCACCGTTTCACCCTTACCCCGTGGCCTAAACCGCGAGGCGGTCTGTTCTCTGTGGCGCTATCCCTGAAATTACTTTCGGCGGGCGTTACCCGCCGCCGTGTTCATATGGAGCCCGGACTTTCCTCGAACGCACCCTTTCGAGTTTGCGCCCGCGGCCGTCCAGCCGACTGGCGTTGCGCTTATAGCAAGAAGCTCACCAATCGACCATCACGTCTTCGCCGCCGAACATGGCGGGCATCGTCTTGAAGTGCGGAAGATCGTCCTTCACCGGCAGACGCGCGCTCTCGCAGTGAATGTGGATCGTCGGCTTGAACGCGTCCGCCGGCAGGAGCGCGGCGGGCACGCCGCGCAGGCCTGCGTCGAGCACGTCAGCCACCAGCCGCGCGCTGCACTTGGCGCAGGAATAGCGGGGCGTTCGTTGCGATTGCCACGTGGTGACCTCGCCAATGATCGTCACAGCCGGCGCGGGATAGATCGACTCCGGCACGTAGGCCGCGCCATGCGCGCGCTGGCAGTCTTTGCAGTGGCAATAGAATTGCGCGATCGGCTCGCCTTCGATCCGCACCGTCACCGCGCCGCACGGGCATTGCACGTCCATTCGCTATTCTCCTCCGCGCCTCAGCGCAGAAGAGCGCCGAGCAACGCACGTGTTTCCGCGTCCGCGACGCCATCGATCCGCGACGGGCGGAAGCGGCGTTGAAACGCGCGGACCACCGCATCGAGCGGTACGCTCGCATCGTACCCAAAGCGCGTCAGCGCCGCGCGCACATCCGCGTCATTATCTGGCACAACGCTGCTGACACCCTCTGGCCACAGCGCACACCCAGCGTCCGCCAAATGCTTCCACGGGAAGTGCTCGCCCGGATCTTCCTTACGGAGCGGAGCAACGTCGGAGTGCCCGACGACGCGCGCGGGCGTGAGGCCGTTACGCGCGAGAATGTCCTTCACCAGCGCGATCACACTCGCGATCTGCGGCGCGGGATAAGGCGGCAGGCCGAAATCATGCCCGCCATTGACGATCTCGATCCCGATCGCGCGCGCATTGCAGTTCTGCTCGCCCTCCCAGTGCGAGAGCCCCGCATGCCAGGCGCGTTCGCTCTCGGGCACGACGCGCCACACCTGCCCCGCTTCGCCAACGACGTAGTGCGTGGAAACACGCGCGAGCTTTTCGGCCGGATCGATCGACGCGTCCTGCCACGGCCCCGGATACGACCCCGCGACAGGCTCACGATCGCAGAGCCGCTTCAGCGCGATCTCCGCGTTCTGCATGCCGGTGTAGTGCAAAATCACCAAGTCGATCGCGCGCCCGCCGCGCGTGTCGAAGTTCGGCGAGAGGTGATCGATCATCCGCGTGCGCCCTCTGTTTGTGGCGCGCGCGCCGCCGTCGCCGCGAGCGCCGCGCCAAAAAGCGCGACCGCCGCGGCAATGTAGAACGCCGCGCCCGGCACGTGCACGCTGCGCGCATCCGCGATCGTGTAGGCGAACACGCCTGTGTACATCAGCGGCGCAATCAACGTGGCGATGCTCATGACCGAGCCCTGCGCGCCCTGCAACTGGCCCTGCTCATCGGCGCTCACGCGCTGCGACAGGAGCGACGAGAGCGCCGGCCCCGCAAAGCTCGAAAGCGCGCCGATGGGTATGGCGATCAGGAACCAGAACGTCGTCGGCGCCCAGCCTTCCACCGTGAACGCGAGCGCCCAAAACATGAGGCCGATCATCAACGACGCGCGCTCGCCCACCCGCTTCACCACAGGCTCAACCAGAAAACTCTGCACCAACATCGAGAGCACGCCCGACGCCGCGAGCGTCAGCCCCACCATCATCGCGTCCCACTGATAGCGGTAGCTGGTGTAGAGCACCCAGAGCGCGGGATAGATGTTTTGCGCAAGGTGCACGCTGAAATGCACGCCCGCGAGCCGCATCAGCCCGCGATCGCGGCGTAGAAAGTTCAGCGCGCCGAACGGATTGGCTTGCTTCCAACGGAACGGCGCGCGGTTCGCCTTCGCGAGCGATTCCGGCAGCATGAAATAGCCCCACGCGACGTTCGCCGCTGCGAGCGCAGCGCCCACGATAAACGGCAAGCGCAGATCGATCTGCCCAAGCAATCCACCGATGCCGGGCCCGACGATGAAGCCGAAGCTGAACGCAGCGCCCATGTAGCCGTAAGCCTTGGCGCGATCCTCGGGCTTGGTGACATCGGCGATGTAGGCTCCCGCCGTCGTGTGCGTGGCGGCGGTGACGGCGTGGATGACGCGCGTGACGAGCAGCCACCAGATGTTTTGCGCAAACGCCATGATCGCAAGATCGAGCGCGAGCCCCGCGCACGCGATGAGGATCACCGGCCGGCGGCCGTAGCGATCCGACAGGCCGCCAAGGATCGGCGCGGCGAACAATTGGATCGCGGCGAACATCGTCATGAACGCGCCGGAGATCGCCGCCGCGCGCGAGACATCGCCCTCCAGAAACTGAACGATCAGCGGCGCATAGACGGGGATCGTGACGCCCCACGAAAGAACGTCGATCCAGACCGTGACGAGGACGAAGAAAGGCCCGGCTTGCCGGCCGCGGGCCGGTTGATCGGTGGCGGCGGGCTCGGACACGGCGCTGGCTTCGCCCGCGTCGCCGCGAGCGTCAAGCGCGCCGCAAGCGCGTAGCTGACAGCTTAGCGGGGGCTGACCTCGACGACCCAGCCTGCGGCGGTACGCCGGCCTTCGAGCGTTTCAGCGCCCTGAACGCGCGCCCGGCGGCGCGGCCGCAGGCGCAGCGCCACAGCGGCGAACGCAATCAAAACGCCCACGACAGCGGCGGTCACGGCGGCGAGCGCCACGGCCAGCAGAACGGCGATGCCGGCAAGCGCGGCGACGCCGGCGCGGAGCGCGGCGAACAACGCATCGAGCGGGCCCGGCTCTTGGGCGGGCATGGCGGCGGTCATCATGCTGGGAAGGGCTCCTTCACACCGCCGATGTTGGGCGGGCGCGGCGCGCCGTCAATATCGCGCGCCCGTAAGGTTCACGAGAGCGCCGGTTCCGCCTCCTCGGCGCCCGCGCTTTGGGCCGCCCGGATGCGGGCGTAGGCGGCGTTAATCGCGGCGGTCTTTTCCCGGGCGATGGCGACGAATTCCGGGGGCGCGCCACGCTGCGTCATCCGGTCTGGATGGTTTTCGGCCGCCGCGCGCCGCCAAGCCTGGCGAACCTCCTCCATGCTCGCGCCTGGCAGGAGGCCAAGCACGGCGTAGGGATCGTCCCGGTCCGGGCCAAGATTGGTCGCCTTGATCCGGCGGAACTCGAGTTCGGAGAATCCGAAATGCTCCGCGACGGTGGCGAGATACTGGATCTCCGCCTCGCCCACCGCGCCATCGGCCGCGGCGATGTGGAAGAGACCGTCCAGCACGTCTTCCAGAAGACACGGGCGCGCGCGGTACTTCTTGCCGATCTGCTTGGCGTAGCTCTCGAAACCCAAAACTGTTTGCTTGGCGAGGTTGAACGCGCGGCGGAACGCGGCTTCCTCCCCCGGCGGCGGGCGGAACACTTGGGCGGCCGCCGCAAGCTCCCGCTCGGACGCTTCGCCATCGGCCTTGGCCATCTTCGCGGCGAGGCCGATTACGGCGGCGGTAAAGCCAATGTCGTTCGGCTGCGGGGCGCACTCCTCCGCGAACGTAGGCGCTTCCGCCTCCGGATCGAACGCGCGCGCGGCCATTTCAACGATGCTGGACCAAACCGACATGACGCTATTTTCGCAGGCGCGAGACGCGGGCGCAAATGGCGACGTGCGCGTTAACTGTCAGTTCGTGTCAGCTGAACACCAGCGGCAGCGCGCGGAAGCCGAACAGTAGGCCGGACGGCAAACGCCGGCCAGGCGTCTTGCCCGGCGCGATAGCGGTAAAGCGCGCGACGAGCGCATTCATCACCGCAAGCGCCTCCATCCGCGCGAGCGGTGCGCCAATGCAATGGTGCACGCCGTGCCCGAACGCGAGGTGCCGCTCACGCTCGCGCACGATCTCGAACACCGCCGGATCGCTCCACTTGCCGGGATCGCGGTTGGCGCCCGCGAGATAGACGATGAGATGCTGGCCCGCCTTGCTGCGCTGGCCGGAGACATCCGTATCCTTGCGCGCGACGCGCATCACAAATTGCGCCGGCGAATCCGTGCGCAACGCTTCTTCGATTGCGCGCTCCACGAGCGCGGGATCGCGCGTGAGGCGCGCCCACTCCTCCGGCCGCTCGGCGATGCGGTTGAGCAGGTTTGAAAGCAGGTTCGTTGTGGTTTCGTTGCCGGCGACCAGCAGCAGGCTGGCGAAGCCGACAACCTCGCGATCGCTGAGCGAGACGCCCGCATCGTCGGCGCGCGCGAGCGCGGAGATGAGATCGTCGCCCGGTTTCACGCGCCGCTCGCGCAGCAACTCCATGAAATAGGCGCTGAGCTCCATCAGCATCTTGATCCGATCGCCCTCCATCGGATTGTCCATCAAACCGGTGATCGCATCGGACCAGAGCTTGAAGCGCGCGTGGTCCTTCTCCGGCACGCCCATCAGCCGCGCGATCACCGCGACCGGCAGCGGCGTCGTCAACGCAGCGACAACATCGGTCTCCACGCCCTTTTCGATGCTCGCCGCCAGATCGCGCGCCATCGCATCGACGTCCGGCCGGAGCGCTTCGAGCCGCGCGGGCGTGAACGCTTTGGAGACCAGCCCGCGCAGCGTCGAATGGCGCGGCGGATCATCGGAGAGCAGCGGGAAACCCGGCCCCATCGCGGACGATGAAAAGCTCTCGTGATCCAAGAGGATCGCGCGCACGTCCTCAAAGCGGCTCGCAACCCAGAAGCCGTCATCGAAATAGAGCGGCGCTTCGTCATGCAGGCGCGCGATGAACGCGTCCTTGTTGGCCTCAACCGACCCGCGCCGGAAATCGATCGCGCTTGTCATGCCGCTCCCCCGCTTTTGGCCGCCAGTGTCACGGACCTGCGCCCTACTCCGCAAGGGGGTTGCGGCCCCAATGATTCGATGATACTGGAAATATCGAAATGAAGAATCAAGACGCCGTCTCCGCTTTGAGCGCGCTTGCGCACGAACACCGCCTCGCAGTGTTTCGCCTGCTCGTGCAGGCGGGTCCCGAAGGCGCGCCGGCGGGCGCGATCGGCGAAGCGCTCGATCTTCCGCCGTCCTCACTCTCGTTCCACCTCGCGCACTTGCTGCGCGCGGGCGTTGTTGCGCAGCGGCGCGATGGGCGCTCGCTGATTTACTCGGCCGACTTCGACGCGATGAACGGCCTCATCGGATTTCTTACCGAGAATTGTTGCGGCGGGCGCGGCTGCGCGCCGGCCGTGCAACCTCAAGCGAAGACCAAAGCTCAACCCGCAAGGAAAATCGCATGAAGCGCTTGCATGTGCATGTCGGCGTCGCCGACCTCGATCAATCGATCCGCTTCTATTCCGAGCTGTTTGCGGCCAAGCCCGTCGTGACCAAGAGCGATTACGCCAAGTGGATGCTGGAAGATCCGCGCGTGAACTTCGCGATTTCGCTCCGGCCGGAAACGACGGGCGTGCGGCACCTCGGCATTCAGGTCGAGAGCCAAGACGAACTCGGCGAAGTCTACGCACGCCTTGCGGCGGCGGATGCGCCGGTGTTCGAAGAAGGCGCGACCACCTGCTGCTACGCGAAGTCTGAAAAGAGCTGGATCGCCGATCCGCAGGGCGTTTCGTGGGAGACGTTCTACACGACCGGCGAGAGCACGACCTATGGCGGCGGCTTCTCGGGCGAAGGCGCGCCCAAGGCGCAACCTGCGACGGCCACTGCCTGCTGCCCGGCGTGCTGAGATGCGCGCACCGCTCAACGCGCTCTTTCTGTGCACCGGAAATTCGGCGCGCTCGATCCTGGCCGAGGCTGCGCTTTCGCGCCTCGGCGCAGGGCGCTTCGTAGCGTTTAGCGCAGGCTCGATGCCGAAGGGCGCCGTCCATCCCTACGCGCTCGATCTGCTGCGTTCGCTCAACTTCAAGACCGACGGCTTCCGCTCAAAATCGTGGGACGAGTTCGCCGCGCCCGGCGCGCCGCAGCTCGATTTCGTGTTCACTGTTTGCGACAACGCTGCAGGCGAAGTGTGTCCGATTTGGCCGGGCCAGCCCGTCACCGCCCATTGGGGACAGCCTGATCCCGCCGCCGTTGAAGGCAGCGAGGCGGAAAAGCGGGCCGCGTTCGCCGAAGCGTATCGCACCCTGCAGAACCGGCTGAACGCGTTCGTCAACTTGCCGCTCGCGGCGCTCGATCGTCTTTCGCTGCAAACGCGGCTCGACGCGATCGCGCGCATTCCCGAACGCTGAGCATGGCGCCGCGCATGTCGCAGCGCCTGGCGTCCGAAGCGCTGGGCTCGTTTCTCTTGGCCGCCACCGTGATCGGTTCGGGCGTGCTCGCCGATCGCTTCTCTCCTGACGATGGCGTCGCGCTCATCGGCAACACGCTGGCGACGGCGGCGATGCTGTTCGTGCTCGTTGCAAGCTTCGGCGCCGTGGGCGGCGCACATTTCAATCCGGCTGTGACGCTCGTCTTCGCGCTACGGCGCGAGATCGGCGCGGGCGCAGCGCTTGGGTATGGGATCGCCCAGCTTGCCGGCATGCTCGCAGGCGTGCTCGCCGCGCATGCGATGTTCGATCTGCCGCTCGTACAGCACGCGAATAACGCGCGTGGTGGCGCGGGCGTTGCGCTTGGTGAGTTTCTAGCGACGTTCGCCCTGGTGCTGACGATCTTGCGCGTGCGCGCAGCGCGGCCGGAGCTTTTGCCCGCCGCCGTCGCGCTCGTGATCGCCGCTGGCTATTGGTGGACGTCCTCCACCAGTTTCGCGAACCCGGCCATCACCGTAGCGCGCAGTTTCACCGATACGTTCGCCGGCGTGCGCGCCGCGGACGTTCCAGCGTTCATCGCCGCACAACTTTGCGGCGCGCTCGCCGCGTCGGGCGCGGCCTGGATGATCAACCGGCGCTAAGCCGCCCCGCCGCCATTGCTGGCGCGGAGCGCGGCGACTTCGCTGCGGAGCGCGCGGACTTCATCGAGCAACGCCTTTTGCACGGCGGCCGCGTCTTCCTGCGCGGTTTGAATGTCTTCGACGCCCTCTTCGATCGTATCGACGTCCGCCTTGATCTCGGCGGTCTGCTCGTTGCGGGTTTCCTGCACGGCGTCGACGATGACGCCGATGAAGAGGTTCAGCACCGCGAACGCCGCGATGACCGTGAAGCCCATCAGGAACGCCCATGCCCAAGGATGCGTCGCGTTCAGGCGCGAAATCGTATCGCCCCAGCCATCGAATTGCGTCAGCGCGAACAAAGAGAGCGCGCTTTCGCCAAGATTGTTGAAGCCGTCCTCGCCGCGGAACAGCGTCGTCGCCATCACCGAGCCGATGTAGAACACGACAAACAGGATCGCGCTCGTCGCCAAGATGCCGGGCAGTGCGCCGAACAAAGCTTCGACGACGCGGCGCATTTGCGGCACGGCGCTGACGAGCCGGAAGACGCGCAGCACGCGCAGCGTCCGCAGCGCGGAGACGGCGGGCGAAGACGCCATCCAGCAAATGCCGACGATGATGACATCGAAGACATTCCAACCATTGCGGAAATAACGCTTCGGCCCTTGCGCGAGAAACTCGAGCACAAGTTCAGCCGTAAAAATCCACAGGAAGTACTGATCGAGATTGTCGATCAGGTGGTGGTAGGGCCATTCGGGGCCGAAATTCGCATCGATGCCGAGCGCGACCGCGTTGGCGATGATGCAGAGCAGAATGAAGTTCTGAAACAGCCAGTTCTCGGTGAGCCAGCGGAACAATTTGATGCCGCCGCGCTGCTGGGTGAGCAACTCGCCCTGCATGTTTCGGCGCACCGGACGCGCCGTTGCACTCGCTGCCGTCATGATCCGCCCATCCCTCTTCGGCAGCGCCCTCACGCTGCAAATCGGGATGCTTAATCCAAACGGCCTATATTGGAAACGGCGGCGTCAGCTAGCCGATGGCGGCGAGCGTGACCGGCGGTTGCACCGCCGGCGCGGACGCGAACATCGCGAGCTTGGCGGCTTCGGCTGGCGTCAGCTCACGCGTCGTCGCTTGCGCGACAGCGGCGTCCGTTTCGGCGGCAGCCTCCTGCGACACCGGCTCGTCGCCGATAATGAAGCCCTGCACATTGTAAGTGCGCGCGCCCCAATGTGCGCCCGGCACGTGCCACACCTGCACCTGGCTCCAATCCCCGCGCGGCGACACATCGCGCACCGGGACAGAACGGGTGATCTCCCCGCCGTTCAGCCAATTGGCGTGATCGACCAGCATCATCCGGTCGGTGACCATTTCGCGCACGACGGCGACGTGGCCGCGATTGGCGCCGCGATAGCCGCGCATCACCATCACCGCGCCCTCTTCGGGATCACGCTCACGGGCGTAGCGGCCGCGGGCCTGCTGCCACCAGGTGTTGGCGTTGCCGTAGATCTCGACGCGCGTCTCGTTGCGGACGAACGGCACGCATTGCAGGCGCGGACCGCGGCGGTTCAGTTCCGGCGCGGGCTCGAAATTGGTTTCGTCAAATTGCGCGAACGCGCCCGGCGCGCTCTCGGCAAAAGCCGAGGGGCTCTCGAACGGCTCAACCCCCGAAGGGTCGATCGATAGCGGCGTCAGCGCCGAGGCTGAGCCGCCAAAGCTCACAAAGGCAGCGGCGGCGCCTGCAGCGAAGAACATCGTACGGGTCGACATGCGCTCTCCAGCGTAGTCCCAGATCGGGACAAAAAGGCCTGG
This sequence comes from uncultured Caulobacteraceae bacterium, assembly GCA_964564595.1. Lineage (GTDB taxonomy): Bacteria > Pseudomonadota > Alphaproteobacteria > Caulobacterales > Aquidulcibacteraceae > JBEVOS01. The sequence goes on from CAZMCA010000102.1 coordinate 8,853, forward strand.
ACGAGCTTAAAGAACACTTAAAGCGAGAGGCTTTCCACAAGTCGACGCGCTATCGACTGGCAGTTTAAGGTTAATTGACTTGCTGTAATGCTTAACGCGGGCCGTTAACGACTAGCGCTCGACCACAATATCTCGGCCATTCGGCCTAAGACGCCGCAAGTAAAACGGGCAGCGGGTGAATAAAGCCCTGGGCTTGATAGATGCGCACGCCAAGACTTTGCGTGGGCAGCCACCACACGCGCACCTGGCTCCAATCGTTGCCGGGCGAAACGTCCAGCACAGGCACGCGACGGGTGATTTCGCCCCCGTTCATCCAATTGGCCTGATCGACCAGGATCTCCCGGTCCGAAACGATCTGCGTGACGACGGCGACATGGCCGCGCGCGTCCGTGTTGTAGCCGCGCAGGACCAGAACCGAGCCTTCGGCGGGGATCGAGGAGCGCGGATAGCGGCCGGCGGCTTGGTCCCACCAGGTGTGGGCGTCGCCGTAAATCTCGATGCGGGAGGCGCTGCGGGCGAACGGCACACACTGCAGCGGCGTCGCCGGGCGCTCCATCGAGGGGCCGCCCGCCCCATTCCAGGCCACCGGCGGCTGATAGGGGCGCTCCGCCGGTCCTGATGGGAGGGTCGCGTAAGGCACGCTGACGCAGCCGACGAGCATCAGGCCGCAAAGCCCGAGCCCAGCGGCGCGCATGCTGCGCACGACCGTTTCCCAAACCGACATTCGACACCCCAACGATGCCCGCCTTTATAGCCTGGGCAGGGTCAAGGGTGCGTGAACGTTCACACAGGTTCGCGCCGCTACGGCAACCGCAACGTCAACCAGGCGCGCGCGCTTGACCGGCAAGGCGGCGCGCGCCACCCCGGGCGCATGGCCGAGACCGCGCCCGCCCCCCTTCCCGAACCCAAAATCCCGCTGATCGTGCGCCCCTGCTTCGAGCAGGATCTCGAGCAGGTTCAGCTGATCTATGCCCATCACGTGCTGACCGGGACCGGCTCTTTCGAAACAGAGCCGCCATCCCTCGAAGAGATGCACGGGCGCTGGAGCAAGGTGGTGACGCGAGGCTGGCCCTGGCTTGTTGCGTCTCCGAAATCGGATTTGAGCCGCGTGCTGGGCTACGCCTACGCGGCGCAGTTCCGCGAGCGCGCCGCCTACGCGCATACATTCGAGAACAGCGTCTACATCGCGCCAGCCGCGCAGGGGCAAGGCGTGGGGCGCGTTCTGCTCAACGAACTCTTGGCGACGCTTCAGGACGACGGCGTGCGCGAAGTGATCGCCGTGATCGGAGATGCGGGCAACGCCGCCTCGATCGCGCTGCACGCCGCGGCCGGCTTTCAGCACGCAGGTGTGCTTGGCAAAGCCGGCGTTAAGTTTGGGCGTTGGCTGGACGTCGTTCTGATGCAAAAGTCATTGCGCAAAAACCCATAAGAGGCGGCGCAAAACGCGACTTGCCCAATCTTTGCAAAGCTCGGGAACCGGTCACTTAGGCCGACGTTTGACAGAAACTTGGCGAACACACGTCAAGATACTTTTTGTTAACCACGTCAGCCGGATCGTATCCGCGGGAGGATCGCGATGCTCAAACGTGCGTTCGTGATCGCCGGCACAACCCTGGCGATGGGTTTGCTGGCCTTCAACCTGGCGACTGCCGAGGATGCGGCCGCGCCAGTCCATCAGACTGAAACCTCAAACGTGCAGGCAGTGAGCGGCGTCAGTTTCGCCGATGCGTCCAGCGGTTTGGCTGGGATCGCACGATCTCTGCGCACCACCCTCACCTTCTCGGACGCTGCGCCCACCCGCAGCGCGCAGATCACCGCGGACGCTTCCGATCTGGCTCAGATCGGCTCTTCGCCGGACCGGCGCCGCTACGAGGTCGCGGTTGGCGCGGCCGAAGTCGGCGGTCTGCCGGTGGATGTGTCGCTCGCGCAGCGCACCACGCTCTCGATCAGCGAAGACGGCGACATCGGCCAGGCTGGCCGCGGCGCGGAAGTGCGCGTCGGCCGCCGGCTCTCGCGCCTGGTCGGCGACTGGGAGACAGCCACCTGGGACAAGCCGAGCTGGTATCTGTTCGCGGCGTCGGATGACGAAGCGATCTCTTGGGCGCCGGGCAGCGCCGGCCGCGGCGGCTCGATCCGCTACCAGGAAGACCGGGTCGAAGTTGGCGATATGCAGGTCGGCGTCGGCGTCGAGGCGATGGGCGCGCAAGCCTCCCTCTCTTACGTCCAGCGCGACATCCAAGGCCGCTACGGCTCGGCCGAAGAAAATTTCACCGGCGTGACGCTCACCTGGCGGCGCTAGGCACAAGCTAGGCGGCGACGCCTGGGGCTAGGGAATACCGGATCGGGCCGCGGGCGACCGCGGCCCTTTTCTTTTGCCCGGACCGCCGACGCCCCGCAGGCCAGGCGCTGGCGGTCCCAAGATTAGGGGATAACGCCAGCTCCGGCCGCTCGCGCTGCTCCTGAATCAGCCCAAAGTCTCCTTTCGCGCGTTAACCTCTCCGGAAGGAGACTCGGTGGACGCTCAAGATATCGCGGATTGGCTGGCGTCCGACCGCTATATCTGGTAGTTTGAATGTTGGAGCACGGTGAATGAGCGCGACGAACGGCATGTTGGTGGGTCTGCAAACGCCGTCGCGCGCTTACAAGCCGTTCCGCTATCCGTGGGCCTACGATTTCTGGCGCCGCCAACAGCAAGTTCACTGGGTGCCCGAAGAAGTCCCGCTCGGCGAGGACTGCAAGGACTGGGTGTCCAAGCTCAACGACGCCGAGCGCAACCTGCTCACCCAGATCTTCCGCTTCTTCACCCAAGCGGATGTCGAGGTGAACGACAATTACATGGAGCGCTACGCGCGCGTCTTTAAGCCGACCGAGATCAAGATGATGCTCGCGTCGTTCTCGAACATCGAGACGGTTCACA
>CAZMCA010000103.1:0-11713 GCA_964564595.1 uncultured Caulobacteraceae bacterium
GCGCGGCGACGTATTCGCGCTGCATGAGACGGCCGGCCGTCTCTTCTTCGAACGACAGCGCTTCTTCGACGGCGTGGCGCACGTCCTCGGGCGCGGCGGCAAGCACTGCGCCGAGTTTCTTCTCGTCAACGTCGGCGGCGACGGCGGCGGCGTCATCGGTGTCGAGTTCGCCAAGGGCGCGGCCGACTTGTTCGGCCGGCAGCAGCGCCAGGATTTCTTCGCGCTTTTCCCAGGAAAGCTCGGCCAGCATCTCGGCCGGAAGCTCTGCGCCGAGGAGCTGCACGATATGGCGCATCGCCTCTTGCGGCAGATGCTCCAGCACGTCCGCGAGGTCTGGCGCGCCGAGATCCTTCAGGAGCCGCCGCAGCAGCGGGCCGTCACGGTCCCCCGCAGCACCAATCACACGGGCAAGGAATTGCGCATCTTCGCTGGGCGCGACGCGCGCCGGTTCGGCGAGCGTTTCGACGGCGTCAGCATTGTCCATCGTCATCGGCGGCCCTCCGCGCAATGCGCGCGGAAGCGGCCGCCGAGGCGGGCTACGCCGTTCGCCTCCCCTGGCGTGGGGAGCGGACCGAACACGCTCTCAAGTGAGGCGCGCGCCTTATACTGTCCGATGCGTCTGGCATGGCCGCGGGCGAACCAATCTTCCGCTGTTACTGCGCAAGGCAAAACGCCGACCCGGCGCGAAGGTCAACCCCGCCCGCGCATTGGACGCGCATTTTCACCTGATCGCGTACAATGGCCGCAGAGGGAGCGTGCATGGCGAACCTAATCGAAGAGCGTGTCGCGATGGCGCGTGCGGGGACCAATCCGTACGTGATCGCGAAGATGGCTTCGGGCTGGTGCGTGATTGGCGATGTGCAGCCGCTGGCGGGCTATTGCTTGCTGCTGGCCGATCCTGTCGTGGCGAGCCCGAACGATTTGAGCGAAGCGGACCGCGTTCAGTATTCGCTCGACGTGCTGCGCATCGGCGATGCGCTGCTCGCTGTGACGGGCGCGTATCGCATCAATTACGAGACGCTCGGCAATTCCGAGCCCGCGCTGCACACGCACATCGTGCCGCGCTACGAGAGCGAGCCGGAGGCGCAGCGGCGCGTGCCGCCGTTCAGCGCCTATGTGTGGCGCGAGGCGCGCAAGACCGATCCGGCGCAGGGCGCGGATAGGGCGTTGATGGAAGCGGTGCTGAGAGAGTTGGAACGGCTTGGCGGTTAGCCGCTGGCTTGCCTAGCCGTGGCTCGCGAAGCGACTACAGGCGCTTGGTGGAGAAGGCCCTGCCAGACGCAGATTTCAGATAGCGCTCAAAGGCGAAGGCGCGATCTTCATCGGAAAACGCTGTGTAGGTGCGTATTTTCCAAGGGCGATGCTTGGATGTGTGCGTCACGTCTCCGGCATTGTGGGCTTTGAGCCGGACGTCCACGTCGCTGGTTATGCCGACGTAGAAGTGGGCGCCGGTTTCGGATTCCAGGATGTAGACGAACTTCATGAGCGCCGCCCTGGCTTGCCTAGGTCCGCCTTCGCGCAACCAGATAGGGGCGGCTTGCCTAGCCGTAGCTACGCGCGGATCAAAGCCCGCCTTCGCCCTTTGGGCTCCGGCGAGGCAGCCTTCGCTTCGCTGCGCGTAGCGAAGGCTGGTGCGCTGGAGAGGACTCGAACCTCCACGGTGTTACCCGCTACCACCTCAAGGTAGTGCGTCTACCAGTTCCGCCACCAGCGCAGGGGGCGCGGGGTAGCAGATGGCGCCCGGGGCCGCAAGGCGCGTAGAGTGCGGCGAACTTGGAGACGATGATGCGCTACCTGCACACGATGGTTCGCGTGAAAGACCTCGACGCGGCGCTGGATTTCTACTGCGCCAAGCTCGGGCTCGTTGAGGCCTCGCGCGCCGAGAACCCGATGGGGCGCTTTACGCTGGTGTTCCTGTGCGCGCCGGAAGACGCTGAAGCAGCCGCGGCGAAGAAGGCCCCGATGGTCGAGCTGACCTATAATTGGGACACCGAGGACTATGGCGGCGGGCGCAATTTCGGCCACCTCGCCTACCAGGTGGACGACATCTACGCGCTCTGCGCCCGGCTGCAGGATGGCGGCGTGACCATCAACCGGCCGCCGCGGGACGGGCGGATGGCGTTCGTCCGCTCGCCGGATGGGATCTCTATCGAACTCCTGCAGAAGGGCCAGGCGCTGGCGCCGGCCGAGCCGTGGCAGAGCATGCCGAACACCGGCGCTTGGTAAGCAAAACGATTACCTGAATGACGGGCCTTGACGAGAGCGATCTAAGATATATCTTGCAGTTCGATATATCTTGATACGCACGGAAAGGTACAAAGTGCATCATCACCGAAAATTCCACGGCCATTTCGGCCATGCCCATGCCCGGGCGCGCTGGGGCCGCGAGCATGGCGGGCACCGCTGGCGCGGGCGCGTGTTCGAGCAAGGCGACCTTCGGCTCGTGATCCTCAAGCTGATCGCGGACCAGCCGGCCCACGGCTACGAGATCATCAAGCAGATCGAGGACCGGCTGGGCGGCGCCTATAGCCCGAGCCCCGGCGTCGTCTACCCGACGCTGACGCTGCTTGAAGAAACCGGGCTCGCCAAGGTTGAGGCCGAAGAAGGAGGCAAGAAGCGCTACGCGGCGACCGATGCGGGGCGCGCGCATCTTGAGGCCCAAGCCGCGCAGATGCACGCCGCGTTCGCGCGCGCCGACACGGCGACGGGCGACCGGGCCGCGATGTTCCGCATCCGCCGCGCGATGGAAAACCTCAAAACGGCGCTGCGGCTCCGCACCACGCAAGGGCCGATGAGCGACGCGCAGATCGACACGATCACCGCCGCGATCGACGCGGCCGCCAACGCCGTGGAGCGCGCGTGATGGAAACGCGCGCGCATATCCCGACCGCGCATGCGAGCCGCTATCTGCAGCAGCTCTGCAAGCATTGGAGCCACCGCTTCGACGTGACGTTCACGCCCGTCGTTGGGCGCATCCCGTTCGCAGAAGACCGCGCCTGCACGCTTGAGGCGGATGCGGATGGGTTGAAGCTGACGCTGGTGACGCCGGACGCCGAGACGAACACGCGCATGCAGGGCGTGGTGTTCGATCATTTGAAGCGGTTTGCGTTCCGCGAAGAGCTCGTCGCGCCGGAGTGGCGCTGAAAACCTCTTCCCTCCCCTTGAGGGGAGGGTGTCGTCGCGAAGCGACGACGGGTGGGGTAGCGGCGCGACATCAGCCGGAAGGCGTGGAGATTCCGCCCCACCCGTCATGCTGCGCATGACACCCTCCCCTAGCGGGGAGGGAAAAGTGCGGCGCTACTCCGCCGCGACTTTGGCATTGCGCAGCAGCACAGGCGTGTAGTCGACGCGCTCGCCCTTGGCGTTTTTGACCTTGGGCGCGAGGTCTTCGGCAGTGCCGAGTTCACGCATCAGGCAGGCGAACTCGAAGGCGATGCCGTCCGGATCGCGGAAGTACATCGAGCGGATCCAGGTCTTCTCATCGGGCTTTGCATCGAACGGCGTATCGCTGCCGTGGTTTATGGCGAACACCTTCACGCCGCGCGCTTTGAGGTTGGCGTAGATCTCGTCGAACCGCTCTTTCGGGATATCCATCGCGACGTGGTTCATCGAAGCGATCGCGGTCTTGGCGCCATCCTTCACGACGTTGAGATGCTGGGACGCGATGCCTGGCTGAGCGGCGGGCGCATCGTCGAACGTCATGTAGGAGAGCATCGCACCATTGCCCATGTCGTGGAAGCTGTGCTGGCCGCCGCGCGGCAGCTCTTCCATCTTGAGCAGCGGGATGCCGATCTCCTCCCAGAACTTCACCGTCTCGTACATGTCCGAGCAGACTAGCGCGACGTGGCTGAGGCCTCGTGTGAGTGCGGGCATGATCCTCTCCTCGATCGCCGTCTATGCAGCGCTTCAGGGATGGTTTCACAAATCAGCCCAAAGCAAAACGGCCCCGGCTTTCGCCGGGGCCGCCAAGCACTCTTAGCTCTAAGGAGCGCTTATTGGCTGTTCACTTCCGAGACGTGCAGCGTCGATTGCTGCAGCGCGCCGGCGGCGTAGGTGCCGACCCACACGTCGTATTGGCCGGATTGCGGGTTGTTGAAGCGGAGCGACGGGTTGAGACCGTTCACGCCGCCATCGTCATCGCAATGCCATTGGCCGTCCGGCGTGTTGACCACGAGCGTCGTGTCCGCGCTGGCGGCGACCGAGAAGATCAGCGGCAGCGAACCGGCGCTGTAGTTCACGCGGTAGTCTGGCGCGGCGGCGATGTAGCCAGTGCAGCCCGGGCCAAGCGGGCCAGCTTCGAAGCTGCCGCCCGCCGAGATCGCGACGGTGTGCGGATCGGGCAGGAAGCCTGAACGCAACGCGACCGAGCCGTAAGCGGGCTCGAGGCTCGGGTTCGGGCCGCCGCCTTGCGCGACGGGGCCGTCTTCCGGCTGCGGCACGAACACTTCGGAGATGTTGAGCTGCGCGTCGGGCGTGGAGCCATCGGACGAGAACGTGCCCACCCAGATTTGGTAGCGGCCCGATTGCGGCGCCGAGAAGCGCACGACCGGGTTGAGGTTGCCCGCGCCGTCATCGTCGCAGCTATACGTGCCGTTCGGCGCGCGCACGACGAGCGTCGTATCGCTCTGCGAGAGCGCGGAGATGATCAGCGGAAGCTGGCCGGCGCGATAGCGCAGCGTGAAATCGGGGCGCGCGGCGATCGAGCCGGTGCACGCGGCGTGCGTGACGGCCGATGCATCGAGCGGGCCGCCGGCTTGCACCGTCACGCTGTGCGGATCGGGCGTGAAGCCGGAATTGAGACGGACCTGGCCGTAGGTGCCGTTGGCGCCGGTGTTCAAGCGGGCTTGCGCGAAAGCGGGCGTCGCGCCCAGGCCAAGAGCGATCGCGGCGACCGCGATCATGCGAACAGAATTCTTCATGTGGGTAGACTTTCGAGAGGCGACGCCGGGCGGTTTCAAAGCCGCCCGGCGGCGTGGACGAGACGAGTTACTGGCTCATCACTTCGGAGATGGTGAGCGTGGAATTGTACAACGTGCCCGAGCCGTAGGTGCCGACCCAGATGTCGTACTGGCCCGAGGCGGGCTGGTTGAAGCGGACCATCGGGTTCATGCCCGCATTGCCGCTATCGTCATCGCAGTACCAGCGGCCGTCCGGGCCGTTGATCACGAGCGTCGTGTCGGCGCTGGAGGCGACCGAGATGATCAGCGGGTACGAGCCGGCGCGGTAGTTGACCCGGTAGTCTGGCGCGTTGGCGACGAAGCCGTTGCAATTGCCGCCGATCGATTGGGCCGCGTTGATCGAGCCACCCGATTGCAGGTTCACCTGGAACGGATCCGGGGTGAAGCCAGCGTTCAGCTGGATCGAGCCGTAAGCCGGCGTCTGGTTGAAGTTCTGCGCGGCGGCCGTGCCGACGCCAGCAGTCGCCAACACCGCAACAGCGGCGATGGTGCGAAGTAGAGATTTCATCCCAACCCTCCAAAGAGGCGCGCCCCGTTTTTCTGACGACGCGCAGAATCAAGCGCCCGGAATAGAGCCCGCCTGAGCAATCGTGGCTAGGCTAGCCGCCGTTTGCTAGGCCAAATGTGGTAGATCGTGGCTGAAGCGGACCTGAACGGATTGTTAGGCGCCGGTTATTTTGAGCCCATTCAACGCTTTATGTGACCGCGGGCACAGTCGCTCGGCCCGGCCGCCCAATTTGGGCCGCCAGCTACCTTTGGGCGAAGAACTCATGGACGTCGGCCGGATCGGTCACGGTTATGCAGAGCCGCTCGCCTTCGATGGTGATCTCGCCGCGGGCGACGGGGTGGTTGTTGGCCAGGATCCAGAGTTGGTCATTCTCGCCCGTATCGAGCGGGATCACGGCGCCGCGGCCCATGCGCAGAAGCTGGTGCATCGGCATCGTTGCGCGACCGAGCACGACGGCCAGCTCGATTTCGACGCGGTGCACCTGGGTTCTCTCGGACAAACGAATCCCCATTTCTCGAACGCCAGAGTGAGGGCCGAAAGGATTGCCGGGTGGTGAACGAAACGGCGCGAAAGGTTGAATGGGCTGTGTCGCGCGCGCCGGTTGCTTACGAGGCGGCGGTGGCGGCGATGGAAGCGCGCGCGGCCGCGATTCGCGAAAGCGGCGCGCCGGAGCTGGTGTGGCTGCTCGAACATCCGGCGCTTTATTCGGCCGGCGTCTCCGCGAAGGACGCGGACTTTGCGCACGCCGCCCTGCCCGTGCATCGCACCGGGCGCGGCGGGCAAGTGACGTATCACGGGCCGGGCCAGCGCGTAGCGTATGTGATGCTCGACGTGCGTGGGCGCGGCGGAGACGTGAAGCGCTTCGTGTGCGATCTGGAGAACTGGGTGATCGGCGCGCTCGCGGCGTTCAACGTTGTCGGCGAGCGGCGCACGGGGCGCGTTGGTGTTTGGGTCGTGCGCAAAGGCGCCGGCTGGACGCGCGAAGATAAAATCGCGGCGCTCGGCGTGAAGATCCGGCGCGGCGTGAGCTTTCACGGCGTGTCGCTGAACGTGGAGCCGGATCTGGCGCACTATGACGGCATCACGCCGTGCGGGATTTCGCCAGAGCTATACGGCGTGACGAGCCTTGTCGATCTCGGACTGCCGGTGACGATGGATGAAGCGGACGCGGCGCTGCGCGATGCATTTGAGAAGACGTTCGGGGCGACGCAGAACGCCGCCCCGCCGCTTTGAGTTACGCCGCGAGCGACACGTAGCGCTTGAGGTGGTGATCGACGTTGCCGAATTGCGTGTCGATGATCGTAGCCCGCTTGAAATAGTGGCCGACCTTCATTTCGTCGGTCATGCCCATGCCGCCGTGGACCTGGATCGCGCCTTGGCCGACGAAGCGGCCGGATTTGCCGATCTGCACTTTTGCGGCGGCGGCGGCGCGCGCACGCTCTTGCGCAGGCGCATCGAGCTTTAGCGTGACCATGTACGTCATCGAGCTGGCAAGCTCGGTTTCGTTGAACATGTCGACCATGCGGTGCTGCAGCACTTGGAAGCTGGCGATCGGGACGCCGAATTGCTTGCGGCCGCGCGCGTATTCGAGCGTCAGCGCGTGCATCTGCTTCATCGCGCCTGTGGCTTCGGCGCAGAGGCCGGCGATGCCTTCATCGATCACTTGTTCGACCAGCGGGAGCGCGTCTTCCTTAATGAGATGCTCGGCGCCGAGGGCGACGTTTTCGAAATAGACGTCCGACGCGCGGAACGCGTCGACGGTGGTGTAGTCGCGCGTCGTGACGCCCTTGGCGTTCTTCGGCACGATAAACACGGAGACGCCCTTCGCATCGCGCTGTGAACCGCCGGTGCGGGCGGTGACGACGAGATGATCTGCTTGCGGCGCGCCGATGGCGACGGCCTTGTGGCCGTTGAGCGTGTAGCCCTTCCCGTCTTTCTTTGCGGTCGTGGTGAGGTCGGAGAGCGTGTAGCGGCCTTGCGGCTCGGCATACGCGAAGGAGATGATGCGCTCGCCCGATGCGATGGCGTTGAGGTGCTCGTCCTTCTGCGCGGACGATCCCGCGTGCTTCAAGAAGCCGCCGCCGATGACGACGGTTTGCAAATACGGCTCGACGACGAGCGCTTTGCCGAACTCTTCCATGACGACCATGACGTCGACCGGGCCGCCGCCGAGGCCGCCATATTCTTCCGGCAGCGGCGCAGCGAGGAGACCGAGTTCGGCGAACGCGGCCCAATTCTTCTTCCAGGCGTCTTCGCTCTTCAGCGCGGCGCGGCGCTTTTCGAACTCGTACTCGGCCGCCGCGAATTTCGCGATCGAGTCACGGAGCATGTTCTGTTCGTCGGAGAAGTTGAAATCCATCGGGCGCCTCTTTTGCGACTGTCTTAGGACAGCGCGCCCGGCGGCTCAACGGTGAGACCTGGCAGGTTCGGCTAGCGCGGTGGGCGCCGGCCGAAGATGAACTCCCAGAACGAGCCGCCCCGGCGCTTCGGGCGTGGCGGCGGCGCTGGGGTGCGGCGTGGCGGCGGCGGTGGCCGTTGCGCGCGGGGTAGCTCCGTCGGCGGCACGGACGTGCGCGCGGGCGCGGGTGAAAGCGACGTAGCGGCAGGGCGGCGCGGCGCATCGCCGGCGCATGCGGCTTTCAGGCGCTGCGCAACGGCGTCCGGATTGTTGGCCCATGCCATCGCGTCCTTGCCGCGGATCAGCGGCAGGCGCGTGAGATCGGGCTTGCCGACGATCAGCGGCACCACCTTCTTCTGGCCGGACACTTCGAGCGACAGCGCCGTGTTCACCTCGGTCACCGGCCAATCCTTGCTGACGGAATTGGCGGTGATGATCGCAAGCACGGTGCGCGAGGAGCCGAGCGCGACGTTGATCTTTTCGGTGAAGCTCTGGCCCCAGCCGATATGGGCTTCGTCGAGAAAGGCTTTGAGCCCAAGGCGCGCGCAGGCTTCGTGGATCGGGCGCGCGATCTCTTTGTCTTCGCTGGCGTGGCTGATGAAGACGTCGAAGTCGTCTGCGCCGAACACCATCTGCCGAAGGAAGCGCGACGGGTTCGGATCGAGCGGCAAAAGCTTGGCGCAAAGATTGAGGAAGAGCGGATCATCTGCGCCGCGCACCATCTTGAGGAACGAAAGCTCGCCGTAGACGACTTGGCGAAACGCGCGTGCAGGTTCGCTAGGAAGGCGCACAAGGCCGCGGTGCTTTAGGAAATGATCCGCCGCGGCCGCTTCTAGCCCGAACTTTTCCCACGCATGCAGCATAGCGCGCAGATGCCGAACCGCTTTGCGCGGCACGTTCGGCTTTTCGTTCACCGTGAGGCCCGTGACGCCTTGGCGCTGGTGGCGGCGCTGGAGGCGCACTTTCTTGTGGTTGATCGTGAAGCCAGCGGCGTTGATCGCGCGCTCGAGCGGCTCGCCGGGCGTGACCGTGTCGCCCTTCTCGCCACGCGTGAAGAGCGCAATGTTTGGTGAGAAAGCGTTGTGGTTCGTGGAGAACGTGATGTCGTCCGCGTAGCGCGAGAAGCGCACGCCGCTTTCTTTGGCGAGCCGCGTGAGACGCCGGTCAAGCGTGGCTGCGATGAAGTTCGAGAGCGGCGGCGATGTCGGCGCGCCTTGCGGCAGGCCGTTCCGGTACGTGCAAATCTGCGCGAACACCGAAGCGGCGGCCGCGCCCATGCCGAAGGGCGGCGCCATGAAGAGCCCGCGCACGCGGCCGAAATTTATCGTCGGGAAAAAGTCTTCGAGATCGATGTTGAGAACGAGCCGCTGACCGGCATGCATGCGCGCGTTGGTTAGGATGCTCTTCTGCTTGATGAAGCCGTGCGCAGCGGGGTGCGCGTCGTATCGTTCGGCGAGAAGCGGCGCGAGTTTCTCCTGCATGTCGCGGATAAGGCCGACGGGCGCGAGAATCTGGCGCATGCCGCCGGTGCGCTTTGGAATTTCGAACGGGATGTAGCGCTGTTTTTCCGGCGCGCGGTAGAGAATGTAGATCATCTGCCCGTAGCCGACGCCGAAGAAATCCGCGACGTCCTTCGCGGTTTCGAGCGGCGCGCCGTTGAACAGCAGCACCGGCGTTTCAGCTTCGGGTGATAGAGACATCCCGCCCCTCGTACCTTAACGAACCCCCCGCCTCCGGCGGGCGGGTTCAAAGTGCGACATTGGTTGTTCCGCCGCAGGATCAACAGCGGACGTAGAAGGGCGGGACGCCTCCTGACGGTGTTTGTGGCGCGGGCGATCCGGACAAGTCAATTCGTGCACGCGTAACGCGCGCGCAGCGTGGCGGCGGCGCTACGCGCCTACCTGGCAGGTAATTGGCGCGGCGCAGGCCACGCGGCACGCTCGCATCGGCACGGAGGCCGGCATGAGCAGCAAGACACCGATCGAAGTCGTCAAAGCGTTTCTGAATGCGATGGCGCTTAAGGACTATGACGCGGGCCTAGCCTTCGTCGACGACAATTGCACGTACGAGAATTTGCCGATGGGCAAAGCGATTGGCCCCGCGGGCGTGCGGGGCGTGCTTGAGCCGTTCTTTGCGCCAACGCTGGAGAACGATCTCGCCGTGCTGCGTGAAGCGGCCGCGGGCCCAATCGTATTTGTCGAGCGGCTAGACCGCCACCGCCTCGCCGATCGCTGGGTTGAGTTGCCTGTGACGGGCGTATTCGAAGTGCGCGACGGCAAGATCGCCGTTTGGCGCGAATATTTCGATCTGCAGACGCTGTTCACTGCGTGGCCCGAACTGCGGGCGGCGGCTGCCGCCTAGGCCGCTAGGCGCGCATCCGCACGCACACGCGCCGGATGGCGCGCGCGGATGTACAACTCGGCCGCGATCAAGTTCGGAACCCACGCGAGCCACGCGATCGCAATGTAGGATTCCAAGAATGGCAAGCCCGTAACGCCGGCGATCGGCAGGTAGATGCGCAATGTCACCGCCGCCAGCGCGAGCGAGAACGAGCGGATCATCCAGCGCTCGTGATCGGCGAAGTCGCGCGCGACCGCACGGCGGTACGCCATAACGGTTGTCCAGAGCCAGGCGAGCGCTAGCAGGAAGAAGCCAGCGCCGGCGATTGGGCCCGCGAAGGTGAACGGCGCGAGCAAGCCGCCCGCTACGCCCGCAACGATGCAGGCGACGACGTATGTGCGGCCCATCCAGCGGTGCAGTTTCGGGCGCTTGGCGCGCAGGCTGCGCACGAACTGGAAAGGGCCGAGCGCGAGCGCGAGGCCGGCGGCCGTCGCGTGCACGAGCAGCCCATAGGGCGAGACCATTTGGTTGAAGCCATTGGAACGGACTTCCTCGCCGAAGGCGTCAAAGCCGAGCACGAGGTAGGCGAGGCCGTAGAGCCCTACTCCGACCGACAAGAACGCCATGAGCCCCCAAGCCCATGCGCCGCCAATTTGTCCGCGCGCAGCCGCCATCGCCGCCTCCCTATTATTGGGTAGACGCTGCGCCGGCTGCGTTTGGATGCAAGCAGCTTTTTTCCCTCCCCTTGCGGGGAGGGAATCCGCGGCGCTTAGAGCCCGAGCACCATCTTGGCGATGATGTTGCGCTGGATTTCGTTCGATCCGCCGTAGATCGAGGTCTTGCGCATGTTGAAGTACGCAGGCGCGGCTTCGTGCGCGTAATCCGGGCCAATTTTGAACTCGTTGGTGAGTTCGGGTGAGAACAAGCGCGCGTTCGGCATCGCGTAATGGGCGCAGGCTTCCAGCGTCAGCTCCGTGAGGCGCTGCTGGATCTCGGTGCCCTTGATCTTGAGGAGCGAGCTTTCGGGGCCTGGGCCTTTGCCGGCCTGTTCGGCCGCGAGCACGCGCAGCTCGGTGTATTCGAGCGCGGCGAGATCGATTTCGAGCTCGGCGACTTTGCGGTTGAAGTCATCGTCCTGCACGAGCGGCTGGCCGCTGTCTGAGCGCTCTGCGGCGGCGAGCGCCTTGAGGTTTTCGACGCCCTTCTTCGAGCGCGCGACGCCGGCGATGCCAGTGCGCTCATGCGCGAGCAGAACCTTCGCGTAGGTCCAGCCTTTGTTTTCTTCGCCGATGCGGTTTTCGACGGGCACTTTCACGTTGTCGAGGAAGACGTCGTTCACTTCATACGCGCCGTCGATCAGCATGATCGGGCGCACGGTGATGCCGGGCGTCTTCATATCGATCAGCAGGAACGAGATGCCCTCTTGCGCTTTGCCATCGGGCTTGGTGCGCACGAGGAAGAAGCCCCAATCGGCGTGTTGGCCGAGCGTCGTCCAGGTCTTCTGGCCGT